>JAUYBJ010000053.1 GCA_030693155.1 Methylococcales bacterium
ATGAAGCGTTACCGCATTCTTTCTGACAGACTAAGAAACCATCTTATTGATTTATATGATGATATTCTCGGAGTCTGCGCGGGGCTTTGGAACTTCTATCTCGCTAACTGATTGTTTTATAATGGAACAACAACTCTAATACCTACGGCTACTATAATTGCTATTGCAATAATACTGTCAAGTTCTGAGGCTATACCAAGTAATCCGATAATTTCACAGACAAAAACAGTGAAAAACCAAACCGAATCAGTTGTGAAATTATCTATGCGGAATAATCCAGGTAAATTTATCCCACTAATACTCATGGGTTCTTTTCGTGTCATTTTCCACCGTGTTCTAATTTCTCTGCTTGGCTGGAAAGGTAGTGCATCTAAATCAAACGGTTCAAGCATATTGAGCATAGTAACTCCTTGGTATTTATAAGGTGGCTGCCGTTTTTACTGGTAGCGACAGGTGTTTTTTTAGCAATTTTCGGTTTGGATCAATGTTTTTGCGTGGAAAATGTGGCAGGTTTAATAATGAGGCGTAATAAAGAAGTGGCGTGATGGAAGGTGGGATGCGTGGTGTTTCTTGATAGAAAAACAGACATAAGGACTTCCCTTAGCAAAATTATGTTCTTTACAAGGGGGAAATAGTAGTAGTCAATAGTCAATAGTCAAGTGGCTTAGGTAAAAAAAGGACTGGTAATAAGGCAAATTGGCTAGATAAGCATTGGTGTTGCAGATTGACTGTTAATAATCAAAATGTCAGGTTATACGCCGCTGAACTCTGTTAAAATTATTTGTACTGAGGTTCAAAAGTCAGCGGATAAACACCGTGAATTGCGCCTTGAACCTTGAATCTTGCCCCTTATGCCTTAAATTATGATTATTATTAAAACCGAAGCTGAAATTGAAAAAATGCGCATCGCCGGCAGACTTGCAGCCGAAGTCCTCGAAATGATAGAGCCTCATGTGGTTGCAGGGATTACTACTAATGAACTGGATTTAATTTGTCATAATTACATGGTGGATGTGCAGAAAGTTATTCCCGCACCGCTTAATTACAAAGGCTTTCCTAAATCTATTTGTACGTCTGTTAATCAGCAGGTATGCCACGGTATACCCAATGAGAAAAAACTCAAAGTGGGCGACATCATTAATGTTGATATTACGGTCATTAAAGACGGTTATCATGGTGATACCAGCAAAATGTTTTATGTCGGCGAAGTCAGCGCACACGCTAAACGCCTGTGTAAAGTCACTCAGGAAGCCATGTATCTGGGCATTCAACAGGTCAAAGCAGGTGCGCGATTAGGTGATGTCGGTCATGCGATTCAAAAACACGCCGAATCCAACCGTTATTCCGTCGTGCGTGAATTTTGTGGTCATGGTATCGGCAAAAAGTTTCATGAAGAACCGCAAGTGCTGCATTACGGCAAAGCGGGAACGGGTGAAGTATTGGATGCGGGTATGATTTTAACCATTGAACCGATGATTAATCTGGGCAAAAAAGAAGTTAAAATTCTGCCCGATGGCTGGGTTGCGGTCACGAAAGATCGCAGTTTATCGGCGCAATATGAACACACTATTTTAGTCACTCCGACAGGTTATGAGATTCTGACCTTGCGCCAAGAAGAAATGTGATGACCTTAAACAAAACCATTACCGCCTCGTTATTCGCTCAAAAAGACACCCTGTTGCAATTTAAGAACTTATTAAAACAACATGATGCTGAATTGCGACAAAAATTCAATCCGCAACGTTCGGTCGGCAAACTGCTGAAAGAAAAATCAGCGTTTATTGATAAAATTCTGAGTTGTTGCTGGCAGCATTTTTTAGGCAACTATGCACCGCGCTTATCATTGTGTGCGGTGGGCGGCTATGGCAGACAGGAATTATTTCCTTATTCTGATATTGATATTATTGTGCTGTTGGACAGCAACAATACCGCTGCGTATCAGGAATCACTGGCTAATTTTTTCACGTTTCTGTGGGATATAGGTTTAAAGCCAGGGCAGAGTGTGCGCACCATTGCGCAATGTATCAGCGAAGCCTTGGACGATCAAACCATCATGACCAGTTTGATGGAAAGCCGCCTGATTTATGGTAACGCGGAACTGTTTCAACGGCTGAAACAAGCAACTGGCCCCGATAAAATCTGGTCATCGAATGACTTTTTCGCCGCTAAAATGGAAGAGCAGCGGCATCGTTATGCACGCTTTCACGACACTGCCTACAATCTGGAACCGAACATAAAAGAAGGCCCGGGGGGACTGCGCGACCGACAGGTCATTGCGTGGGTGTTTAAACGCCATTACAACGTCTCCACGCTTAAAGAGCTGATTAAATACGGCTTTTTACCGCAATCGGAATACGCGGAACTGGTTGCCGCACTGGAAGTGTTGTGGCGCATTCGTTATGCCTTGCATCTTTTGACCCACAGAGCGGAAGATCGGCTGATTTTTGATTATCAGCGTGAACTGGCACACCAATTCGGTTTTAAGGTGGAAAATAGCCAATATAATCAAGATGTTGAAAGGTTTATGCAGTTTTATTTTCAAACCGTGCAAGGTTTGGAGCGACTGAATGAAATGTTATTGCAGTTGTTTGATGAGCGTTTTGTACACGGTAATAATGGCGTAACGACCCCCGTCAACGAGGATTTTGTTGCTATCAATGGTTATCTGGAAGCCACCAATGAGAACGTGTTCGAGGAACAACCGTTGATGTTGCTGGGTATTTTTTTAATTCTGCAACTCAATCCGAATCTCAAAGGAATCAGAGCCACTACACTACGACTGATTCGTAAAAATCTGCACTTGATAGATGATGATTATCGTGTCAATAAAGCGGCTAATCACCTGTTTATGGAAATATTGCGCCAACCGCGCAGAATAACGCATGAACTTAAACGCATGAATCGCTATGGGGTATTGGCTGCCTACATTCCGGGCTTTGCCAATATTGTGGCGCGTATGCAGTATGATTTGTTTCATATTTACACCGTAGATGAACACACGCTGTTTGTGGTCGCCAATTTGCGCCGTTTTTGTCTGGTGAAACACAATGACGAACTGCCGTTTTGCAATGATGTGTTTTTGCAGATTCCCAAGCCCGAAATTTTGTACCTCGCTGCGTTGTTTCATGATATTGCTAAAGGTAAAAACGGCGATCATTCTGTGATAGGCGAAGAAATTGCACACAATTTCTGCGTACAACACGATGTGTCGCCGCGTGATACCAAGCTCATTGCCTGGCTGGTGCGTAACCACCTTATTATGTCGATGACAGCGCAACGTAAAGACATCAGCGATCCCGATGTAATCCATGAATTCGCGCAAAAAGTCGGTAGCATTGGTTATCTTAATCATCTTTATCTGCTCACAGTTGCCGATATACGCGCCACTAATCCTGAATTGTGGAATTCATGGAAAGATGCGTTATTAATGGATCTGTATTCCAGCACGCACAGCGCGTTACGCCGAGGCTTGCAAAGTCCTGCGACGCTTGCGGAACGTTTGCGGGAAAATAAACAGGAAGCGAAAGAACATCTGATAAAACAAGGTATCGCCGAAATCATTATTGACCAGTCATGGCAATATATCCCCGATGATTATTTTCTACGCTATTCCTCAGATGAAATCGTCTGGCATACCGTCGCTATTGCCTCAACCAGCGAAGAGGATTTACCGTTGGTCATTGTGCGTCCGCAAACCCAGCGCGGCAGTGCAGAGGTGTTTGTGTATACCAAAGATGAAACCGGTATTTTTTCCATCAGTACCGCGTGTCTTGATCAGCTCGGACTGACCATTCTCGATGCGCGTATCATGACCACGATGAATAATTATGTGCTGAACAGCTTTCAGGTACTGGAACAATCGGGAGACCCTATCACCGAACTATTCAGAGAAGTCCGTATCTGTAACAGCCTGCGCAGCAGTCTGTTACATGGTACGGTAAAAGAGTACAAAAATATCCATCGTCAGACCCGACTGCGACAGGCGCAACATTTTCCGATTCCCACAGAAATTAATTTTCATGAAGATACCCTCAGTAATCACACCATCATGGAGCTGATTACCACCGACCACGCGGGTTTATTGTCAAAAGTAGGTCGCGCCTTTGTGCAGCAACACATTCATCTGCACAGTGCGAAAATTACCACCATCGGCAGCCGCGTTGAAGATATGTTTTACATCACCGACCAGCAGCTGCAACCGATTACCGATACCGACAAGCAACAACAAATTCGTGAAACTCTCTTGAAAATGTTGGATGTCAGCGAGTAGGGTGAGCAGTTTTTTTGCCCACCTTTTACACTATATCAATGTGGTGGGCAAAAAAGCGTTGCCCACCCTACCTTTTTAAACTTTTTAAGTCACTTATCATGAACAACCTACAAACTACTTACCTGAAAAACTACACCGTTCCTGAATATTTAATTGACAGCGTGGCGTTAAATTTCACACTGGATGATGACAATACGCAGGTTATGTCGCGCATGGTGATGGTGCGGAATCCTGCCAGTGTGTCGTCTGCGGCCTCACTGACGTTGAACGGCGAAAACCTGACGCTGTTGCGCGTGGTATTAAACGATGACACTGAATTGACCGAGGCAGACTATAGCCTGACGGCAGACACGCTGACTATTCATAACGTGCCGCAACAACACAGTTTTGTGCTGACCATTGAAAATACCATTAATCCCAAAGCCAATACCGCGCTGGAAGGTTTGTATTTGTCCAATGGAATGCTATGCACGCAATGCGAAGCGGAAGGTTTTAGAAAAATCACTTATTTTTTCGATAGACCCGATGTGATGACACGCTTCACCACTACCTTAGTGGGCGATAAAGACCGTTACCCTGTGCTGTTGTCCAATGGTAATAACATCCATCATGGTGATTTAGAACACAATCGCCATTTTGTAACGTGGGAAGACCCGTTTAACAAACCGTGTTATTTATTCGCGCTGGTGGCGGGGCAGTTGGAATGTGTGGCAGATACCTTTACCACGATGTCAGGACGCACCGTTGATTTAGAAATTTTTGTTGAAGCGCACGATAAAGACAAATGCGGTCATGCGATTCAATCGTTAAAAAATGCCATGCTCTGGGATGAACAAGTCTACGGGCGTGAGTATGATTTGGATTTGTATATGATTGTGGCGGTCAGCCATTTCAATATGGGCGCGATGGAAAATAAAGGGCTGAATGTTTTTAATACCAAGTTTGTACTGGCGCGTCCAGATACCGCAACTGATTTTGATTATGAACATATTGAAGGGGTTATCGGGCATGAGTATTTTCATAACTGGTCGGGTAATCGCGTCACTTGCCGCGACTGGTTTCAACTCAGTTTGAAAGAAGGTTTTACCGTTTTTAGGGATCAGGAATTTACCGCCGATAGAACGTCCAAAGGTGTGAAGCGTATCGAAGATGTCAATATGTTACGCACTCGCCAGTTTGCCGAAGATGCCGGCCCGCTTGCCCATCCGATACGCCCCGAAGCCTATATTGAAATTAACAATTTTTACACGCTCACCGTGTATGAAAAAGGCGCGGAAGTAGTGCGCATGATTCGTACCTTGGTCGGTGTAGAGGGGTTTCGTAAAGGCAGTGATTTATATTTTGACCGTCATGATGGACAAGCGGTCACTTGCGAAGATTTTGTTAAGGCGATGGAAGATGCCAACGCGGTTGATTTAACCCAGTTCCGCCGCTGGTACGAACAAGCGGGAACGCCTGTGCTAATTGTATCGCAACACTATGACGCGGCGGCTGAAACCTTGGCGTTGATCATTAAACAACATTGCCCGCCGACACCGAATCAAACCGTTAAACCGCCGTTGCATATTCCTGTGACTCTCGGCTTATTAAACCCAGACGGCACAGCGGCTACCGATGAAGTCATTTTACAACTCACCGAAGCCGAGCAGGTATTCACCTTTACCGAACTGAAACAGCCTCCTGTGGTGTCGTTATTAAGAGGTTTTTCCGCGCCTGTTAAATTGGTGATGGAACGCAGTCTGGAAGAACTGGCATTTTTATTGAGCTATGACAGTGATGAATTTAATCGCTGGGAAGCAGGGCAGGAACTGGCAGGTAAGATTATTTTAGGTTTGGTTGATGACCTGCAAAATAATCGTCCGCTGCACGTCAATCCGATTATTGTCACTGCCTTTAAACAGGTTTTGGCACACGATTGGCATGACTTGGCGTATTTTTCCTTATTGCTCAGTTTGCCATCAGAAACCTATTTAGCCGAACAAATGCGCGTCATTGATGTGATAGGCATTCATCAAGCACGAGAGCAGGTGTTGCGCACCTTAGCCGAGCAGCTGCAAGCTGAATTTAAAGCCATTTATACCGCCAATCACCGTGATGAGTCGGGCAACTTTGATGCGGGTGCAATTGGACGCAGACGTATTAAAAACATTTGTTTAGCGTATTTAAGCAAACTGGAACAGCCTGATATTCAACAGTGGGCAAGTGCGCAATTTGCGGATGCGGGCAACATGACCGACCAAATGGCGGCATTGTCGGTTATCGTCAACAGCGCACACCCTGAAAAACCCGCGTGTTTAGCGAGTTTTTATCAGCAATGGCAAGCGGAAGCGTTAGTGGTGGATAAATGGTTTGCGTTACAGGCATCCAGCTCTGCGCCCGATACTTTTGCGACAGTGCAAGCGTTAATGGAACACCCCGCGTTTGACTTAAAAAACCCTAATCGCGTGCGCTCAGTGATTGGTGCGTTCAGTCAGGCGAACCCTGTGCATTTTCATGCGGCAAATGGTCAGGGTTATGCGTTTCTTGCTGACCAGATTATTGCTCTGAATACGCTAAATCCACAAGTTGCCTCGCGTATGGTCGGGGCTTTTACCTCATGGCGACGGTTTGATTTCGCGCGTCAGGAGCTGATGAAGGCGCAACTGGAGCGCATTATGCACACGCCAGACATTTCCAAAGATGTATTCGAAGTGGCGAGTAAAAGTCTGGTCTAACGGCGAGTTATTAACTTTGAGTAATCCTGTTTTCATAGTTTGATATGACGGAATTCAAACCTAGGTTTGTACTCCAATCACTCACTATTTACTATTAAACTTGTTTAGCTATGACTGCCAGTCCTTTAAGGACTGGCAGTCATTCATGTTCCCGTGATTAACCCATTACTTATCACAATCAGGTAATCCTGCCGCTTCACATTCCGCTTTCTTTTTAGCGGCATCACTGGCTCTTTGTGCGGCGGCTTGCTGTTCTGCCTGTTGTTGGGCAGCAGCAGCTTGGGTGGCTTGTTGTTGCTGTAATGCTTCGGCTTGAGCGCGTTGCATTTGTTGTTGCGCTTCCGCTTGTACTCGTTGTTGCTCTGCTTCTGCCTGCATCCGCTGTTGCTGTTGTAGGGCTTCGGCTTGGATGCGTTGTTGTTCTGCTTGAGCCTGCATGGTTTGCTGTTGAAATTCCGCCTGCATCCGTTGTTGTTCTGCCTGCACCTGTATTGCCTTCTGTTGCTGTACTGCTTCGGCTTGAGCGCGTTGTACTTGCTGTTGCGCTTCGGCTTGTAGGCGTTGTTGCTCTGCTTCTACTTGCATCCGCTGTTGCTGTTGCGCAAACTCGGCTTGTTTCTGTTGTTGCTGGGCTTCGGCTATCGCTTTTTGTTGCTGGTATTCACCGAGCAGACGCTGTTTTTCCACTTCGGATTGAACACGTTGCTGTTGCTGTTGCAACAGGGCTTTTTGCTGTTCTTGCTGGAATTCAGCCTGCATACGTTGTTTATTCATGTCAGCTTGCAGGCGTTGCTGCTGTGCTTCTGCCTGAATGCGATATTGTTGCTGTTGTGGTGCTTCTATGGGATACCGATTATTATTTTTACGCCCATTATGGCTGTAGCCGTTGTAGCCATAACCATTCTGACCAGCACCGCCACCATAATTATTGCCATAATTACTGTAGCCATAATTATTATTCGGATATGCGGTTTGATTGTAATTATTACGCTGCCAATTATTATAAGGTGGCGCATTCGTGTAACGCGGAGGCGATTGGTAATAAGAGTGTGTCGGTGTCATTGAACACGATACAATATGAGACAGCAGTATCGCACTCAATACCAACTTAAATACAGAATGGGCATTCATAATAATAGCCTTGAAAAATATAAAAATACGCTCACACCTTGTGAGGACTTCATGGGATTGCGTGACATCTTATGATAGCAAAGCTAAATAGAAACTGAACGCCTATCGAAGATATAATTGCTTTAACACGTTGTTAATTTTTTTTTAATAGCCTATATTGCATCCATGATTTTCTCACTTCGCTCATTTCTGGTTTTTTTTCTGGTACTGTTGCAATGTATTGCACCATTAGTCCATGCGCATACTAGCGAGAAATTTTTATCACAAGGTCTGCACATTCCAGGGCTTGAAGTGTATGGGCATTCTGACTCAGTAGATGCACTTGAATCAACGCCGTCTGCACCCGTTTTGTCGTGCAAAATGTCTGCATTTTGCAGTGATATGGATGGACAGGTTGTGGGTCTTGATGCAGGGTTTAGTCGAGACTTTGCGTTACCAATACAACACCTGTACAAAATCATTGCTGATTTGCATCATGATGGTGGTTTAGCAATATTACCGCCTGCCGTATTTCATCCCCTGCTTGCTACGTTTACTACCGCGTTACACATATCTTCTGTTCCGTTGGTCAGTCAGTTAACCTATTTCGCTCATCCTGCTCGCGCTCCACCTGCACACGTTTAGTTCTCATCGCTAGTTAAAATCAGCGTGGTTATTGGCACGCTTTTACTTTCTTGTTTTTACACAATGAGCCTTATTTATGTTTGCTTTAAACCTTGTTAGCAGGTGTTTGTTTGCCTTTTGGCTGACCACCTCGTTAAGTTTTGCTGAATCGACTCCGATAGTCGCGCACGAAGACCCGATTGAAATTGATAATGGATTGACTTTAGCTAAAGTCGTCGATTTAACGCTGGAAAAATTCCCTGATATGGCGTGGCTTAACGCGCTAGAAGACCAAGCCGCCGCACTTGCTCAGCGTGGTAAAAGCTGGACGGCAGGTGCGTCACAAGCCAGTTATAGTTTTGAGGAAGCCGCTACGGGAGCCAATGGCGGTAGGCTGCATTTTATCAATGCGGGCGTGCAAGTGCCGTTGTGGAATATCGGGCAGCGTGATGCAGAACTTGCCGTTGGTGAGCAAGCCGATACCAGCGCGAAAACCCAAACGATTGCCACTAAATTGCGTGTAGCAGGCTTGGTGAGAGGTGCGTTATGGGAGTTGGATTTACAAAAAATTCGCTATGAACAGGCACAAGAAGAAATCAAGGTGTATGAGCAACTGCATGAAAAAATTGGGCGGAGGGTTGAATTAGGCGATTTGCCGCGTTCGGATGTGTTGTTGGCACAAACCGAATTATTACAAAAACGCTCTACGCTGATTCAGGCGGAAGCCGAATTAATGCACGCTCGCAAACGGTATGCCAGCATTACGCAAATGACTAAAGTACCCAAAGATTATCATGAGAAGTTGGTCGATTTAAAAGAAGTTGAGCAGAATCATCCTGCTTTGGTCGCTATTAACAGCCAAATTAATCTCAAACAAGCGGCACTCGATGCAATGAAAGCGGTTGGTTCGGGGCAAACCAATGTTCTGGCAGGTGTTAATGGCGATATGGGTAATACCGCGAGTAATCACACTGTCAGTTTTAGTATCGGTGTCAATATCCCTTTTGGCGGTAGCGATCATCTCGCGCCTCAGGTTGCCGCTATCAATGTGGAATTGAATAAATTAATCGCAGAACGTGAACAATTATTTCGGGATTTAAAACAGGCGCATCACGAGGCAGAACATAATTTAGAGGTTAATCATGCCGAACTTGCCAATGCCAATGAGTTAAAAACAGCCACTGAAAGTCTGTTGAACATGAGTAAAACCGCGTTTTCAGTCGGTGAGATTGATTTAATGGATTTGTTAAGAATTGGCGCGAAAGCACAACAAGCGGCGTTAAATGCCAAAGAACGAGCGGTAATGTTAGAACGTGATATTGCCCTGTATAACCAAGCCGTCGGGGTAATGCCATGAGTACGAAATTTAAACATGACTGCCAGTCCTTCACAGGACTGGCAGTCATTACACGCACCTCGTTATTGCTAATCGCGTTGAGTTTTTCGTTTTACACCCCCGCGCACGCCGAAAACAACGTAAAAATATCCGCACAAAATCTCGGCAATCTGGGCGTAATGCTGGGTAAATTACAAGCCGCTACCCAAGTGCCGCTCTTAACCGCACCTGCTAAAGTGGTTGTACCGCCTGAGCAGGAATATGTGGTCAGTGCATCACAAGCAGGACTTATCACTAAACTCAATGCGGCGATAGGCGATAACGTTAAAAAAGGCGAGGTGTTGGTTGAACTGAATAGTCCCGATTTGCTGTCTATGCAACGCTTATATCTTAAGGCGTTGAGTGAGTTACAACTGGGGTCGGTTTTTTATCAGCGTGATAAAAAAATGTTGCAAGAAGGGGTGATTGCCGACCGTCGTTGGCAAGAAACCCAAGCGCAATACAATGCTTTTGTCTCGGAAGCCGATGAACATAAACAGCTACTACAAAGTGCTGGTATGACAACAGGCGACATTGCACAGCTGGCTAAAACCCATCGTTTATCCAGTCAACACAGTTTACGCGCACCGATTACAGGTGTGGTTATGGAGCGCATGGCAGTTGCAGGTGAACGTATTGACAGTTTGGCTCCCATTTATCGCGTCGCAAATCTCAATGAATTGTGGTTGGAAATTAATATTCCGCAAGAGCGTGTCGGTAGTTTGAAAGTCGGCGATACCGTGCAGATTGAAAATACCGACATCAGCGCGAAAATCAGTTTATTAGGGCAGAGCGTCAATGCTGAAAATCAGACCGTGTTAGCCCGAGCTATTATTCAAGGCAAACAATCAACGATACGAGCAGGGCAACGCATCAACACTCAAATCGTGCAGGACAGTGATACACCTATATTCCATGTCCCCAACACCGCGATTGCTCAAAACGAAGGTAAATCTTATGTGTTCGTGCGTAATAAAGAGGGCTTTGCGGTCACGCCTATTGTCGTGATAGGTAAGCAAGGCGAAGAATCTATTATTAGTGGTGAATTATCAGCTGATAATGACATTGCCATTCAAGGTGCTGGCGCGTTAAAAGCCAACTGGTTGGGTTTGGGGAGTGAAGAATAATGTCACACTTGATTCGTTTCGCGCTCAGTCAGCGACTGTTGATGATGATAGTCGTATTGTTGTTGGCAGGTGGCGGCTATTACTCGTTTACCAATATTCCCATTGATGCCTTTCCTGAAGTGTCACCCACACAAGTAAAAATTATTGTTAAAGCGGCGGGTATGACACCTGAAGAAGTGGAGGCGCGTATCACCGCGCCTATTGAAGTCGAGTTATTAGGCATCCCGCATCAAACCATGTTGCGCTCGGTTGCCAAATACGCAATGACTGATATTACCGTCGATTTTCAAGAAGGCACGGATATATTCTGGGCGCGGCAACAAATCGCCGAACGCTTGAATACCTTATGGGGTAATTTACCCGCAGGTGTCGAAGGGGGTATCGCGCCGATGACTACGCCGCTAGGTGAGATGTTCATGTTTTCGGTAGAAGGCGGTGGTTTGGATTTAATGGAACTGCGCAGTTTATTGGATTGGGTGATACGTCCTGCCTTGCGCACCGTAGGCGGGGTTGCTGATGTCAATTCCTTAGGCGGTTTGGTGCGTAGTTTTGAAATTATTCCTGATAATACCCGTTTATCGGCACGCGGTATTAGTCTCGATAAATTACAACAAGCCATCCAAAGCAATAACCGTAATGATGGGGCAGGGCGATTGACTGACGGTGAGGAAGCCTTGATTGTCCGTGCCGAAGGACGTATTAAAAATATCGACGATGTGAAAAATATTGTCGTCGATAATAAAAATGGCATACCCATTACTGTTGCTGATATTAGCGATGTCAACATTGGCGCGTTGACTCGTTATGGCGCGGTCAGTAAAAACGGTCAGGGCGAAGCGGTGACAGGTTTGGTGTTGAGTTTGCGCGGTGCGAATGCCCGACAAACGATTACAGGCATTGAAGCCAAGCTGGCTGAAATCAGCAAAGGTTTTCCCAAAGGGGTGGAAACCAAGGTGTTTTACAATCGCGGCGATTTAGTTGATAAAGCCGTAGACACGGTATTACACGCGCTATTGGAAGCGATTGTATTAGTTGTCGTGTTGCTGATTTTATTTTTGGGCAATTTACGCGCCGCGTTAGTGGTGGCGTTAGCATTACCGTTGGCGGCATTGTTCACCTTTATACTCATGAAACAAATGGGAATGTCGGCGAACTTAATGAGTTTAGGCGGCTTGGCGATTGCGATTGGTATGCTGGTCGATGCCGCTGTGGTGGTGGTGGAAAATCTTATCACTCACTTAGCGCACACCAAAACCGCGCAACGTTTGCCGCGCTTACACGTTATCTACCGCGCCACCGCAGAGGTTGCTGCATCGGTGACTGCTGGGATTTTAATCATCATTATCGTGTTTTTGCCGTTGCTGACCTTGCAAGGTTTGGAAGGTAAATTATTCACTCCTGTGGCGTTGACCATCGTCTTCGCGCTCAGTGGCTCGCTGGTGTTATCGCTGACCGTTATTCCTGTGATTGCCTCTTACTTATTGAAAGAAGTCTCGCACGAAGAACCGTGGCTGCCGCGTCAACTGCAAAAACTGTATCAACCCAGTTTGCTGTGGTGTCTCAATAACAGCAAAAAAGTGTTTACTGGCGCGGCAGTGTTGTTAGTGATTACGGGCGTGGTATTCACCCAAATCGGCAGTACCTTTATGCCGACGATGGACGAAGGCGACATTATTTTGCAATTGGAAAAACTGCCGTCTATCACGCTGGCAAATTCGGTGGCGTTAGACGGGCAAGTACAAAAAAATCTGCTGAAAAATGTCCCTGAAATTGCCACGATTGTCTCAAGGGTGGGTTCGGATGAATTGGGCTTAGATCCGATGGGCTTAAACGAAACCGATACCTTTTTAGTCTTAAAAGCCAAAGACCAATGGCGCATGAAAAGCAAAGATGAACTTATCGAAGAAATTCGTAAAGTCATGGCGCAAACTCCGGGGATTGCGTTTGGTTTTACCCAACCGATTGAAATGCGCGTTTCCGAAATGCTCACAGGTACACGCGGTGATGTGGCGATTAAATTATTTGGGGCAGACCTCGCGATACTCAATGACAAAGCGAATGAAATCGCCGATGTGCTAAAACATATTGAAGGTTCTAGTGATGTGTTCGCCAAACAAAATGATGGGATGCAGTTCTTGCAACTCACCATCGACAAACTGGCGGCGGGGCGTTTAGGGCTGGATTCAGATAGCATTGAAACCTTGTTACGCGCTCAGATTGAAGGTTTAAATTTGGGCGTGGTGCAAGAGGGCATTAAACGCACACCGCTGATTTTACGCGGCTCCAGCAACACTGCGAACTTTAATAATCTGCAAATTACGTTACCGAATGGCGGTCATGTTCCCGTCACCGCCATTGCTAAAATTGAAAAAGTCGAAGGTGTGGTATCTATCGGACGTGAAAAAGGACAGCGGTTTGTAGTAGTGCGTAGCAATGTCGGCGGACGCGATTTAGTCGGTTTCGTAGAAGAAGCACGCAAAGCGGTGGAAGAAAAAGTCAAATTACCGACAGGCTACACCATTGAATTTGGTGGACAATTTGAAAACCAGCAACGCGCGGCGGCAACGTTAACGTTAGTTGTTCCGATTGCGCTGGGGTTGATTTTCTTACTGTTGTTTTCCACCTTCGGCTCAGTGCGGCAAGCGGTGTTGGTGTTATCCAATATCCCGTTGGCAATGGTCGGCGGTGTGTTCGGCTTGTGGATTTCAGGTGAATATCTTTCTGTGCCTGCGTCAGTCGGTTTTATCGCTCTGTTAGGTATTGCGGTGCTGAATGGCGTGGTGATGGTGAGTTATTTTAATCAGCTCAAAGCCATGGGCATGGATATAATCAAAGTCGTTACCTTAGGTTCGTCGCGGCGATTACGTCCTGTGTTGATGACGGCGAGTATCGCGGCATTCGGTTTGATTCCGTTGTTATTTGCCACGGGCCCAGGGTCGGAAATTCAACGCCCGTTAGCCATTGTGGTCATCGGCGGTTTGGTGTCATCCACTTTTTTGACGCTGTTTTTATTACCGATATTGTTTAAATTATTCGGCTTACCGAAAGAGGAGGCGTTATGAAACACGACAAAGAATATCTGGTGACTATTAACGTGCCGCCCAGTCTGGAAGAGGCTCTTGTTGATACTTTGCTGATGCTGGAAGAAGAGCTGGGATTTAGTAGCTTCACGGTTAATGCCCATCATCATGAAAACAAAGGCTTATCTTTGGCGGAACAAGTCACAGGTCGGCAAAAACGCCTGCGTTTTCAAATGTATGTTGATGAAAACGATTTGGAAACCTTGGTTAATCACTTGAAACAGAAGTTTTCAGGCTCTGGCATTCAATATTGGGTGTTGCCGGTGATTCTTAGCGGGGTGATTTAAGTCCTGCGGGAGTCCAAAACCTGTTTTGGACTCCCTTTGCCTTAATCAGTAAATGATTTTTCTATGCGTTTGGCAATCGCATCATAACGGGCTTTTTCGCTTTCATCGTATTCCAGCAAGAAGGTCTTAAATACGCCGCCGCTCAATAACGTTTTTTGGTAAAAAATGCGCCCTGCATTATAGCCAGAGACCACAAACCAGTTGTCTTCCATCATCTTGTAAGTCACCACGCGTTTGGGATTTTCGGCTGTGCCGCCGCGTGATTCTTCGCGGTACACCTCTTCAAGTGACTTGTCCAAGGCATTGTTTGACCCGTAAACCAGTAAACTGACTTCGGCATCTTTCGATAAAAACTTCTGCCCATCATTACTATCTGATTCACCTTGCGGGAACAATAACTCTTTTGGATAGTCTATTGAATAATCGAACTTTTCGTTGTGGTAAGTCTCGTAGTTTTCAACAGCAATCGCCAGCTGAGTCCACAATACGAGCGTCATTATAAGCAGTAGGTTACGCATTTGTTATTCCAGTAAATGTAAGGTACAGGCTAATTTTGCGCCTGTTGGTTGCGTTGATGCAAGGGTTAGCGGAGTAATTGCTTTATTTGGATTTTCAGGAATGGGTATTTTATATACCCATTTTATACCCTTTAATACCCCATTCAAGCGCATTGTTTATTACTCCTTTTTCGGTGAAAATGATGGCTCTTCCCGATTTCGTGGGGTAGCCACTACATATAGTATAAGATAGCTGAACGTCAACAAGCTTCGCGATCTACCTGTAATCAGGAAATAGACAATAAGAGAGCCATGCTAATACAAATCCGTCTGGATA
>JAUYBJ010000276.1 GCA_030693155.1 Methylococcales bacterium
GTTATCCATGTTGTGCGTTACTGCGCGATTTTGTTCGGCAGTAAACACCAGTTCACGGCGAACCTGCTGTTGCAATGTGCGCAAGGCAGTGTCTAAGGTATGACCGACAAAATAATCAATACCTTCATCGGTAATATCAGGTAAGCCTAAACGATTGGGAAACAGGGCGACACTCAAGCCTTCTACTACACCGTGTAACTCTTTACGCTGGGGTAATTTAGGCGGTTTGTTACGACGGTGGCGGGTTTCCAATGATTTCACCCGCACTTCGCGCAACCGTGCAACCAGATTATCTATACCCCAGTCGTTGTGACTTCTTATCATCTGAAAAAACCTCATATTCATGTAACTTACCTTTTAAAAAAGAGGGGTTAGAGGAAAATCAAAACCTCTGCCCCCTCGAGGTAGGAGACAAGTAGTTACGAAAAATTAGTGTTGTCCGTAAATCTGGTCAAACACGCCATTATCGGCAAAGTGTTTTTCCTGCGCTTTATTCCAGCCACCAAACTGTTCAATTTTTACGAGTTCAATGGTGGGGAATTGCGCGGCATATTTAGCGGCAATGTCTTTATCACTGGGGCGATAAAAGTTTTTAGCGATAATTTCTTGGGCTTCTTTCGAGTACAAATACTTTAAATATTCAGTGGCGACTTCAAAGGTGCCGTTTTTACGCGCTACTTTTTCGATAACCGTTACAGGCGGTTCGGCGAGTATGCTTAATGACGGCGTAATAATTTCAAATTTATCCGCACCAAATTCGTTGATGACCAAATGGGCTTCGTTTTCCCAAGTAATCAGTACGTCACCTAGACCACGTTCTGCAAAGCTGGTGGTTGCACCCCGCGCTCCTGAATCCAACACGCCTGCGTTTTTAAATAACTTGGTGACAAAGTCTTTAGCGACAGCTTCATCATTGTTATTGTGTTTGAGTGCATAGCCCCATGCTGCTAAATAATTCCACCGCGCACCGCCTGAGGTTTTGGGATTCGGCGTGACGATACCCGTTCCCGTTTTAATCAAATCATCCCAGTCTTTAATGGCTTTCGGGTTGCCTTTGCGTACTAAGAAAACGATGGTGGAAGTATACGGTGAGCTGTTATTTGGTAGCAGGGTTTGCCAATTTTCTGGAATCAAATTGCCTCTTTTATGCAGTTGATCAATATCATAGGCGACTGCAAGTGTGACTACATCGGCTTCTAAACCATCTAATACGGCACGCGCTTGTTTACCGCCACCGCCATGTGATTGATTGATGGTGACACTTTCGCCTTTGGTTTCTTGCCAGTGTTTGGCAAATAACGGGTTGTATTCTTTGTACAATTCGCGGGTAGGGTCATAAGAGACATTGAGTAGTTCTCTATCGGCGGCTTGTGCGTTGTTGCCAACTGCCAAAATAGATAAAGTCGCCGCAAAGATAATGTGAGCAAAACGATTTTTCATAATTAATTCCTGTGTTTGTAGATTGTTAGTTGCTCTCGTTCCCACGCAGCGCGTGGGAACTAGGTTAATAATTAGGTTTATATCATGCCGTCGCCAAACGCATTCAGCGACACTTCAAAGTAGAAAAAATTACTGGCTTGTGACGTGTATGGCCCTGTAGCGGTATAGGATTTATCTTGTGCGCGAGTAAAACTACCGGGTTCAAAACGCCCATAACTGGTCGTCAAGTCCACATAAGGATTGACTTTGTAGCGCACGCGAAGATCGATTTCATGACCTAAGAAATTACTGCTTTTCCCTGTTCTATCTTGCAATCCCGCTCTATTCCATGCCGCTGTTTCATTTTCCAACCAGTACGCGTTATAGCCTGCATCGACTTTCAAATCCTGATAAGGCGTAAACTCGAGTCTGGCTTTAGGCGCGTGGATGTTATCCCATGAGAAATAGTCATTGCGTGACCAAGGCTGATTAAAGCCGTAAAACGCATCAACCCGTTGATTTTTGCCATCGGTTGCGGTGCTGTTAGGCACTTTATCGCCTGACCCATAGCCATAAAATAAACTGGCTCTAGGTTTCCAATCGTGATCGAAGGTGTAACCGAGTTCCAAGGCGTAAGCGAGTGCGTCCTGCTGCAATAATTTCTCTTGCTGAGTGGAAACGGTTCGTCTTACACCATTGACCGTTGTGGTATTAGTGGTTGTTCTGGTGACACCATAACGCCCAAATTGTTTAGTGAGGTTGGCATCAAAATCAAAACCCGTGTCAGGAATCACCCCGTAAACACGCAGACCGGGTGAATAAATCTCCTGATTATTTTTACGCGCTGAAACCACAGGGTTATAAGGGTCGCCATTCACGCTACGCCCAAAGAAATACGGTTGAAAAGTGATGTACTGCGACAGTTGCTTGAGGCTTAACACGCCGCCATAAAACCAAGTATCGGTGTCTGGCTCATCAAATTGGTATTTCAAACGGGTGACGGGATGAAAAGCAAAGGTATCCAAATCCCAGTCATTTTGTTTTTTGCCGAAGCGAACCCGATAACCTTCAAAATTATTGGTGGTGTTACGAAACTCGTTATTTCCCACCAATCGTCTATCCACTAATTCTAATGCCTGACGACCTGCACGAATGCTTAAGGGGCGGTTATTACCCAGTGCGTTTTTAAAATACAATTCGCCATAGCCCTGAATCAATTCAAACTCGTTGACATCGGCATGGGTTGTTTCATACAAACCGTTGTAACTGCGTGCATCTTCGAGTTCAACAACAAAGCGAAACGGATCAAGAATGTCTTTAATACCTACATAAGCGCGGGTTCTGAGTAAAAACAAATTATCAGGATCGGCGCGATAGATTGAACCGTTAGCTTGTGCAGGGGCGATACGATAATCATTTTCTCGATATTCGTAACGAGTACGAAAATCCAAACCCACATCCAACCAATCCACATCACGAAATTGTTTGAATTGCGTTTTACTTAAATTGCGTACATAGTTGGGAGGATCAGGAATAGGTTCAACGCGATAGCCTTTGGTTTTGACATAGTAATCTTCGGCACTTGCCAAGCTGGGCAATACCAATAACAAACCTAAAATAGTGCTTGCCGTGCGGTTAATCGAACTAGGTTTTGCCGTTGGAACCTTATGAAGCGCGTTTGATAGTGCGTTTCGCTGGAAATGTTTCATAAATGTACTCTCTTCAGTTTAGTGACGAAGTTTTAAAAAATAACTTCTTCTTTCTTGTTGAGGCACATCATAAACAGCTTGATTTTGTTAAGAAAACGATGATATTCGATAGCGGGGTCTAATAATCAGATATACGAGAATTCAGGGGCGTAGTGAGGTAGGGTGGGCAAGCGTCTTTTTGCTTGCCCACCGATTATGCTAATCATAGATGTTGATTTTTTCGTGCTTTTCGTGCTTTTCGTGGACTATGGCTTTTTCATGCGTAACATCAGTTATAATGTTAAGTTTTAACACTCAAGAGGATAAAAATATGAATAAAAATTGGATAGCTCCCTCAATCTTGTCTGCTAACTTTGCTAAATTGGGCGAAGAAGTCGATAACGTGTTAGCCGCTGGCGCGGATGTTGTGCATTTTGATGTCATGGACAATCACTTTGTACCTAACCTGACCATCGGGCCATTAGTCTGTGAAGCCTTAAGAAAACACGGCGTAACTGCACCGATTGACGTGCATTTGATGGTTGAACCCGTAGACCGTTTGATTCCTGATTTTGCTAAAGCAGGCGCAAGCATCATCACCTTTCACCCTGAAGCATCAATCCATATCGACCGTACATTACAGTTGATTAAAGACAACGGCTGTCAAGCAGGCTTGGTATTCAACCCAGCCACGCCATTAAGCCATTTAGATTATGTGATGGACAAAGTGGACATTATTTTATTGATGTCAGTCAACCCTGGTTTTGGCGGTCAATCGTTCATTCCATCTGCCTTGGACAAACTGCGTCAAGTTAGAAAAATGATTGATGCCAGCGGTCGCAACATCCGTTTAGAAATCGACGGCGGTGTTAAAACCGACAACATCCGCGCAATTAAAGCGGCAGGTGCAGATACATTCGTAGCAGGCTCAGCAATTTTCAGCCAACCTGATTATAAGAAAGTCATTGATGAAATGCGTGCGGAATTAGCGTTAGCGTAATTTGCTGGTGTGATCTGTAGGTTGGGTTGCGGCTCTTTCGCAACCCAACAAATATCAGAGAATGTTGGGTTGCCAAAAAGACGGCAACCCAACCTACGCTTCTGACAATACAAGGCTATAAAGAGTCACTCTTTATAGCCTTTTTTATGCGTGCTTATCGCGTAAAAATATCAACTCTCCAGCCCCGCTTAAATTCAGTCCATATTGAAAATGTGTAGTTTGACTGTTTGCACAATTACTATTATGTGTGCGCAATACGTTTGATTATTACGACCTACGAGCCTGATTTTTCTCTGTCATTAAATTACTTTATAAACAGCAGGTTACATCTTAATGGGTATTTTCAATATCCATTGTATACCCATAAATACTCCATTTTTAATCATTGATTTTTGTAGATTTTGGGGTGAAAGTATATATGGATTTTAGGAAGGGTTTTTTCAGTTTAGATGGGTTGACATTCATCATAATCATTCAGATATACACAGTTGAGACAAAGCCCGTTTGTAAAATTCAATCAAGTTATAAGCTGTTTAGCAAGGAGACAAACAGGAAACAGCTCACCAAGTTTTTTGCATAAAAGGCTAACGCCTTTTAATGAATTAATTATTAGAAACTAGGAGAAGTGTTATGAAAACAATTACAAAATATGGGCGACCACTCGCGGTTGCCATGACGGTTGCACTAATAATAGGAGCGGCAGATGTTGCGTTGGCTGCCGCGCCTAGTGGTGCGATTTTTACAACCGACATCACGGGTACACAGGTAAATGTTAATATTTATAATGCCAAAACGGATGTCTATCTTAATGGTGGGCCACAAAACCAGAATAGTGCAGGGCTGTCTCCAGACGGAGTTTATTATTTTCAGGTGACAGAGCCTAGTGGTGCTAATAATGGCGTTCTATTATCAACAGACCCTGCGGTATGCCGCCAGTTAAGAGTAACGGGTGGCGTTGTAGTTGGGGCAGAACCAGCAACATATAACGGGCTACCTTGCGCCCATCCAAACGGATATTATAATTCTGCTAATGGCTCTACATCTGTTCAGTTGATGCCCTTTAATGACACCAGTAATAATGGGGGAGAATACAAGGCATGGTTGATTGCGAAAACCGCTAACACATCGATTGATCCAAACGATCCAGCAGTGTTGGTATTCAATAACGATGATACCAAAACTGACAACTTCAAAGTTAAGGTATCACTACCACCGCCCGTTGGCTCAAACATATCGGGTGTTAAGTTCTACGATGCCAACGTAAATGGTATTCTGGATTCTAACGAACTAGGAATACCCTTTTGGAAGATTGCCCTCTTTGGCGATCAATTATCTGATACAACTACCGTTTCTACCAACGAGGCGGGCGCTTATCTGTTCAGAAATCTTGTTGCTGGAATCTACGGTGTGTGCGAGATTATGCCTTCGGCTTCACCCCGCTGGATACCTACAACAGCAACTAGCTTCGCAGATATTAATGTTCCACCTGATGCGGTAAAAGACTTCGGCAATGTTTGTCTCGGCACAGGAGGTGGGTTGACGCTTGGCTTTTGGTCTAATAAAAATGGTCAGGCATTGTTTAATGCTGATGATTTATTACTGATGACCAACTTAAATCTACGCAATGCTGATGGATCAGTTTTCGACCCAAAAAGCTATACCGTTTTTCGTAATTGGCTATTAAAAGCCACTGCAACTAATATGGCGTATATGCTCTCAGCGCAGTTATCAGCGATGGAACTCAATGTCTTGAACGGCAAGGTCAAAGCAGATGCCATAGTCTTTGCGGGTAAACCACCAGAAAGTTGTACCGTTACTGGACTTAGTAATACTGGGTTCATCAGCATTAACAACTTGATGAGTGCCGCTGATGGCAGTTTGCTATCCAATGGAAAAACCGTAGCAGGTGTCGATGATCCAGATGTGCGGAACTGCCAAGAATTCATGAAAAACGCGCTGGATGAAGCCAACAACAACCGTAACTTCGTTCAACCAACAGCGTGTGGTGTCAATTACAGCGGCACCGAACCTTCCTGCACTCCCGCTCCATAGGTAAATAGAAGCCGCGAGTTGGGTTGCCGCTTTTTGGCAACCCAACATTCTCTAGTATTTGTCGGGTTGCGACAGAGTCGCAACCCAAGCAATACAGTTTAATAGCCCTCAGGAAATTGCATGGTCATACAATGCAAACTGCCGTATTGATGTACTAATGGGCGGCAGGGGATGGCGATGATGTGGTGTGTTGGAAATACTTTGCCTATGCGCTCCAACGCAACTGCGTCATTATCATCACCGTATATGGGCATCATGACTGCGTGGTTGATGATTAAAAAGTTGGCGTAATTGGCGGGCAGTTGTTCGCCGTCTTCGTCAACGATGGTTTTAGGCAGCGGTAACGGCACTAGGTTGTAAGGTTCGTCTGCTGGAGTACGCAATACCTGTAACTGCATTTCCATCCGTTTTAAGCTGTCGTAATTCACATTTTGCTCATCATCACAACTGGTGTAGGCGATGGTGTTTGCTGTGCAAAAACGCGCTAAGGTGTCGATGTGGGCATCGGTGTCATCACCCGGTAAATTGGGCTGGTCTATCCATAATACCCGTTTCGCGCCTAGGTGTTGTGCTAACACTTGTTCAATGTCTTGTTGGCTTAAGCCGTTATTTCTATTTGGATTTAACAGGCATTGACGGGTGGTTAGAATGGTTCCCATACCGTCGCTTTCGATGCTGCCACCTTCTAATATAAAGTCGATGTCGTGGTGGCTTTTGCCTTTGAATGGCTTGGAATTAGCCAGTTTATTATTCAGGGCGTTGTCGTCGCTGTAGTTATATTTTTCGCCCCAGCCGTTAAATTTAAAATTAAGATGGGTGATTACCCCGCCTTTTTCCATGCTTAAAAAAGCAGTATCACGCACCCAGATGTCGTTGACGAGGGCATGAATAAAATCAATGTCTTCAGGTTGACTCACTAAGGTTTCAATGTGTTTTTGATGTCGCTCATCACGACACACAATCATTAATCGCTGGTATTGCGTGATGGTGTCAGCGATGATGCTGTACGTTTGTTCCACAGATTCAAGACGATTACTAAAATCACCTGTCGCATGAGGCCATGCAATTAATACGGCAGATTGTTTTTCCCATTCAGCTGGAAATCGGTTCATGTGTGTTGTCCTTAGGTTGGTGTTGTCATTAATGCGGCAAGGCGTGCGTGAGCATTTCTTGTGCATGGGCAAGTGTGTTGGCGGTCATGGTTACGCCACCTAACATTCTTGCCACTTCGGGGATGCGTTCTGCGTTGGTTAGTAACCTAACAGTGGACGCGGTGATGTCGGTTTGGTTATTTTTCTCAACATATAAATGATGGTGCGCTTGTGCGGCGACTTGGGGTAAGTGGGTGACGCATAGCACTTGTCGGTTATGACTTAAGCTACGCAGTTTATGCCCGACAATTTCAGCAATGCCGCCGCCGATTCCTGAATCGACTTCGTCAAAGATCATGGTCGGGGTGGATTTGTCGCTGGCGGTGGTAACTTGTATCGCTAAACTGATGCGCGATAACTCACCGCCTGAGGCGACTTTAGTCAGTGGTTTGGGCGGTAAACCGACGTTGGCACTGACTAAAAAATTAACGGTATCATTGCCGTTAAGTTTGGGTGTTTCACTGGTGGTCTGAATGACTTCGACGATGAATTCACCGTGTGGCATTCCCAGTTCTTTTATCATGGCGGAGATGTGTTTTTGTAATTTCTTTGCCTGTTGTTGGCGTTTTCCTGATAGTTGTTTGGCGAGTTGGTTGTATTGCGTGAGCAGTTGTGCGCTTTCTTGGGTCAGTGCTTCAATGCGTTCGCTGCTGTGGGTTAAACCGTCTAATTCGCTGTCTAATTGTCGCACTAATTCGGGCAGTTGTTCAGGGCTGACATGATGCTTGCGACTGAGGTTTTGAATAATGGCAATTTGATTTTCCAAGTCGGCGATACGTTGCGGGTCGGCATCTTGGGCTTTGAGAAAATGACGTAGTTGCAATGCGGCTTCTTCAGTTTGGATTTGTGCTTCTGATAATAAGGTCACAATATCGCTTAATTCTGGCGCGAAACGGGCAAGATGGTTTAAGTCTTTGATACTTTGATTAAAGCTGGAATGCAGTGAACCGTCATTTTCATACAGTACATCAAGCTGGAGTTGTCCTGTGCTTAAAATGTGTTCCAGATTTGCCAGTTTGGTGTGTTCTTCGGATAGACCTGCGTAGTCATAACGGCTGAAATCCAGCTGTTGTAGTTCTTCCAGTTGGTAGCGTAACAGTTCTTCGCGCTGGTGTTTTTCACTGTTGGCTTTAATAAGTGCGTTCAGTTCTTTATGCGCGTGTTGCCAGTGTTTGTGGCATTGGTTCACCTTATCTAATAAAGGTTGGGTTTTGGCGAATACGTCTAATAAGCGGCGTTGTTCGTCGCTGTGCAACAGGGTTAAATGCGCGTGCTGTCCGTGAATTTCCACCAGTTGTTCACTGAGAGCTTGCAGGGTTTGCAAGTTCACAGGGCGGCTATTGATATAGGCTTTAGAGCGTCCGTCGCTACTGACGATACGGCGAATCAAACACTGCCGCTCATCATCCAGATCATTGTCTTTCAGCCACTGCCACGCTTTGGGCGCGTCTATTAAATCAAATTCCAGATTGACTTCAGCGCGTGAGCAATCGGGGCGAATATAGCCAGAATCAGCTCTATCGCCTAATGCCAAGCCTAAGGCGGTTAATAAAATCGACTTCCCCGCACCTGTTTCGCCAGTTAAAACCGACATACCTTGTGCGAGGTCGAGATTTAATGATTTAACAACGGCGAGGTCGAGTATAGTCAGATTCAGTAACATTATGAGATGGTATGGTAACCACTGCTCCAATTTAATTTATTTCTGAGAATGTGAAAAAAATCATGCCCTTCGGGGTGCAGAATTCTAATGGGTTTTGGATCTTTTTTAATTAAAATCTTATCACTAATAAACACTTCAGGAATTTCAATGTGATCGCAGGTGACTAAGGCATTGATTTGTTTGGTTTGGCAAAAGCTGACTTCAATTTCCGCGCTATCGTGAATTACGATAGGGCGATTGGATAAGGTATGCGGGTTGAGAGGCACTAATACAAGGGCATTGAGTGATGGATATAAAATAGGCCCGCCTGCTGATAAGGAATACGCGGTTGAACCTGTGGGCGTAGAGACAATCAAGCCATCCGAACGTTGTGAATTTAAAAACACGCCATCAATTCTGGTGACAATTTCAATCATACTCGGTGTTACCCAGCGATGCACTACAACTTCATTCACTGCCGTTTCTTCATGAATCACTTGTTCATCACGAATAATTTTCGTGCGTAATAAATAACGTTTTTCTTCTGAATAATGCCCTTGCAAAATACGGTGCAGTTTCTCTGTCAGTTGATTGGGTGATATATCCACCAAAAAGCCCAATCGCCCTAAATTAACGCCGATTAATGGAATATCATATTCGGCAATTGCCCGCGCCGCAGCCAGAAATGTACCATCACCACCGACGGCAATGACTAAATCACAATGCCGCGCCAACACATTGATTGAGCAGGCGGTCACATGAGTTTCGTCAATAAAATGCGCACTGTCACTATCAATAAATACCCTGTAATGCTGTTGTTTTAAATAATCACATAATATTGTCAGGGTTTCAGCAATACTGGTGTCGCTGGGTTTGCCGATAATGCCGATAGATTGAAAAGATGTTTGCATAGGTTTTATGGTAGTTAATAGCGTTGTGTAGTTTATGGGCCTTCAAAAATAATATGACTGCTGGAGTCAGATTTGGGCAAACACGCATCGGGAGCAAATAATGATTTAGTAAAGAACAGGTAGTTTTTTTCTGTAATACCCCATTTTAAATCAGCAAGGTTTTTATCGAATGCAAAATAAATCAACTCACTACAAGAGAATTTTCTTTGTGTGGTTTCAGTTTCCGCGCCGTCAGGTTCAAAAACAAAATCATAATCATACGGTTTACCGAGCATATTTTTGACGCGCTGAATCGCAAGTTGTTTATCCGCTTCTGTGACATCGGGACGAATAACACAGATTCTATCGCAGCGCATGAAGGTGACTAAATCAGTCGATTGCACATCGGGAGTCATGGCATGAATGATTTTTTCATCACCGACATATAATGCCGCATGACTATATTTACCAGGAATAAAATAGCCATCTAAATAATTTCGATAACTGCGTAATAAAATATCACCTGCTTGAATGGTGTCTTTTACCGCATAATAATGATTGCCTTTAACATCGAAAGTATGCGGATCCCATACTAGGAAGAATGGATGTTTGAATACTTTAAAGTGGGCAAATGCTTTAAGAAAGGATACTTTTAAGGGTTCTAAAAAACTCATAATATTATACTCATTGACCAAGGAATATGCGGCGTTAAGCGGTTTTGAATTCTATCACAACTCGTTAAGACTATTATCAATAATTGTAGCGTTTTGGTATAAATAAACGTACTTGTTTTACAAGCATACGTCAGTTGAATATAACGGCTATCAGTATTTTTAATAAAATGGATAGTATTATGTTGAGTAACCTATTATAATTAAGCATTAATCTTTTTTATCAAAGATGACATTCAAATAACACCCTTTATAAGTGAGTAATAATTATGACTGATTTCGACAATTCTTCGGCAGACGAGTTACAAGCTATTATTAGCAATGCAGAAAAAGCATTAAAAAATATACAGCTTAATAAACGCAAAGACGTAATAAATCAAATTAAAGACCTGGCCGCCTCTATTGGTGTAACAGTAGATATTCACGAAACTGATAAAAAACCTGTGCGCAAAGGGGCTAAAGTGGCGATTAAATATCGTGACCCTGACAATGAGGAAAATACATGGACAGGTCGTGGCGTGATGCCAAAATGGTTCCGTGCCTTATTAAATGCAGGTCGTGACCGTTCTGAATTTGAAGTTTAATTAACAGCTAAGCTGATTGTAAAAAGTCAGCTGGTATAAGTTGCTAAAACCTGCGAGGTCTTGAAGGCCTCGCAGGTTTTTTTTATTAGACAAGCAATAACGCACAACTCAGTTGTGCATTACTCCACTTCTTAAATTACTTGGCTTTTAAACTTTCAAGTAATGCGCGACTTTCTTGCAGTTTTCCCAGTTTTCCTACTGCGTTTATTCGATCAGATAGCCCTGATTTACCAGCAGTAGCCGATTTTTCCGTGTGCTGATGTTTTTCAATCGCTTTATCTGAAATGCCCATCAATTTCAGGTCAAGATTCAATGACTTATTCCCCAAACTTACCCGTTCTTTGTTGACATGAACGGTAAATACAGCGTGTACTTCGTTGCCGTAAGAATCGCTCGCCGTCACCATAACGGTTTCGTTATGTGCACCTTTAGGTGGTATCCCAGAGAATATTAACAGTTTGGGATTAAATTTTAACCACTCAGGCAGGGGTGAACCATCGGGATAACTGGCTTCAAAATGCAGCTGTTCATTTGGATTGGTGTGCCTGAACGACCAGCTTGGAACATCGAAGGAAAAGTGTTTGAGTTCCAGTACCACCTGATCCCGCAAAGATCCCGTTAGCGAAATAATATTGTCATGTGAGGGTAGGTATGACTTTATGGTATATACGCTAAAGTCCAGAACTGTTTCTGGTTGCAGTGGGAGTGTAGTAAAAAATTTCGGTTGCTCCTCTTCAATAGCTCTGGCTGGATTACTCAGTTGAATCAATGAACCACTGGTACCCAGTGATTTTTGAATCACAATAGTCAGTATGGAATTACTGCTATCTCCATTAGCATCAGTGATGGTGTAATTAAACCGTTCAGTTAAGTCGTTAAGGGCTATGCTGCGTGGTGGCGTGTAGCTGTAACTGCCATCGGCATTGAGTATTAGCACCGCCCCTGCTGCCGTTATAAAGGGTACGCCTATAGTAATTGCGTTTACGCCTTGGCTGGCAGCGGTGACCAGCGTTGGTTTATCCCCTAAAGTTGCCTCATTAGTAATAATATCGCCTGTTACCGCAGCACCGCCTTCAGTCGCTACATTATTGTCAGGGATTGCAATCGGCACCTGATTCATTGTTATCGACACAGTGGCAGCTGCGGATACCAGACCAGTGGTGTCCTTGACTGTGTAATTAATGGGTGTCGGGTCGCCGATAAAACCTGCAACAGGCGTAAAGGTAATTGCTCCTGTACTGGCATTGACTGACCAGATACCTTGATTCGGGACAATTAGCGTGCCGTCTGGTGCGGCACCGACAATCTGAACACTAGTACTATCCAGATTACCGTCCAGATCGCTATCATTGCCCAGTACATTGACAGTAACAGGTGTACCGCTGACACCTGTCGCATTATCATTAACTACTGTGGGTGGGTTGTTTATTATCACCGTTAGTTTAGCAGATGCTGATTCTAGTCCAGTGGTATCTCTGACGGTGTAATTAATCGGTGTAGGACTTAAAATAAATCCTGCAATGGGTGTAAAAGTAATATCGCCAGTAACAGTATTCACCGACCAAGTGCCTTGACCTGCAATAAAGAGCGGATCACCCGGATTTGTTGTCCCGACAATTCTAACGCTGGTCGGGTCTAAATTATTGTTCGGATCGCTATCATTGCCAACTACGTTAACAATAATAGGGGTGCCTGCATTACCTGTTTTAGTATCATCAACGGCTATCGGGGGGTTATTACTAACATTAATCGCAACAGTATCCAAATCGGTTAATCCGAGTTTATCTGTGCTTGATATGCTCAGCGTATCGTTGCTTACGCCATTATTACCCGTATATTTAACAGTCGCCAAGGCGGCTTTTATTTGAGCTTCAGTACCGCTTAACGTCAGAACTCTTGTGCCGTTAGCTCCACTAGTGATAGTCGCTCCTCCCGATAAATCAATATTCAGTACACCACCTCCTACAGAGAGTCTGGTACTCGCCAAGTTGCGATTTATATCTGTTACAGAGAGTCCTGGAATTTCTGTTTGTACCCCCGCATTAACGGTTTGCACAGTTGGCACAGTGTTGACGGGTGGATCATTGGCGGCATTATTCCACGCTGGCCCAAGACTAAAATCTAAATAAAAATAGGCTGGTGTTGTTTTATTGGTTCCTGCTTTTATTTCAAATGAATTTATTTCATCGTAAAAAGCGGTTATACGGAATTGATCAGAGGTAGCGGTACCAAGTGACGAATTATCACTTAGATTTGGGACTCTATCTTGAAAACGTGTAAAACTGTTAGGTGAGGCAAATATTTCCAGATGAGAGCTATTTGAGATTACATAGCTGGAAAATCCACTAAACTCCTGAAATTGTCCATTATCAATATCGTAAGAATTGACAACGACGTTTTTTAACAGCACATTTACGCCGACATTTGTTATGTTGTTGTAACTACCACCTTGGATAAAATCAAATCGGATGGTTGATAAATCGGTTGCCGCAGGCACAAGAGCAGGCGGAGGCGGTATCTCTTGAACAATAAAATCAAACCAGTCATTACCAGCAGGTGCGCCAGGTGCGCCAAGAAGAGGAGGTGTTCCAGGTACAGCAGTATCCAACGCATCAATAGTTGTATTGATATTATCGACTATTGTTACCACAGCATCTATTTGCTGACCATTAATAGTTATTACGTTAGTGAATAAAATAATACTCCCGGCAGTTTGTCCATTGAGTCTTTGAATTGTTGGCTGATTGAATAACAAAGATCCGTTATTGACATCAAAAACGGGCATGGCGAGTATATCTTGGTAATGAGCCGCCGCTAAAATACTGGCTTCAATGGTTCCCGCATTATATTCCAGCGTCCAGTTACCGCCTTTATTGGCTGCCCCTGTCATGTCAGTTGAGGCGGCAACATCGGCTTGGGTAAGGTAGGAAAAATAATCGACAAACTGCGAACCATCGGCAGATTTTGCCAGTTCACAACTATAGAGCAAAATATCACCATCAGCTGTCAATGCCTGCCCGATGGTAGCGAGCTGCTCGGCGCGACTGGCTAAATTGGCATTATCAAGGCTTTCATTACCCAGATAAAGCACTGCCTCTTTACCGTGACTGATAATTTGAATACTGTCTATATGGGTGCGACCTTCCAAATAATCAGCAATTTGCGATAGCCCATCCGAGTTGGCATCAAGATAAATAATTTCCGCATTTTTATCAGCCGCACTGACAATATCAGCGGCATTTTGTACCGCACTATCAATAAAAATCAGCGTGGTGGCTGATGAGCCAGTCAGCGACGGTACGCCGTTATCCTGATTAAATGCTGATTCTGTTGACCAGCGGGTGTGGGTATCGGTTAATGCACTGAGATGATTCAACCAAGCCGTTCCCATGCCGTCTTGCCCATGAAACACCAGTTCGGCATTGTCAGCAAGACCGTCGTTCCAATCCATTAAACTGTTACTGACCGATGATTCTAACGTAGCAGTCAATGACTGACTGCCCAGCCATTGCTGATGGTCTTGCATCCACGGCACAATATGCAGATCAGTGACTTCCTCGCGAGTGTGTAACAGTTCGGCGATTTGTTGAAAGCCATCGCGTGCGGCATCCAGTACCACGACTTGGGTATTAACAGGGGGATTTAAGTACAACAATGCCGCATTGTCGGCACGCGGATCGACAACAATAATAGCGGATGCAGGTGCGGTCATCGCGGCAGGCATAAAAGCCGAATCTTTAGCAGTAAAAAATTCAGATTGATTGCCTGTCGGGTCACCATTAGGCAAATAATCAATAGCTTGCGGTGCTGTTTCGGGTAAGAAATCAACCGTTACCGCCACATCAGGTGCGATAGCCGCGACTGGACTGACAGGCTCGGAATGAGCATCATTAGTCGTAGTATTTTGCGCTTCTACCGCAGTCGCAACCGCAGCACCATCAAATACCAGACGTGCTTCCAATGCCAAGCACTGAGAATACTTAAGTGGCTTATGTTTTTTAGCAGGGTTTGGAATACAAAAACTTTTCATCACAATATCTCCGTTGACAAATGATTAACGTAACAAGGAATCGGTAGCGTTAGTCTTTATTATTTGCCAAAAAAAAACCAAACAACCTATATTGACCTCTTTACAGATCTTTTTAAGGCAGTCTGGCTTTCCATATTACAGGCTCCACAACTTTCCGTACCTATCTTTCAATAGGGTCGGCTTTTTCTTAAGGTACAAATATACCCTGATTTAATAAATGTATCAACAACCTATCTTTATCGCTAAATTAGCCTGTATTTAAGTGTAGGATAAAGGTGTAGTGAATAAATAACTCATTGAAACAAATGATGATTAGAAAAAACCAAAAAAGAATAGTGCCGCAGCCTGTTTTTTTGCGACACCACGCGCTGAGCCTATAATAGAACCGTTTTCGCGTACATCACCATTACTCTCAATTCTGCCTTGTATACTGCCGTTAATGCGTACATCGCCATTAGATTCGACTTTACCGACCAAAGAACCGTTTTTACGGATACCACCATCACTTTCAATACGCCCCTCGATACGGCCATTGACACGAATATCCCCATTCGATTCAAAGCGTCCTTTGATACTGCCATTAATACGCACATCGCCGTTTGGCTCAATGCGTGCAAAAATAGAACCGCCGCGTCTGATGTCATCGGCATAAATAAGTGTGGAAGACAGTAAAAGAATACTGACCAATATACATTGTATGATTTTCATAAGTGCTCCAAGAGATTTTTACACAGTTTATTTTTCGATGACACAATAAATTTTTCTTAGAAAAATATCAATAAATTCATATAAATAAAAGTACATTGGGTGTTTTTAATATCCAATATCTACCTATTAATACCCCATTCAAAGTCATTGAATTTTTGATTTTTTCAGTGATAATGAAAAGGCGGTTAGGGAGTGAAATGTTTTTTTAGTTACAGTTTGTAATTACATTTTAATGTTTATAACGAGTGGATTCACATCAAACACACTATTAATGAATGTCCATTTTTTAATGGTGTAGGAAGAATCTGAACTTTATTTTTAAATACATTAGGTTCTGTTGACATTTCATCGTAGCCAAATGAGTGCGGAAACGAAGCGAATAAAGCCCATGTAATTTCTGGCGAGCTTGTCAAATCGGGAAAACACTCGTCTGTAATGTTTGATTTTACCGAAAAAGCATTCAATC
>JAUYBJ010000277.1 GCA_030693155.1 Methylococcales bacterium
GATTGAATGCTTTTTCGGTAAAATCAAACATTACAGACGAGTGTTTTCCCGATTTGACAAGCTCGCCAGAAATTACATGGGCTTTATTCGCTTCGTTTCCGCACTCATTTGGCTACGATGAAATGTCAACAGAACCTAATGCGTCAGTCAATATATCAAGACCGATGCGTTTTTCTTGCCACAAACTGAACAGATAATCTGTTATTTTTTTCGCGAGGTCTTTGCGGGAATCACGCCCGCTTTTGGCAATAATCAAGCCCAAACTGCCGCGTTCATCTTTAACGTGCTTGGTGGGTTGTTGGTTGGGATTTGCGGCGACAACATTGTCATGCACATAGTCATACAATTCATTCATGCTGATGAAACCGTCACCGTCTTTATCTGCCGCGCCTGTTGTTAAACCTGCAATTAAATGTTTGGTGAACAAGCCATAACCGGCTGTGGTATTTTCATGCGCGACTTGTAATTCGGTGGAGGCTGTGACCAGATAGGTACCACGACTGTTATTGAGTTGTTGTTATATCGCCTCTAAAACCTTGTCCCGCAGCACCGCTATAACAACAATCCAAAATAATGATGATTTTTTTCGCTTTACCAGTAGCAATAATTTCATAAACACGGTGGATAGGAATAGCAGTGCTTTCTAATTCGTTAATGACGGTATCAATGGTGGTTAAGTGCAGGATGTTGTTTTTATTCGGCTTGCCATGCCCTGAATAATAAACCAGTAACAAGTCATCGGCTTGTAACTGTTTTATGGTCTGTTGTAATTTGCGCAATACTAGATGGCTTTCCTGATTTTTTAATGGTAAAATTTCAAACTCACCACGATTCACATCGGCTAAAACGCTCGCCAAATCGTCCACATCCTGTTCTGGACAAGCGAGTGCAGGCAATTTTTTTATCAGGTTCGTCTGGAAATTGACTGTTGCCAATTAACACTGCGTATTTTTTCATACTTAACGCGTGGTAAAATCTGCTTGTGATAATAAAGTTTGTAATTTTTCAGGGGTGATATTTTTTGCTTCTAGGCTGATGGTTGTACCATCGGGCTTTTTTATACCCACTTTTAATGATGATTCACGGCTAGCATAGGTTTTTAAAACGTCACATAAGGCGACTGCCACGCCTTTGGTTAAAAAAGCCAAGGCAATAACGCCTAAGGTCACTATTTCACCTCTGGTGTTTTCTACCGCCGCACCACTCGGTATTTCAGCTTCAATGTCGGTTTCATCGGTGATACTATCACATAATTGTCGTGTCAGAGCTTGTAAATCTTCGGCATCTAATTCGTTACTGCTGAGGTGTAATTCCAGATTCATAGCGTTTCCTATAATAGTGGTGGCGTAACAATATCACTCTTTGAATAAGGGTTTGGATTTTAGCATTGCTAGCGTTTTAATGCGTCAGGTATTGCCATGTCGGTAAGTTAAGCATGACTGCCAGTCCTTTAAAGGACTGGCAGTCATGCTTAACTCTTTAATACGCCACCCATTTTGTGATTTTTAAAGGCAAAAAAAAGGGAGCTTTACGAAAAAGCTCCCTTTTTTATGATCTGGCAAGTGCTATCAGGATTCTGATGCGACTTTTTTCTGTTCCGTTTCGTAAATCAGTAACGGTTCGGATTTGCCTAAAATAACGCTTTCATCGACCACAACTTTGGAGATGTTATCTTCTGAGGGCAGTTCGTACATGGTATTGAGTAATACATTTTCTACGATAGTGCGTAAGCCTCTCGCGCCTGTTTTTCTTTCCATTGCTTTTTTGGCAATTGCGCTGAGTGAGTCTTCTCTGAATTCCAGTTCCGCGCCTTCCATTTCAAACAGGTGTTTGTATTGTTTGGTCAGGGCGTTTTTAGGTTCAGTCAAGATTTGAATTAATGCCTGTTCGTCCAGTTCTTCTAATGTGGCGACAATCGGTAATCTGCCGACAAACTCAGGAATCAAGCCGTATTTAATTAAATCTTCTGATTCGACTTCGGCGAACAACTGACCGACGTTTTTGCTGTCGTCTTTGGTTTTCATTTGCGCAGAAAAACCGATACCGCCTTTTTCTGAACGCGCTTTAATGACTTTATCTAAACCAGCAAATGCGCCGCCGACGATAAACAGGATGTTAGCAGTGTTGACTTGAACAAATTCCTGATTAGGGTGTTTACGCCCGCCTTGTGGCGGTACGGAAGCAATGGTGCCTTCAATCAGTTTAAGTAATGCCTGTTGTACGCCTTCGCCTGAGACATCGCGGGTAATCGACGGGTTTTCAGATTTTCTGGAAATTTTGTCGATTTCGTCGATGTAGACTATGCCAGTTTCGGCTTTTTCGACATCGTAATCACATTTTTGCAGGATTTTCTGAATGATGTTTTCGACATCTTCGCCGACATAACCCGCTTCGGTAAGCGTGGTGGCATCGGCGATAGTGAATGGTACATTCAGCAGACGCGCGAGCGTTTCAGCTAATAAGGTTTTACCTGAACCTGTAGGGCCAATTAACAAAATATTACTTTTTGCCAATTCAACCACGTCTTTCTTGGATTTGCTGCGCAAACGTTTGTAGTGATTGTAAACAGCAACAGCCAGAATTTTTTTGGCTCGCTCTTGTCCAATCACATAATTGTCAAGTTCGTTCTTTATTTCTTTTGGCTTAGGTAAAGTGTGATCGCCAAACGAGGCGGTATTATCTTCTAATTCATCTTTTATGATGTCATTACACAATTCTACGCATTCATCACAGACATAAACGGAAGGCCCTGCGATGAGCTTTCTTACTTCATGCTGACTTTTACCGCAAAACGAACAATAAAGCAGTTTATCGTCGTCTTTGCTGTTTTTATCATTACTCATAACCGCCTCCCTGAAAACATCATTACCGATGTTTTTACTTTCGACAAAACCACGCTCATTAATTTATTTAACCGTTTACAACTCAGAATCAACTGCTCTGCTTGATAATACTTTATCAATCAGACCATAATTGACTGCGTCATCTGCACTTAAAAAGTTGTCTCTATCGGTATCTTGCTGGACTTTTTCCAGTGGCTGACCTGTATGATGCGCCAATATTTTATTGAGTTTATCTCTAATCAATAAAATTTCCCGTGCATGAATATCAAAATCAGACGCTTGTCCTTGAAAACCGCCTAAAGGCTGATGAATCATCATTCTTGAGTGCGGTAAGCAGTAACGTTTACCCGCTGCGCCGCCTGTGAGCAGTAACGCGCCCATACTGGCAGCTTGCCCGATACATAATGTGCTGACATCGGGTTTGATAAACTGCATGGTGTCATAAATTGACATCCCTGCGGTGACTGAACCGCCGGGTGAGTTTATGTACAAATGGATGTCTTTATCAGGATTTTCTGATTCTAAAAACAGCAATTGAGCAACGACCAGATTAGCCATGTAATCTTCAACCTGACCCACCAGAAAAATAACGCGCTCTTTGAGCAAGCGCGAATAAATATCAAACGAACGCTCGCCTCTGGCGGTTTGCTCGATAACCATAGGCACTAATCCGCCCGCAGCTTCTAATGCTCTCGCCTGATTCATTGTGTGTTGGTTGTACATAAAAATCCTTACTGTTGTTGTCTGTCCATGACATCACTAAAGCTGACGGTTTCATCGGTGACTTTTGCTTGTGCCACTAACCATTCAACCACTTGGTCTTCTAATACCATTTGCTGAACGTCATGTAAACGTTTTTCGTCAGAATAATACCATGCGACTACGTCTTCAGGGCGTTCGTAACTTTTTGCCAATTCTTCAATGGTTTCGCGTACTTTGTCGCCATCAATTTCAACGCTGTTTTTTTGAATGATTTCGCCTAAAATCAAGCCCAGTGCCACACGGCGTTTAGCTTGTTCTTCAAATGCGTCTCTTGGCAACTGCATATCTTCAGGCTTCATTTTTTGTCTTTTGGCAGACTCAATGTAAGGCTGCATCAGTCTTTCGACTTCTTCGTCAATCAGCGCATTAGGCACGGCTATTTGAATTTTTTCATACAGTGCGTCCATGACGGCATTTTTTAATTTGCCACGCAGAACCTGCTTTAATTCTCTACCCAGATTGTCTTTCACGTCAGCGCGGAACGCCTCTTCTGTGCCTTCTTCAACGCCGTAGGCTTGAATAAAATCAGCGTTAATTTCTGGCAGAGCCGCTTCTTCAACTTTAACAACGTCAATTTCAAACTGAGCGACTTTGCCTGCTAACTCGGCATTACCATATTCTTCTGGGAAGGTTATTTCAAATGTTTTATTTGCACCTGCTTCAAGACCCAGTAATTGCTCTTCAAAACCGGGGATCATTTTTTTCGCGCCGATTTCAACAGTGAAGTTTTCTATTTTACCGTTGGTGAAATTGGTGTCTTCACAAACGCCTGAGAAATTAACAGTGACTTGGTCATGTTCTTGAGCAGCACGCTCAACGACAATCCATTCTTTTTTCTGATCTCTTAGTTTTTCAATGATGTTATCGACATCGACATCGCCGACTTCAGCGACTGGACGAGCTATTTCAAGTTGCTCAAGACCGTCAATGACGATTTCTGGATAGACTTCAAATACGGCGGTATAGACAAACCCTGCTGCATCGTCGGTATGTTCAATATGCGGATAGCCCGCAGGTCTTAATGACTGGCTTTGTAATGCTTCAAAGTAAGTTGATTGAATCAGGTCGCCCGTAATTTCATCACGCACTTTGCCGCCATACATTTTGGTCACGACGTGTTGAGGTACTTTACCAGGACGAAAGCCATCAATTTTAACTTCGCGTGCTAACGTTTTTAAGCGTTCAGCCATTTTTTCCTGAACAGTAGTTTCAGGTACGCTAACAGTCATTTTTCTGCTTAATTCAGATGTCTTCTCGACAGAAACTTGCATTGATTTACCTCACACACAATAAATAAGTATTTTTGAATGCCAGCAGGACGTTGGCTCGAAAGAATAAAAGGCTGACGATGAGTCGAGAGCCTTTATAGATTTGGGTGGTGCGAATGGGGAGACTCGAACTCCCACTGGGTAACCAACTGGTACCTAAAACCAGCGCGTCTACCAATTTCGCCACATTCGCACGTTATGAACCTGTTATTATAATTGAAATTTCAATTATATAACAAGCGGTAATTTTAAAATCATTACACACTGACAGAGACATCAAAACCTAATTGTCTAATATCATCAGCAAATTCATTTAATACTTCGACTGATAAGGGAGCTAATAAACTGGCTTCTGGCTGTAATGAAGGTCTGGCGATGGTGTACAGCATCACTTGTTGTACACCGGCATTTTCTGCCTTAATGGCGGTTAATAATTGCAAAAATGCGGAGTTTTCTTTTTCAGATAAACCGTTGCCATCATAATCCACTAAGCAGGTTTGCAGTTTGGTTGGGCAACACTGACTGGCAAGCAGCAAATTTTTCAAGTGCGTCTGGCAGCTTTGCCTCGTGTTATTGATTAACGCCAAGCCCTCATCGGTCGCACTATCAAACTTAAACCACACCTCGCCGCCATAAGTCTGTAATACTTTCAGACCTTCCTGAACTTTAGGCTGATGCACCAGACTACCATTAGTAATCAATACATAATTGCTGGTCGGTAATACGCCAAACTCCGTTGCCACTCGCCCAATCAACTCGATCGCTTCGGCAAAGTCTTTGACACTGGTTGGTTCGCCATTACCCGAAATGGCAATATCTTTAATGACCTGTTGATGTTCAGGCACTTGAAAACGTTGATAAAAGTCACCGTGCAGCACGATAGCCAAGAAAAAGCGCAACTCCTTTTCCAGTAACTGAAAATCTATTTCAGGTGCAGCTCCGATAGTTAAATCAGGCACTTGGCAATAAATACACCGCCAGTTGCACGCATTATTAGTATTGAAATTAATACCGATAGACAAGCCGCCTGCGCGTCGGGATAGCACAGGATAAATGTATGTCAGTCCGACAATATCCCGATTATGATTAGTAGTAATGAGCGTTGACACAATGACCTCGACAGCTGGGAGTAACCTTAATAGTGACAGTATCTTACGGATTCTTAAAAACTTCATGCAGCTTTTTAAATATTGTCGAAAAATTCCCGCAACCATACGATAAATAGTGACTTATTTTCGCTTTTTCATGTCTTTATTCTTGTGCTATGCTAGCCGATACATAAACATACTACAACGCTAAGGATTAGCCGTTGTTTTCATCGACATAAATCGCCACAGTGAGTGAACATGACAGAATCAACCATTACCGAGACAGTACAAACCATCATCGCTGAACTCAAAGACAAGCAAGGCGCGTTATTGCCCATTTTACATGGTGTGCAAGATGCGTTGGGTTATATTCCAAGTGATAGCGTGCCTGCTATTGCCGCAGCACTTAACCTGTCTCGTGCTGAAGTGCATGGTGTGATTAGTTTTTATCATTATTTTCGTGATACCCCTCCGGGTAAGCACACTGTGCATTTGTGCCGCGCCGAATCCTGCCAGTCTATGGGCAGTAACGCATTGGAAGCGCACGTTAAAGCCAAACTGGGTATTGATTATCACGAAACCACTGCGGACGGACAGTTTTCCTTAGAACCCGTGTACTGTTTAGGTAACTGTGCCTGTTCGCCTGCGATGCAAATCGGCGAAGAGATTTATGGTCGCGTCTCTGCGGACGCATTCGATGACATCATTAACGATTTAGGAGCGTAAGGCATGAGTATCACAGTTTATGTTTCAGGCGATTCCAGTGCTATTTCCATCGGTGCAAATCGTACCGCCGCCGCTCTCGTTAAAGAAGCCGCGCAACGCGGTATTGATATTAATCTGGTGCGTAACGGCTCACGCGGGATGTACTGGTTAGAACCCTTGGTTGAAGTCGTTGTCAATAATGAGCGCGTTGCTTATGGCGCGGTTAATCCGACAGACGTTGCCAGTCTGTTTGATGCCGATTTTTTAAACGGTAACGCACACGCTTTATTTTTAGGCGCAACCGAAGACATTCCTTATTTCAAAAAACAACAGCGTTTAACCTTTGCGCGTGTCGGCATTACGGATCCCATCAGTTTAGAAGATTACCTCGCCCACGACGGTTATCGTGGTCTAAAAAATGCCATCGGCATGAGCCAAGCTGATGTGGTGAAACACGTCACCGATTCAGGTTTGCGTGGACGGGGTGGTGCGGCATTTCCAACAGGTATTAAATGGAATACCGTTTTAAATACCCCATCCGAACAAAAATACATTATCTGCAATGCTGACGAAGGCGACTCAGGTACATTCTCCGACCGTATGATTATGGAAGGCGACCCGTTCGTACTGATTGAAGGCATGACCATTGCAGGCTTAGCCGTCGGTGCAAATCAAGGTTTTATTTATTTGCGTGTCGAATACCCGCACGCCCATAAAGCCCTGAATACCGCGATTGCTAAAGCCTACGAAGCGGGCTATTTAGGCGACAATATCCAAGGCAGCGGCAAAAAATTTGATTTAGAAGTACGTTTAGGCGCGGGCGCGTATGTCTGCGGCGAAGAAACTTCATTGATGGAAAGTTTAGAAGGCAAACGCGGCTTAGTACGTTTCAAACCGCCATTACCTGCAATCAGCGGTTTATTCGGACAACCGACTGTTGTTAATAACGTCATTTCATTGGCTTCCGTGCCGGTGATTTTAGACAAAGGCGGCGATTATTACCGCGATTTTGGCATGGGACGCTCACGCGGCACCTTGCCATTACAACTCGCGGGCAATTTAAAACACACAGGTTTGGTTGAAATTGCCTTCGGTATGACCTTACGCGAATTGCTTTATGATTTCGGCGGCGGTTCAGCGACAGGCAGACCGATAAAAGCTGTACAAGTCGGCGGCCCGTTAGGCGCATTTGTACCCGAATCACAATTTGACACCCCGCTTGATTACGAAGCTTTTGCTGCCAACTGGACAGTCTTAGGTCACGGCGGCGTAGTTGCGTTTGATGACACCATGAACATGGCTGAAATGGCGCGTTATGCAATGGAATTTTGTGCTATTGAATCCTGCGGCAAATGTACCCCTTGCCGTATCGGCTCAACACGCGGTATTGAAGTCATGGACGACATTATCAACAATGTTGACCGCGAGAAAAATATCATCTTATTGCGCTCGCTCTGTGACACCTTATTGAACGGCTCATTATGCGCCCTAGGTGGCATGACCCCGTATCCAGTATTGAGTGCGTTAAACCATTTTCCAGAAGATTTTGGGGTTGATGCGTAATTGTTAGTTTAGTTATCGAGGAAACAGAAAATGATTGTAAGAGCGGTTATTGAGTTTGACGTGGAAACACAATCGTTTTCTGCTACTTGTCCTGAGTTGAATTTTGTCTCTTCTTGCGGTATGACAAAAGAAGAAGCAATTAAGAATTTGCAAGAAGCTATTGTTTTAATGCTTGAGCCGATACCAGAAAAATTTTTAGCTAAAGATATAGCAGTTAAAAATTATGAACTCATGGAATTCGTGATTTGATGTCGCCAAGAGCAAAAAGACTGACCGCAAAGGAAATAATAAAAATTTTGCTTCGACAAGGGTTTTAAGAAGTTTCTCAAACAGGTTCACATATTAAGTTTTTCAACTCAATGACAAAAAGAACAGTTATTGTCCCTTTTCATCAAGGAAAAGATTTACCTATTGGGATATTGAAAGCGATAGAAAAACAATCTGGGTTAGATTTAACTTAAATATGTTGATGTGATAATGTTTAATATCCAGCGTAGTTGCGCATTGAAGCTCAACACAGAGAAGAAATAATAAAATGTCTTTAACTATAAAAGAGCAGTTTAATCGAACATATCCTGATATGTATTCCCCTTATTCTTGGAAAAAACAATTTTATAAGGACGGCTTGTTTTTAAATGGAGTAGATAAAGATATTGAATTAGCAACTAAAATACTGCAAGCCATTCAGAAAGGTCGGATTGATTTGTTTTGCCAAGAAGATATTTTTTGTTGGCTAAAAAATTTCAAAGTTCTTGTAAATAAAAATACACAAACTGAATTTTCGGAATTATTCTTTTTAACCATGCAATCCCTTGTTGATAAAACTGATAGTCGCTTCAAATATAGAGGTTACAAAACATCTTTAAATAAAGAATACGCATTGGAATGTATAGGCTTTGGTGGTCAAGCTGCTTTTATATCTTACGGATTAAATCACGCTAGATATTTAGCTAACTGTGAGGTATATAAGCATATAGGAATCGTTTACGGGAAAAATTATCCCTCCCATTTTGTTGAAAGACCTGGTAAAACTGTAATTTTCATTACAAATCCTCGTTATGAAGAATGCGCAAATAATTTTGAAGGTCGTTATATAGGTGGGGCAAAAATAACAAAAACAAATGAAAACTGTTGGAAAGTTGAATTTGAAGATTATCTTAAAGATTTTGAATGGAACTCGGTATTGTGGTCAAAGATATATAATTGCATTAAACCAACATTTGAGTTTATTTTTGATGCTGATATTTCTATTAACGTACAGTGGCAATTTGAAGATTAATTTTTAGTAAGTAGCACGAGAGGTACAAAGCCCATCAATCGCATTATAAAATTGAAAATTAACAAATAAACTCGTCAGAAAATAAACTGTGATAACACAATGAAAACAACAGCCTTTGAACGTATCACCATCGACCCAGAAATTTGTCACGGTAAACCCTGTATTCGTGGACTACGTTATCCAGTGGAAACTGTTTTAGAATGGTTAAGCTCAGGCATGACAATTGCAGATATTCTTGAAGATTATGAAGATATTGAGCAAGAGGATATTTTTGCTGTATTGGCTTTTGCTGCCCGATTAACGCAAATAAAACGTATTGAAAATTTGGTAGCATGAAATTCTTGATTGATGCACATTTGTCTCGTCATTTAATTTTTTTATTACAACATCACGGTTATGATGCTGTTCATACTTTAGATTTAGAAAAAGGTAATCAAACTTCTGATACTGAAATTAATAAAATATCAGAATATGAACAGTGAATTGTGATTACCAAAGACGCTGATTTTGTTAATTCATTTTTACTTACAAAAAGACCTTATAAATTGTTGCTAGTTTCTACAGGAAATATTACCAATAAGGAGCTTAGCCTATTATTCGTAAAAAATTTATTAGTCATTACAACAGCATTTAATGAATATGATTATGTGGAATTAACACGCTCCACACTAATTGAACACAGATAGTCAACACTGATAAAGCTACCGCTGGATTACGAGGAAACCCCCATGAGCATGAATAAAGAAAAAGATTTTGGCACACCCGCCAGTGTTGCCACACAGGCTATCAACTTAGAAATTGATGGCTTTAAAGTCACTGTACCCGCAGGTACGTCAGTTATGCGAGCGGCGGCAAGTATCGGTATTGATATTCCTAAACTGTGCGCAACCGACAGTATTGAACCGTTTGGTTCCTGTCGTTTGTGCGTGGTGCAGATTGAAGGCGGGCGCGGTATGCCTGCTTCTTGTACTACGCCCGTCGGCGAAAGCATGAAAGTTGTCACGCAAAATAAAAAACTCGCGGATGTGCGTCGCGGCGTGATGGAACTGTATATTTCTGACCATCCATTAGATTGTTTAACCTGTTCAGCCAATGGCGATTGCGAATTGCAAGACATGGCAGGCGCGGTCGGTTTGCGCGAAGTGCGTTATAAACCTGTCACCACCCATTTAGATGCTGAAAAAGACAACAGCAACCCGTATTTCAGTTTTGATCCCAGCAAATGTATCGTTTGCTCACGTTGCGTACGCGCTTGTGAAGAAACCCAAGGCACATTTGCATTGACGATTGACGGACGCGGCTTTGATTCCAAAGTGTCACCCAGTCAAAACCAAGACTTTTTAAGTTCTGAATGTGTATCGTGTGGCGCGTGTGTTCAAGCCTGTCCAACTGCAACGCTAATGGAAAAATCGGTTATCGAACACGGTCAACCTGAACACGCGATTGTGACCACTTGCGCGTATTGCGGTGTCGGCTGTTCATTCCGTGCGGAAATGAAAGGCGAGCAAGTCATTCGCATGGTGCCGAACAAAGACGGCAAAGCCAACCACGGGCATTCCTGTGTGAAAGGACGTTTTGCTTTCGGTTATGCCACCCACAAAGACCGCATCACCAAACCGATGATTCGTGCCAGCATTAAAGATGCGTGGCAGGAAGTCAGCTGGGAAGAGGCGATTAATCACGCGGCTTCTGAGTTAAGACGCATCCAAGCCAAATACGGCAAAGATTCTATCGGCGGTATCACCTCATCACGTTGTACCAACGAAGAAACCTACCTCGTACAAAAACTGATTCGTGCAGGTTTCGGTAATAACAACGTTGATACTTGCGCCCGCGTGTGCCATTCACCCACGGGTTACGGCTTAAAGAAAACCTTTGGTGAAGCTTCAGGTACGCAAGATTTTGATTCAGTAATGGATTCTGATGTCATTGTGGTCATCGGTGCCAATCCAACTGACGGTCATCCCGTATTCGGTTCGATGATGAAAAAACGTTTGCGTCAAGGCGCGAAACTCATCGTTGTCGATCCGCGCGAAATTGATTTAGTGAACAAATCCCCGCACATTCAGGCCGACTACCATTTGAAATTACGCCCCAGCACCAACGTTGCATTAATCAATGCCTTGGCGTATGTAGTCGTTACTGAAAATCTGGTTGATGAAGCCTTTGTCCAAGCGCGTTGTGATGTCGCTTCATTTGAAAAATGGCGTAAATTTATTGCCCAAGACAAAAACTCACCCGAAGCAACAGAAGCCATTACAGGCGTTCCTGCCGCTGACATCAGAGCCGCCGCCCGTTTATACGCCACTGAAAAAAATGGCGCGATTTACTACGGTTTAGGGGTTACTGAGCACAGTCAAGGTTCAACCATGGTTATCGGCATTGCCAACTTGGCAATGGCAACAGGTAATCTCGGACGTAGCGGTGTGGGTGTCAATCCATTACGCGGACAAAACAACGTCCAAGGCTCATGCGATATGGGTTCATTCCCGCATGAATTCCCCGGTTATCGCAACGTTGCTGACCCTGTGACTCGCGCCTTATTTGAAGACGCATGGCACACACCATTGAGCGGCAATCCAGGGTTACGCATTCCCAATATGTTTGATGCCGCGCTTGATGGCAGCTTCTTGGGTCTGTACTGTGAAGGTGAAGACATTGCCCAATCTGATCCCGATATTAAACACGTTCATGCCGCGTTACGCGCGATGGAATGCGTTATCGTTCAAGACATCTTCTTAAACGAAACCGCAAAATTTGCCCACGTCTTCTTACCCGGTGCCTCATTCTTGGAAAAAGACGGCACATTTACTAATGCGGAACGTCGTATTTCACCTGTGCGCAGAGTGATGAAGCCGTTGGCGGGTTATGCGGATTGGGAGGTCACCCAAATGTTGTCCAACGCATTAGGCTACCCGATGAACTACAACCATCCATCAGAAATTATGGATGAAATTGCCAGTTTAAAACCTACTTTTGCCAACGTCAGTTATAAAAAAATCGACGAAATGGGCAGTATCCAATGGCCTTGCAACGACGAAGCTCCCGAAGGTTCACCAACCCTACACAGCGATCACTTCTTGCGTGATGACGGCAAAGGTCTGTTCATGTTGAGCGAATATGTGGCAACCAGCGAAAAAATCACCCCGATGTTCCCGCTGATTCTGACCACGGGTCGTATCTTGTCGCAATACAACGTCGGCGCACAAACCCGCCGCACGGAAAACAATGTGTGGCACAGTGAAGACCGCTTGGAAATTCATCCGCACGATGCCGAAGATCGCGGCGTGGTTGACGGTGACTGGGTCGGTATTAAGAGCCGTGCAGGAGAAACCGTATTACGCGCCTTAGTGACTGACCGCGTACAAGTTGGCGTGGTTTATACCACTTTCCATTTCCCCGAATCAGGTGCAAACGTCATCACCACCGACAACTCTGACTGGGCGACCAACTGCCCTGAATACAAAGTCACCGCCGTGCAGATTGCAAAAGTAATCGCACCGTCAGAATGGCAACAAAACTATGCGGATTTCAGTGAACAACAACTGGAATTTCTGGAAGCCGCACAACACAACGCCTAACACGCGGCTTTAGTAGGTTGGGTTGCGGGTGTTTCGCAGCCCGACAAATGCCAGAGGGTGTTGGGTTGCCAAAAAGACGGCAATCTAACCTACTCACTACATGACTAATCAGCATTATATTTTTTAGAGGCACTGATGAAAATCGAACGCTCCCTAGAGACAATTACTAAAAATGACCTGAAAGAGTTGTATGAAGGGAGTGTAAATCGTCTGCGGGAGTATTTTATTCAGGGTAACGGCGAAAAATGGAATGAGCTATACAATATTGAACAACCATTAGCTGTTGCGCTCTGCCAAGGTGGAGCCATGCACTATTACGACAATGTTAATGGCGTTAAAGATTTTGATGTTTGGTTCTTTTACCCATTCAATCAAAAGCATTTACCCTATCGGACGATTTGGACTTGGGATTATAAGAATCCAAAGTTTGGTCATCATCCCTCAATACCAGACTATAAAGGTAGAAAAGTCGATACCATAGTAAGGTCAATTAAAAACTATACTCAAAATGACCCAATCAAAACCATTCATCAGTTCTTGCAACAAGAAAACACAGCCTCATCAAAGGAGCTTGCGAAAAAAGCAGTAGTTATGCTTACTCCTGATTTATTGCTGGGAAAGGTTATATGGTACAAAGAAAAAATATAATACGTTACTTCAACCTACGCTTGATGTTTAATCGTGATGAATATGAATATGAATATGAATTTGTTTTATTTACCGACACGCCAAGCGGAGCTTGGCAATAGTCGTTCCCAAACTGGAGTTTGGGAACGAGATAAAAGCCAGTAAATAAGAGGGTGTAAGTATGCAAAAGGAATATGACTTAACCAAACTTAAAAAGTAAAACGGCGGGGATTATTGGCTAATTACAGAACTGGGGATAGAAAAATGATTAGTTACGAACAAGATTTCTACAGTTGGACACAGGAACAAGCCAAGCTACTCAGAAGCGGACAATTAGACTGTCTGGACATACCGAATCTAATCGAGGAAATAGAAACGATGGGACGTAGTGAAAAGCGTGAACTTGAAAGTCGTCTGACGGTTTTGTTATTACACCTTTTGAAATGGAAATATCAGGAAATAAGACGTAGCAGAAGTTGGCAGCTTTCCATTGATGAACAGCGGATTAAGTTTGAGGAAACCCTGGAGGAAAATCCTGGATTAAAACCTAAATTAGATGAATTATTCAAAAGGGCTTACAGACTTGCGGTTATCCAGGCATCGAGAGAAACTAACCTTAGCAAAAGTATTTTTCCTGAACAGTGCCCTTGGGAGTTAAATCAACTCATCAAGGAAGATTACTACCCTGACTAAAAGCGCGTACGTTGGGGTGCTTTAACTCAACAAAAACAAGTAACTGTGTAGTGTTGGGGTTCGTGCCTTACCCCAACCTACATATCATGCTATGTTAAATACTAAAAATCAAATGTTAGACACTGAACTAGGCTGGACAAATTATCAACACCGCATGGTGAACCGTTGGCAAGGAAGTGAACATAGCCATGAAGAAGACTGTGTTGCGGAAGAAGTGCCCATTGTTCTGATGTACAACGGTATTTCTCACGTCGTCATGTTAGCTACGCCGACTAATTTAGAAGATTTTGCTTTGGGTTTTAGTATGACCGAAGGCATTATTCAGCATCCGAAAGAATTTCTCTCGGCGCGGGTTTATCAACGTGCCAACGGCATTGAAGTACAAGTCAAAATCCCCGAAGAACGCTTTGTCTGTTTAACCGACAAAGGGCGTAATCTGACAGGACGTACAGGTTGCGGCTTATGCGGTGCCAGCACTTTAAAACAAGCGGTACGCCAACCTGCTCCCGTACGCAGTTCTATCAGTGTTACCGCTGAACAACTCACTGCCGCGTTAGCGGATTTACACAATCGACAATCATTAAACCAACTGACAGGCGCGATACACGCCGCCGCGTGGGTTGAACCTGAACGCGGTATTATTGACGTGCGCGAAGATGTTGGACGGCATAATGCACTTGATAAGCTGCTTGGGTTATTATGTCGCACTGGCAAAGATGTCAACGCAGGTTATATCATCGTCACCAGTCGCGCCAGCTATGAAATGCTACAAAAAACCGCTTTCTTAGGCATCGGTTTATTGGTTGCCATTTCCGCACCGACAGGTTTAGCGATACGTCTTGCCGAACAGGCAGGAGTCACGCTGATCGGTTTTGCACGCGGCGATAAACACGTTATTTACACCCATCCACAACGGATAATGCACACATGAAAACTGAACGCTTAATTAAAATGGCTAATGACATCAGCAACTATTTCAACGCCGAACCCGATAGAAAAGACGCGATTGCAGGCGTAAGAAATCACATTGCCCATTCATGGGAACCGAGAATGCGTAAGGCATTGATTGAATATAATCAACAAGATGGTTCAGAATTGACCGAATTGGCAAGGGCTGCGGTATCTGAGCTTTGAGATAGGGGTGTAGGGTTTTGTTCAGTGGTTGCAGAAAAACGCTGTTCACCCTATAGCCATAGTTACCAGTTGCGGTATGTGCATAGCCGCACAGACCGATTTTAATCATGTGTATATATTCAGTAGCACAGGAATTTAATGGGGGATTTACTCGTTATTAAGAATAAATCGAGTATCCAGTTAAAGTCAGAAAAATAGGTGTTGTTCTGAGAGCTTACCTGAGTCACCGACTAATAATTACCGATTAAATTCGCTCAAACTGAGCTAACTGGAGAAAAACCATGATTAACATTGATCAAATTAAACCTGATACACCTGTCGTTTGTTCTGAAGACGGTCAGTTCGCTACTGTCGATCACATGGAAACGACAGATACCATCAAGCTGAAAAAAGATGATGCGGGGCAACACCATTACATTCCGCTGATTTGGGTAACATCAACGGATGATGGTAAGGTTAAAGTAGATCGTCCAGGAGACCAAGCCATGAAGGAATGGTCAACAGTTTCACCCAATTATGTAATCGATTGATTTTAAAAGGAGAGAGGGCAACTCACCCTGCCGCAACGTTAGGGCTGCTTTTTGGCAATCCAGCATAAAATCAGAGCGGAAAATGGTGGACAATACTTTTTGTCCACCATTTGACGATAAAAGTGGTCGGCGAAAAACGCTACCCACTCTGTATGGCTTACAACGTTTTATTTAACTTGTTTATAAAAACTCAAGGCTTTGTTTAATTCAGCCGTCGCTTTCGCTACATCGCCTGTTTTGACATTAATCTGCCCTTGAATAACGCCTTCTAAACCTTGTTTTACTAATTCTTCGTTACCTTGAATCAGTTCAGAAGCAGCCCGCGCGGCTTTTAAATGCAGATACGCAGCGGAAAAATCGCTTTTCTGTACTTCGGCTAATCCCAGTTCAATATGCCCGACAACATCGGTTGCTGATTTTTCTGCACTGACCATCGCCACGTCTTCCGCCATTGCTACAGGTGCGGCAGCAGTAACAGATAAGAAAAATGCGAAAGCTATTTTTTTGATGTTATTCATAATTAGAATGTATTTTAGATGATGTATTGGCGGGTTCTAGCCGACAATAACGAAATGAAAAACGGCTGTCTTTCATGTAGCATCATATATGATTACTACATCTATTATTTTTTAAATACTACTATGGCTGAATTAACGGAAGTTGAAACGCTTAAACACGGTATCGCACCGCATATTATTGGGTAAATGTTTAATAAGTAGTGAGGTAAGCGTGTTGAGCTACGAATTCGCTTGTTCGGGAAAATCATGCGAATGATGCTCCTCTTATCGTAGGCAAATCCTATCGCTTTATGTATTTCACCTTATCACATATCGACCACACACTTTCCTTTCGGTAGAATAGTCACTGTATTTTAGAAACATTGTTGCGGGGGAGTATATGCACCTGCGCAGTATTGATGACCTCATCAGGTAACTAAAGGTATCCTCCGATGGCATTCTTACAAGTGTATTTTAACGGCGATCTGAAATTCACCGTACCTTTGCAACCGACTGTCACCCGTATTGGCAGAGCCACTGATAATCATGTGGTCATTAATAACAGAGGCGTGTCAGGACACCACGCAATCATCGTGCAACAGGGCGATGATTTTTTTATTGCCGATAACAACAGCACCAATGGTATCTTGTTAAATGGTAGCCGCATTTCCCAGTCGCAACTGCTTTATGGTGATGAAATCACTATCTTTAAGCATAAACTGAAATTTATCGCTGTCGATGTATCCGCTGAGCCTGTCAGCGCGACGATAGTCGATCAAAACGCCATTATCGAAGACCAGACAGTGATGGTTAGAAATACCCAGTTACGCTCGATGCTACAGCAACAGAAGACGCAAGTGCCGCATCTGGTGCAGACAGGTGGTAAGAATCATGGTCATCAATGGGTATTATCGAAGCAAAATTTTGAAATGGGTAAAAGTAGCGCGTGTGATTTGCACATAGGTGGCTGGTTCGCGCCAACACTGAGCGCGGTCATTACCCGACAGAGCGACGGCTGTTATTATCTGATTCCCGAAAAACGCGGCAAAGTGTATCTTAATCACAAGCCGATTTTACCTGCCAGATGCGCTCTAGGCTGAGTAGCCTGCGTTGAATCAGGAATAATATGATGCCATGGACATTCAACGTTGCGACTGATATTGGCAGTCGCAGTGAACAGCAGGATCGACTTGATATAGTGCATTCCACTGATGGGCGGCGGCATCTTGTGGCGGTAGCAGACGGCATGGGCGGTTTAAAAAACGGGGCGCAAGCCGCGCAAATATTGGTTGATGTTGCCGCACAGCATTTTGCCGCGCATGAAAGCGGTTCTGCGTACACTTTTTTACACAATATTTTCCTTGCCGCACACCATGCGATTAATGATTTGCCCGAAGCGGCGGATTCTGCTGTCGGCACTACAGGCGTGTTGCTGAGTATTGATAATCAGCGTGCTGTGTGGGCGCACGTTGGTGATTCACGGCTTTATCATTTTCGCAACAGCCGCTTATTAAGCCGCACTAATGATCATTCCTTAAGGCAATTGATGCTGACTAAGGGCTTGGTCGAAGAGGGCAGTTCTGCCGCTCAGTCGATGCAGAACCAGCTTTATATGCGTCTTGGCGGTGAAGTGCTACCCGAACCTGATTTTAATAGTGCTGACCTGCAAAATGGCGATGTATTTTTACTGTGCAGTGATGGTTTTTGGCAGGCAGTGCCGAGCGATGAGATACTGACAATCCTTGGTAAATGCCCTAATGAACAGGACGTTGCTCAGTATCTGGTCGCTGTGGCAAGGTTGCGCAGCGGCAATCGTTGTGACAATATCAGTCTTGCTATGGCGCAATGGCAGGACTCTACAGCACAAAAATATTGGCAGCGTTTACGCCTTATGCTGACTGGCGCGTAGCTGGGATTGCCAATGGCGTACCCTATAATCACTTCATCCTAACGGTATAAACACTATGACACATAATCCCATGAGCATTGCAAAAAGAGAATCCGAGTTAGCTGTTTATTTGGATAAACAACCGTATATGACGCAACTGGATGGCATTCATCTGGAAATAGCAAAAAATGTCTTTCCCTCCGATTTTGGACTGACCAGCTGTTTTTTTGGTGATTTTATTTTGCAACAGCAGGCTGCGCCGACGGCATTGGATATGGGTTGCGGTAGCGGCTATTTTGCTTTGTTACTGAAAAAAATCGGTTGTACTGACGTGCTGGGTGTGGATTTTAATATTGATGCGGTCAAATGTGCAGCGGCAAACAGTCAGCGCAATCCTGATTTACACCCTACCGATTTTTTACACAGCGATTTGTTTGCCAACGTGCCTGTGACTACGTTTGACCTGATTGTCTTTAATTTTAATTACTACCCGTCCAATGGGGATTTCGGGCTGAATTCAGACGGCGGACGGGAAATATTGAAACGCTTTTTTAGCGAAGTTGACAGCTATATTCACGACAATACGATTATTTATATTCCCTATTCGGAGTTTGTCGGCGTAGAGCATGATCCCAGACACATTTGCCCGGCGTTTGGTTTTTCAGTGGATATTGTTGCGGCGACCGCCAATCATAACGGCGAGCATTATGTGTATAAAATAATGAAAGATAAAACAGCGGCGTTGTAGAGACGTAGCACCGCAACGTCTTTATGTTTAAAGACGTTGCGAGTTAATGGATTTACGCTTTGTTACCTGCGTAACCTAAACCCAGATACAGAAAAAACTGCGTACCAAAAATCAGATTTGCCATTAATAAATGAATCGGCTGCGCTACCGCTGGCATACCTAATCTGTCCAGACTGACACCCGCTAAAATCCCCGTAACGACGACAAATCCCAAGGCGACAGCCCCTTGAAACAATGGGTTTTGTTTGTCGAATTGTTTAAAAATAGACCACACTATCCACAGATTGGTAAACAGAATAATCGAGGAAAATGAGCGGTGTATGTAAAACAACACGGGAAAATCTGCACGCCAGAATTGTCTTTCCACTTGTGCCAAAGCAATACCATCAACGGCTTCACGCACCTGTGTTCCCATGGCAATTTGTACCAGCGTCATCACCAGCGCGACCATTAACACGGTTTTGAGTCGGACGGGCAGTGCGCTTACATCCAGTTGCGTTAAAAAATCGCGTTGTGAGCGGGTGACGGTATAAATCAGCAAGGTAGCGAGAATTAACGCCAACAACATATGCAGGGTGATTTTAAACGGTTGCAGATTACTGGCAACCACGACCGATCCGAGCCACCCTTGAAAACCGACTAAAAACAGCGTCGTCAAGGCTAAAAAGAACACGGTTTTGTCGGATTTAAGATAATGGCGCGAACTCCATGCCATACACAGAATGAATAAGCCCAGTGTTACGCCTACTAAGCGGTTGGTGTATTCCGTCCATGTTTTTACTGGATTGAATTGGGTATTTTCATAGCCGCGCGCGGCATAAATTTCGTGGTAATTAGCCGGTAATTGCGCTTCCTCGGTAGGCGGTATCCATTGCCCGAAACAGGTCGGCCAATCAGGACAACCCATACCCGCCCCTGAGGCGCGAACAATGCTGCCAGCCATAATGACTAAATAAACCAATAAAATGGTCCATAGACCGATAGTGCGAAAACGTAACATGGCTTGGGGATTCATGAGTGCTCTTCTGTTAATAAAGTGATTGGGGCGTGATTATAATCTTTTAGCTGTAGTTGGGTGGTGTCGGTATCGCCCAGATGTAGCACCATCAGCAGTTTACCATCATGAGCGATTAACACATTACCGACCATTTGCCCATTGGCATCCATAATACTAGCATTGGCTTCGGGCGTGGCAGTCAGACATTCAGCAACAAATAACGCGCGTTTGGCTTTGCCCAGATAATGGGTACGCGCGACAATTTCCTGTCCTGTGTAACAGCCTTTCGTCAAACTGATACCGCCCAGTTTATCCAGATTGAGCATTTGCGGAATGAATTCTTCACTGGTTGCAGTGCTTAGCCACGGGATGCCCGCGAGTATATCCAGCGTCAGCCAGTGCATGGAATCGCTGGCTTGATAGCCTAGTGCAACAGATTCAGACCATAAGCGGCTAATGTTCTGCTCATCGGCAATGATTAACTCACGGTTGCCGAAATGCACGCGCACTGCGCCATTTTGTTGTTCGGTTGCTAAAAAGGCGTTGTTTGATGGTTCGGTTAAACCCAGTAAACACAAGCTGTCCGAGCTATCCGTCAGGGTAACTTTGGCACGCAACACATACATGGACAAGCGTTTTTTAACGGTTTCCAGTAGTTCCACAGGCAAAATCAGCAAAAAATCATCCGCCGATTTAGCCAATAAAAACGTACTGATAACACGCCCTTTCGGGGTACACATCGCCCCCAAACTGCTGTGCGTGGCGGTGACCTCATGCACATTACAAGTGATTTGCCCTTGTAAAAACTGCGCCGCATCAATGCCGCTGATGGTTATCACCGCTAAATGAGCCACAGGGTACAGTCGCTGGTCGCCCTCCGTGTGTGGAAAGTGAATGTGCGTATCACTGCTGATGTCAGCGTTATTGGCGAGTAGGAAAATTTTCCAGTTTGGATTCATAATAAAAAGCTCAGTAGTAAGTCGGTCGATTATAGCCCTGTTTAAAGTAAAGATAAAAAACAAGCCGTTAAAATGAACCGTGTCTTAAGCGGGTGTGGATGATAAAATAAGGTTAAAACTTGGGTAACAAGCTGATTATTTTTCTTTAACCGCCACAGATAACACAACGATATGACTGAACAAGATAAAATATTTCTACAAACAGGTCGAACCGAAGATTTTGCTTTTGATGAGCGCGTGGTTCAGGTTTTTGACAATATGGTGTCACGAAGCGTACCTTTTTATACCGAAGTTCAGCGCATTCAAGCCGAATTGATTATGGACTTTTTGCCCGAAGAGGGCGGTGTGGTCTGTGATTTAGGTTGCTCAACCGGCACAACCATTGAGCATTTGGCGAAGCATTCAGACTGCCCTGCTAGTGTGCAGTTTATCGGCTATGATAATTCTGAGCCGATGCTGGCGAAGGCGCGTACTAAGCTATCAGAGTCAGTCGCCGATGCCCATATCGAGTTGAATTTTGCTGATTTAAGCAATCTGCCCGCGTTACCTGCCTGTAACGTGATTATTCTCAACTGGACCTTACAATTTGTCCGTCCGATTGATAGAGAACAATTATTGACGACTTGTTTTAACGCACTCCAGCCGAACGGTATTTTATTATTATCGGAAAAAATTCTGGGCAGTGATTCCGATTTTAATCGTTTATATATCGACCATTATTTGCGCTTTAAAAAATCGCAGGGCGGTTATTCTGACACTGAAAATCAGCGTAAACGTGAAGCACTGGAAAATGTGCTGATTCCGTATCGTCTCGATGAAGACTATTCTTTATTAAAACGCGCTGGTTTTACCCGCATGGATACTTATTTCCAGTGGTTTAATTTCGTGTGTATTATTGCGATTAAAGATTAATAGCGAGGACAGATAACATCCTTGCACAGGATGTTATCTGTTAAGCAGGTGTTAAAGCTGTTTAACCAACCACAGCGTCAGCTCATTGATGTATTCGGGCGAATAACCTGCTTCTTTTAATTTCCATTTAAACGCATTACCCAATTGAGCGCGTTTATAAATATTTAAGCCATTGTTTTTTCTAAATTCTGTTACTTTAGTCGTCATGGCTGCCAAGGTTTTTTTGGTCTTACGCGCAAATAGTTTGTCATCCACTCCGCTCTCATCAACGGGTATTTTTTCAATAAACAAAACAGCCAATGATGTACCGAATGTTTTAGCTGCTTCAGCATCAAACCAGGTTAAAGCCATGTTTTTCTCTCCGTCATGTTGTACGATTCTTTGTTGAAACACCCGCAAAGCGCGGATTCCTGCACCAAAATATACCATTTATCGCTTTTACACTCCAGAATGAAACGCTGATGAGTGGAAAAGCAACTGAAAAAGCAATACTCAACAGCGTACAATGTTTTTTAGCCTATTACTATGAGCCGTTTTATGAATAGCAAAATAAAATTATCGACCCTGAAAAAGGGTTTGTTACCTTTATCGTTAGCCGTGTCTGTGGTTTTATCGGGTTGTGCCAGTTTCGGTAAAGGTATCGCCGAAGCCGTACTGGAAAAGAATGATGCCGAAGATACCCGCATTTGCCAAGTACGCGGCAAGCCGTTTGCCGGTATCGCGCCCAGTCTGGCAAAAAAACACGGCAAAACCAAAGTGTTGATGGTGCATGGTGTCGGTGACCGATTACCCGGTTATTCCACTGAATTTCTGGAAAAATTAGCCAGACAACTGGAGGTCACCGCAAAATCCAGCACTTATAAAGACATCCGCTTGGTTTCACCCTTAGATGCTGAAAAAAATCTGGGTAATTTGCGCATTACGCAGTTAAAAAATGCCGACGATAGTAAAGAATTACTGTTTTATGAATTAACGTGGTCGGAAATTACCCGGGCTCAAAAAGAACTGTTGGGTTTTGATAATTCAGGCGAATACTCGTATAAACGCGCCGAAGTCAACGATATGATGAAAAAGTTCGGCAATGATACGGGCCCTGATCCTATTATTTATTTGGGTGATACGCGCACACAGATTTTAAGAGCATTTTCACAATCTGTTTGCTGGATGGGTAAAGATGGTTGGGAACAAATACCCGCTGATAGTCGTACGCCTTGCGCAACAATAGACAGTTTCAGTGAGAATATCGGTGAAGATGACTTTGTGTTCATCTCGCACAGCTTAGGCAGTCGTATCACCATTGACGGTTTGCAGCGATTAGCGTCTGTGCTGGAAAATCCGAAAAAATATTCTACGGCTAATTACGATGTCACACCCCCACCCAGAATGCGAAAGTTGTTGCAACAAAAAAAGATTCAGATTTTCATGATGTCCAATCAACTGCCGATGTTGCAACTGGGTAGAGAATTGCCTGAGGTTGCCGAGCAAAAAGCGGATTATTGTCTGGCTTCTGGTTCAAAATACGCATCACGACTGTTCAACGAAACATCCATCGTGGCGTTCAGTGATCCGAATGACTTGCTCAGTTATGCCATTCCGCATAATTTTAACGAAAAATACCTTGATTCCAGATTGTGTATTAAGGTGACTAACGTCAATATTAATGTCGCCAAAATATTTGATGCCTTTGGTATGGGTAAATTTGCCAGTCCAATGGAAGCCCATTTGGGTTATAGCAAAGATGATCGCGTTATCGCTATGATTGCTAAAGGTATAGGCAATAAGCAGGTTTCTCCCTTAGTGAAGGAAAAATGCGAATGGACAGAAATAACCGATTAATCACTTAATCGTCACCCGATATTCCAAAAATTTTAACTATTTTATTGAACCTATGAGAATTATTTCATTTGCTGTACTCATTATTATGCTTACCAGCGCAGGCTTCTGGCTTACGAATTTACCTAAAGATGTGGGGCAGGATGTCCCTGCGGGTAAACTGAAAAGTTTGTCGTTCGCACCGTTTCACGAAGGGCAAGGGCCAGTGGAAGGGATATTTCCAACGCCTGAACAAATTGATGCCGATTTAAAATTGATGGGCGAGAAAACCTTTAACATTCGTACTTATGCCAGTGCGGAAGGTAGTATGCCTGTCATTCCTGAATTAGCCGGCAAATATGGCCTTACCATGCTGCAAGGCGCGTGGTTGGGTTCGGTGGAGGCGGCGAACAAAAAAGAAATTGCTGAATTGATACGCTCGGCAAATGCGCATCCCGATGTGGTTAAGCGGGTGATTGTCGGTAACGAAGTGTTATTACGCGGCGATTTAACTGCCGACAAGATTATTGCTTATATTCGCCAAGTGAAAAAAGCAGTGAAGCAGCCTGTGTCGTATGCCGATGTATGGTCGATGTATGTGAAGCATCCCGAATTAATCAAGGAGGTGGATTTTATTACTATCCACATTCTGCCGTATTGGGAAGACAGACCGATTACCGTTGAAGAAGCTCCAGACCATATTCAACGCATTGTGAGAAATGTCCGTGCAGAAGCCGATGCAATCAGCCCCAACAAAGCCATATTGATTGGTGAATCAGGCTGGCCGGGTATGGGGCGGCAACGCGGCTGGTCAGTGCCTAGCGTGGTTAATGAGGCGAAATTTATTCGCAGCCTGATTAAAGTCGCCACCGATAACAATCTGGATTACAACATCGTGGAAGCCTTTAATCAGCCTTGGAAAAGTGCGATGGAAGGCGTGGTCGGTGCAAACTGGGGGCTGTATTCAGTGGACAGACAGGAAGTATTTCCATTGACAGGAATGGTGTACGAAAATCCGCAATGGCACAAAGGTCTGCTTGCCTCCATCATTATTTTCTTCATTGTCACCTTGCGGCATTGGCAAGCCTTGCAAAGTTTGCCGACGACGCGTCTGCTGCTTTTTCTGGGATTGTTACAAGTGCTGTCCGTGCTGTTGGTCAGTCAGATGCACCTGTTGTGGTACACCAGTTATACCGATTTACAACGCTTGCAAACCTTGGTAACGGTCGGTTTTAACATTGTGGTTGGCGGCTTAATCATGCGCCGCAGTTATAACCTGTTGGCGAATCAGGATAGTAGCCCGAAATTTTGTGAAATTTTATACACATTGTATGGGCTGTTTGGCGTGTTTGCTTTATATCAAACCTTTCAAGAAGCTATAGCTGGGCGTTATTTGAGTTTCCCGACAGTCGCCACTTATATTCCAGTGGTTGGTTTAGTGGGCTTAATGGTTATTCGTGCGGTGACTGAATCGCGCTGGACATGGCAGACAATGGCGGTCAATCAGCTACTGGGCAACACTGACAGCAAAACCATACAAAATAAACTCATGGGCTGGGCATTGGTGTTGATGGGTGTGGCATTGATTGTCGGCGAAACTTACGCCTTTATGATTAGCCGCGATTTAATTGCTGAACAGCCTGAGTTTTTGATAAGACTGCGGGTGTGTCTGAGCTTTACGCTGACTAACGGTCAATTGCTGGGCTGGTTGGCTTCGTTGGCGGTATTGGCTACGCCGTTATTGATTGAGGACGCTAAAAAAGCAGAATAAAAAAAGCCCACGGTAGTTAATCGTGGGCTTGGTGTAGAGACGTTGCATTGCAACGTCTTCGCACTTATTTTTTACTTTCTTGTGCAATTAACTGGTTTATTACGTCAATCATTTTTTCATGCGAGCCTGCTAATTTACCGTTGGTTTTATATTTACCGTTGATAATAATGGCTGGAACACCTGTGATACCGTAACGCGCCGCCATTGCACCCGCTTGACGGATTTTGGCATCCACAGGGAATGAATTATAGGCTTCATGAAAATCGGCTTCTTTCACACCATGTGCGACAAAAAATTTCGCCAACTGGTCTTCGGTTTCCAGATCTTCGCCTTTCTTTTGTATGGCTTCAAAAAAATCGGCATGAAGTTTATCGGCGACACCTAGGGCTTCGGCGGTGTAATAGGCTTTAGCGTGTTTAGTCCATGTTTCATTAAATGCCGCTGGTTGACGAATAAACTCGACATTTTTAGGCAGATTTTCTTTCCATTTATTCAGCAAAGGCTCCAAATCATAGCAATGTGGACAGCCGTACCAAAAAAACTCAATCACTTCGACTTTAGTCGTATCGTGAGTCGGTTGGGCGGGTGTTAGCGTTTCGTAACCTGTGCCTTCTGCTCTTAACAGCGCGGAAAAAGCAAACAGGAAAATGAATAGGCAGGTTTTGGTCATTTTTTTAAGCATGGCGTATGTTCTCGGTTTATTTCATCATTGAAATGCGATAAGAAACGGCTTTAATTTCTTCCACCGTCATTTTCTTGGTAATCATGTGCATCATATTTTCGGGATTATTACTGCGATTGCCGTTTTTAAAATCGGTCAGGGTTTTGATTAAATAATCCGTGTGTTGTGAGCGTAATGCAGGAAAAGCGGCAGGTTCATTGCCTTCACCTAATGGGCCATGGCAGGCAATACACGCAGACACTTCATTGGGTATATCGCCGTTACGGTATAAGTTACTGCCTGCCGCCATTATTTTGTCCATTGCCGCTTTTTTATCGGCTTCGTTAGCTGCGGGTTTATCGTCATCGTCATCATTATCGACAGGTAAATCGTTGGCTGATACTTTTTGTGCCATATAATAGGCGGCAATATCGGCTATGTCTTTGTCAGATAAGGGTTTGGCAATAGATTCCATCATCGGATTTTTACGCGAACCATTTTTAAAGGCATGGAGTTGCTTTTGCAGGTAAGACTCATCCTGCTGGGCAAGTTTGGGGAATGTTGATACCATGCTGTTACCCTTTTCGCCGTGACAACTGACACAGGCAGCGGCTTTGGATTCTCCCGCTTCAATATCCGCATCGGTATCGGCATATAACAGACTTGACGTACTGGACAGTGCCAGAGTGAGTGAAAGAGCCAGCCATTTTTTGTTCATTAGATTCCCCTTTTTTATAATAGTTAATCACTTATGCCAGCCTTCGACACGCTACGGGCGGCTGAGTACATTCAAATTTTACCTTAATTACTAACGCTGAGCGAGACAACGATGAACCCACTTTACCACCAAGCAAAATTTATTAATAGCTCCCCGCACCTTAAAGATACCCCCGCAGACCACGGTAAAGAAGTCGCTTTCGCAGGTCGCTCCAACGCAGGCAAATCCAGTGCCATTAATACCTTGACCAGACAGAACGGTTTGGCGAGAATCAGTAAGACACCCGGCAGAACGCAAATGCTTAATTTTTTTGAGATTAATGCCCAGCAACGCTTTGTTGATTTACCCGGTTACGGTTATGCCAAAGTGCCGATTCCCGTAAAATTAAAATGGCATGAGCTGATGGAGACGTATTTAACCAAGCGCAAATCGTTATGCGCTATTATTTTGGTGATGGATGTGCGGCATCCGTTGACGGAATTCGACTGGCAAATGGTGGAATGGTGTCAGCATACCCAATTACCGTTGCATATTCTGCTCACCAAGGCGGATAAACTGACCTATGGCGCAGCGAAAAATACTTTGTTGCAAGTACAAAAAGAATTGAAAGATATTAACTTTCCATTGTCTATACAACTGTTTTCCTCATTAAAGAAAACAGGTGTTGATGAGGTACATCATGCGCTGGATCATCTATTTAAAGGTGAGACGTAACGCAGTATGATAATAGGTGCAAATCGCCTATCTTGCTTTTTTTGCCAAGGAGAAGTGTCATGAAATATTATTTTTTATTACTTTGTTTACTATTATCGGCGTGTTCCAGTCTGCCGCCCACTATTGAAAATCCGCCTGCGTTTGATTTGGCCTACAGCTATGCCACCCAAGACCCCGCGCGGTATAAAAATATGCCCGTGCGCTGGGGCGGCGTAATTGCCGAAGTGGATAACGAACAAAATGCCAGTCTGGTGCAGGTATTGTCGTATCCGCTCAACAGTTATGGTCGTCCGATGCTGGACGAAAAGCCGCAAGGGCGTTTTGTGGTCAAAAGCACCCAATTCCTTGATCCATTGGTGTATTCCAAAAACTCGGAAATCACCATTGCAGGCACGCTGACAGGTGCTATTGATCGCACCATCGGCAAAAAAACCATGACTTTGCCGCTGGTATCAGCAACCACACTGTATATATGGCCTGTTTATACCTATAGCAGTTATGACGGCTATTATGGCTATCCTTATGGTTACTCTTACGGTGGCTACGGTGGTTTTGGTGGTTTTGGCTATTACGGTTTTCCTCGTTACGGATGGCGCGGCGGTTATTATCCCTATTATGGGTGGTAACGAACGTTAGTTAGGCGTGACAGCGTAAATTACAGTATACTGCTCGTTTGAAAGAGTTGGCTGAGCAGTCGCCGTTTTATTGTAATGATAGAAGGGAGGAAAGTCCGGGCTTCATTGGGCAGGGTGCTAGGTAATACCTAGGAGGCGTGAGCCTACGACAAGTGCCACAGAAAATATACCGCCTATCGTAAGACAGGTAAGGGTGAAATGGTGCGGTAAGAGCGCACCGCGCA
>JAUYBJ010000278.1 GCA_030693155.1 Methylococcales bacterium
TGCGGTATTCAAGCTGGAATGCTTGAAGATAAAACACAAAACCAATCATTTTGCATTGCGTACCAGGCTCTTCATCAAGGCAAACCAGTTGGCTTATGAAGCATTGCAAAAATTAAGGGCTGCGTAACATCAGTTAGTAAATGGTTTTTTAGCTTAATTTATGATTGACTAAGGCAAAGTCAGGCTGAGTATCGGGCGATAATTTATACTCACTATTTCATTTCATCACGTTGCTAAATCGCAGCAAGAGGGCACTATGCCAAGATTAACTCCGCAAGAAAAAACCTTCCGCACTCATGACGGTGTGGAGCTGTTTTATCGCTACTGGTCTTCTGCGAAACCCAAAGGCGCGATTGTGTTAATCCATCGTGGTCATGAACATTCGGGACGTATGGCGCATTTGGTTGATGAATTGCAACTGCCTGAGTATGCGTTTTTTGCTTACGATGCGCGCGGTTATGGACGTTCCCTGGGGGTGCGTGGTTTTAGCCCCAGCCTCGGTACATCGGTGCGTGATGTACAAACCTTTATCGAGCATATTGCCGACAGCTACAAAATCCCCGTTGAAAATATCGCCGTGATTGCGCAAAGCGTGGGCGCAGTAGTGGCGGCAACGTGGGCGCATGATTACGCGCCGAAGATTCGCTGCATGGTGTTGGCTTCGCCTGCATTTAAAGTGAAGTTGTATATGCCGTTTGCGCGGTTTAATCTGAAATTAATCCAGTCGCTACGCGGAAATTTTTTCGTCAATAGCTATGTGAAAGCGAAATTTTTAACCCACGAGCCAGAACGCATTGCCAGTTATAACAGCGACCCGCTGATTACTCGCCCCATCTCGGTTAATATTCTGCTTGCGTTGTATGAAACCGCTGAACGTATTGTCGCCGATGCCGAAGCGATACAAGTGCCTACGCAGTTGTTAATTTCGGGTGATGATTGGGTGGTGCATCACCTGCCGCAATATGAATTCCTTGCCAGATTAGGTGCAACTATTAAAGAAGTGCATTTATTGGCTGGCTTTTTTCATGATACCTTTGGCGAAAAAGACCGCGCCTTAGCGGTCAGCAAAGCACGGCGTTTTATCGTGCGACTGTTTAGCGAATCACCGCCGCGTGAAAGTTTACTTGACGCGCATTTAGCAGGTTTTACAAAGCGTGAAGCAGATGCACTGGCTGAACCAACCCGCAGACTGTATTGGTCGGCAACCCGTTTCTGGTTAAAAGTGTTTGGTTTGCTATCCAAGGGTATCAAGCTGGGGCATCAAACAGGTTTCGATTCAGGCAGTACCTTAGATTATGTCTATCGCAATCAACCGTCTGGTCTCACGCCATTGGGGAAATTAATTGATAAAAATTACCTCGATTCTATCGGCTGGCGCGGTATTCGGCAGCGCAAAATTCATGTTGAAGAATTGCTCTGCAAAGCTATGTCTTTATTGGCAGCGGCGAATAAAAAAATCCATATTGTTGATATAGCCGCAGGGCATGGACGCTATGTACTGGAAGCTCTTGCTAACAGCGACGTTAAACCTGATTCCATTTTATTGCGCGATTACAGCGATATTAATGTGCGTGACGGTTCGGTATTGATTCGCCAAAAAGGGTTGGAAGCTATTGCCCGTTTTGAAAAAGGCGATGCGTTTAATGCGGATAATTTAGCGGCAATTAAACAGCCTCCAAACATTGGTATTGTGTCGGGTTTGTATGAATTGTTTGCCGATAATGAACAAGTGCGCCGCTCTTTGGCGGGGCTGAGTTCGGCAATTCCCGCAGGTGGTTATTTGATTTATACCTGCCAACCGTGGCACCCGCAGTTAGAATTTATTGCCCACGCGTTGACCAGTCATCGCCAAGGTTCAGCGTGGGTAATGCGTCGGCGCACACAGGCAGAAATGGATCAGCTTGTCGAAGCGGCAGGTTTTAAAAAACTTGAACAACGCATAGACGATTGGGGCATTTTCACTGTCAGCCTCGCCCAACGCAATGGTTGAGCAATCACGCCCTTGGAAACGTGGATTGGCGTGGTTGCTCTTACTCGCGCCGTTCTTTTTTACCACTTATAGCTTTAGCAATTGGCTTGCCGCGCAACGTAGCGATGTCGGCTCAGTGGTATTTGATTGGGAAATCGGAATGCCGTTTGTGCCGTGGACGATTCTGCCCTATTGGGTGATTGATTTGTTTTATGGCTTGTCGTTGCTCATACCGCGTTCGCGTGATGAACTCGATGCCCATGCGAAACGCTTATTCACTGCGCAAGTTATTTCCGTGCTGTGTTTTATTGCTTTCCCGTTACGCTTTAGTTTTGAGCGTCCCGAAACCAGCGGTGTGTTTGGCTGGTTATTTGATGTGCTGCTGGGGTTCGACCAGCCTTTTAACCAAGCACCATCACTGCATATCAGCTTATTAGTCATCCTATGGACACTGTATGCGCGTTATCTATCGGGATGGTGGTTATGGCTGTTACGCCTGATTGCCGTATCCATCGGCTTGTCAGTATTAACTACATACCAACACCATTTTATTGATATACCCACGGGTGCGTTAGTCGGTTGTATTGCAGTGATGTTATTTCCGTTACAGCCACAAACCGCCATTATCCAACGCGACCCGCGCCGCTTTGTATTGGGTGCGTATTATTTGGCGGGCGCGGTCGTGCTGACGGTGTTAGCCGCGTTATTGCAAGGCGCGTGGCTGTGGTTATTATGGGGTGCGTGTGCCTTAACCGCCGTTGCCAGCATTTACTTTTTGGGCAATCCGTTATTGTTTCGTAATCACAACGGACGCATGGAAGAAGCGGTGCTGGTATTACTCGCGCCATATTTATTGTGCGCGTGGCTTAATTCGCGTTGTTGGACTTATAAACATCCTGAACCTAGCGAAATTGTGTCGGGTTTGTGGCTGTCGCGTTTACCCTCCCGCTCAGTAATTAAGCAATTACAAGCTGTCACCTTAGTAGATTGTTGCGCTGAATTGCCTGTGATACCGTGCGGTCAAGCGGTTTATGGTGTGCCGATGTTGGATTTACTCGCCCCTGAAGTGGCACAAATCGAACAAGGCGTAGCAGTCATTAATGCCGCCCGACAAACGGGCAACACGCTGGTGTTTTGTGCGCTGGGTTATTCACGCAGTGCGGTCATTATTATCGCCAGTCTCATAGACCAAGGACTAGCGGCAAGCATTGATGAGGCGGTAAACACAGTACGCAAGGCGCGACCCAGATTGGTGTTATCGGCGTTGCATAGAGCAAAACTGGAGGACTGGTATGAACGAAATAAACGATGAGCCATTAACCGCGACGATTAGCGCGGCGTTCCTTCGTTCTATGGGCAACGTGCTGAACAGCTGGTCAATGCTATTGGCATTAGCGGCAATACTCATTATCGGCTTAAAAACTAACAGCGGTTACAGCGTCGCTTTGTTGTCTGCGTCGGTGAGTGCGGCGTTGATACAAGCCTATTTTGCTGCCCGTTGTGCCTTTAATGCGGCGGTATTTGCGGCTTTAGGTGGCGAAATTACGCAATATGCAGGTTTTGACCGATTATTAACACGTTGGAAATTACGCGGCGAAAATGTGGCATCCCGCTCACTCGATAAACGGGTGCGAGGTGCGATAGGCTTATTACGTTGGCAGGCTTATAGCTTTTGCGGGCAAATTATATTGTTGGGCGTTGGCTTGTACTATTCCTGATTGAGGATTGTGCCTGAAAAAGCAGTAGTCCACGAAAGGCACGAAAGGCACGAAAGGCACGAAAGGCACGAAAGGCACGAAAGGCACGAAAGGCACGAAAAAATCAAAAGCTGTCATTGGGAGTTAATGCAGGCAAGTCATTTCAAAAACACAGAGTTGGCTCACTACCAACGGTTACGCCCTTATTTTTTAATCTTTTTCGTGCTTTTTGTGTCTTTCGTTGACAAAATTGTTCTTTTGCGTAGTAGTTGTTAATAAATACACGATGCCCAATTAATGACAATACAGTTATAGTATCATCGTGAAAAAACATTGAATTAATTTATTCCATCCCCATATAATCCCGAACATCAACTCAACAAGAGGGCTATTCTCATGATGCGTATTTTGCTTTTCTTGGCGACCAACATCGCCATAATGATTGTTATCAGTGTTCTTTTCAGTGTCTTAGGCTTAACAGGTACGCTGGACGCGCAAGGTGTCGATCTTAATCTCAATGCTTTATTGGTCATGTCGGCAATCATCGGCATGGTGGGTTCGTTCATTTCGTTAGCCATGTCTAAATGGTCAGCTAAAAGAGCGATGGGCGTTTATGTGATTGAACAACCGCAAGATCAAACCGAACGCTGGTTGCTGGAAGTGGTGAAGCGTCAGGCGCAACGGGTCGGTATTGATATGCCAGAAGTCGGTATTTTCAACACTCCTGAACCCAATGCGTTTGCTACTGGCATGACTAAAAACAGCTCCTTGGTTGCGGTGAGTTCAGGCTTGTTGCAAACCATGAACCAAGATGAAGTTGAGGCGGTTATCGGGCATGAAATGAGCCATGTTGCCAATGGCGATATGGTGACAATGGCGTTAATGCAGGGCGTGTTGAATACGTTTGTGTATTTTTTCGCCACAGTTATCGGTCATATTGTCGATCGCACCGTCTTTAAAACCGAAGAGGGACGAGGCCCGGCGTATTATATTGTGCAGATAGTGGCACAAATCGTGTTAGGCATTTTGGCTTCCATGATAGTGCTGTGGTTCTCACGTTACCGCGAGTTCAAAGCCGATGCAGGCGGTGCGAATTTGGCAGGACGTGAAAAAATGATCAGTGCGTTACGCGCGTTGCAACGCAATCAGGAAGCTCCACCGTTAGCAGGTCAATTAGCCGCCTTTGGTATCAGCGGCAGTGGCGGTATGTCGCGTTTATTTATGAGTCACCCACCCTTAGAAGAGCGCATTGCCGCTTTACAAAATCAACGTTAATTTTCACTGACAAGCTCTGCGCGGTTTTAACAACCGCGCAGGCTTTTTTAGCACAAGGATTTCCACCATGAAAAAAATATTATGTGTAGCCGCCTTATTATTGGCGACCAACAGTTATGCCGAAAATAATAAAAATGAATGGCAAAACACCACAATTTCCGAAGCGACTATCGAAAAAATTCAAGCCGCCAAGTATGAATATAAAAAATGCGTCAGTGATGAAATGCAAAAAGCCACTTATGCCAGCCAAGAAAGCCGCGCCGCCACAGAAACCATTATGAAACAATGCGAACCTGTGCTGACTAAAATGCGTGAAGTCTATCTGGGTGAAGAAGTTCCCGAAGTTATCGCCGACCGTCATTTAAAACAATTACGCCTGCAAACCACCCGTGATGCGTTACAGAATATGATGTATGCCGAAGCCGCCCGTCAATCGGGTCAATCCAAATAAACCACGAGTCTGTTGCAATGAATACCTATACTATTGATTTATCCTTACAGCCGACCACCTTTGACTTATGGCACGTTTGCCTTGCGGGTACAGTGGCTATGTTAGCCGTAACGCTGATTATTGTGCTGATAGGCATGGTGCTGAGTCTGCGCCGCAAACCAGCAACCATCACCGTTCCTGCTGAACCCATCGTTAAAATCGTCGAAGTGGAAAAAATCGTCGAAGTGGAAAAAATCGTTGAAGTGGAAAAAATTGTTCAAGCTCCAACGCCTGAACCTGTCATTCTAAAAGAAGCCACTCCCGATGCTGCCTTGCAATTACTGGGTTTATTACAAAAAGAAGCCCGTTTTATCGACTTTATCGAAGAAGACATTGCCGCTTACAGTGATGCCGATATTGGTATCGCCGCGCGTGTGGTGCATGAAGGTTGCCGTAAAGCCATTAACGAACATTTCACCTTAGCCCCTGTGCGTAGCGAAGACGAAGGCAAAAAAATCACTCTGCAACAAGGCTTTGATGCTACCACCGTGCGTTTAACAGGCAATATTGTCGGTTCTGCGCCGTTTACTGGCAGTCTGATTCATAAAGGCTGGCAAGTGACCAATGTACGTTTACCTAAACTGACACAAGGACACAACGCCGCGATTATCGCCGCCGCTGAGGTTGAACTATGAGTTTATTCGATCACATCAAAAAACCTAAACCACCTGAAACCGCGACCACACCCAGCAGTTCAGCGTTTGCCAATATGGGTAAACTCGCTGAACCAATAGCCGAGACACCAGCGGTAGAAACAGCATCTGAATCAGTCGCTTCCGTAGGTTGGGGTGAGGCACAAACCCCAACAACCACACCAGAAACAATTGCCCCCGACAATACAACTGACCAGCATTTTTTTGTCGGTATCGACTTAGGCACAACCCACTGCGTCCTATCTTACGCACAAGCCAGCGACGATGAAGATGCAGAATTTTCTCAGCAAGTCATGGCGATTCCGCAATTGACCGCGCTGGGTATGGTTGAAGATAAAAATCAATTACCGTCATTCCTGTACCAAGCGCATGAAGCTGAAATAGGGGCGGGTGAAACTGCCTTACCGTGGACAAACAACCCCGAATATTTAGTTGGTGAAGTGGCGCGTAATCTGGGCAGCAAAACGCCGATACGTTTAGTGTCGAGTGCGAAAAGCTGGTTATGTCATGCGGGTGTGGATTGCAAAGCTCCGATATTACCCGCTGACGCGCCTGAGGAAATCGAGCGCGTCTCGCCGTTTCAAGCCACTACCGCGTATTTACAACACCTCCGTGATGCGTGGCAACACCAATACCCAAACGCACCGCTATCTGAACAAGATTTAGTCATCACCGTGCCTGCATCGTTTGATCCAGCGGCGCGGGAATTGACCGTAGAAGCCGCACGCGCAGTTGGTTTGCATCAAGCGATTCTATTAGAAGAACCGCAAGCCGCCGTTTACAGCTGGATAGAAAAAAGCCACGGCGAATGGCGCAAACAAGCCAAATGCGGCGATGTGATTTTAGTTATTGACGTAGGCGGCGGAACAACCGACTTATCATTAATTGCCGTCACCGAACAAAACGGCAATCTGGAACTGACCCGCGTAGCGGTCGGCGATCACATTTTATTAGGCGGCGACAACATGGATTTGGCACTGGCGTACACCGTCAAAGCCAAACTGGAAAAAGACGGCAAACGTTTAGAACCGTGGCAAATTCAAGCCTTAACGCACAGTTGCCGTGATGCCAAAGAAAAAATATTCACCCAAGCCGATGTTGATAATATCCCGTTAGTGGTTGCTAATCGTGGCTCATCACTCATCGGCGGCACACTGCGCACCGAACTGACCCGCGAAGAAGTCAACCGCGTGTTAGTCGAAGGTTTTTTACCGAAAGTATCCGCAAGCGACCGTCCAGTCAGTCGTACCCGTGCAGGTTTACGCACCGCTGGTTTACCGTATGCGCAAGATGCCGCTATCACCCGCCATTTAGCGGCATTCCTTGCGAAACAACAACAAGCCACTGACGATTTAAAAGACATAAACCTGCCCGAACACGCGACGTTCTTACACCCAACAGCGGTATTATTCAACGGCGGCGTGTTAAAAGCCGACGTATTAGCCAACCGTTTAATGGAGGTATTAAACTCATGGTTACAGGCTGAACAAGCCCCCGAAGCCAGACTATTGGCAGGTGCGGATTTAGATTTAGCGGTTGCCAGAGGCGCGGCGTATTACAGCTTTGTTCGGCAAGGTAAAGGCGTGCGCATTAAAGGTGGCACAGCCGCCGCGTATTATGTCGGCATAGAAAGCGCGATGCCCGCGATTCCGGGCTTACCGCCTGAAATAGAAGCCCTGTGTATCGCGCCGTTCGGCATGGAAGAAGGCACACAAAAAGAACTGCCCGATGATGAATTCGGTTTAGTGGTCGGTGAACCTGTACGTTTCCGTTTCTTCGCCTCCAATACCCGCCGTGACGACATCGTCGGCACACGTTTGGATTACTGGACAGAAGACGAATTAAACGAACTGGATGAAATTGAAATCACCCTCGCCGAAGCCAACAGCCGCGCAGGTGAAGTCGTCCCCGTCCATCTACGCGCCGCCGTCACCGAAGTCGGTACGCTTGAATTACACGCGGTGTCGCAAAAAGACGATGGACAGTGGAAAATTGAATTTGATGTGAGGGGAGGGGAGTAGTAGCAAGATTTTATTATTACTGGAGTACAAACCTAGGTTTGTACTCCAAGCCTCATATTTAAGTGACTTTCACCACATGACCATCATCATTTGCGCTATGCGGTCGGCGAATTCAAAAATGCGGGCATCGTGGGTGACGATGACTAGGGCGCAGTCTTCGTGTAGCGCGACTTCTTTTAATAAGTTCATGACATTATGTCCGCTGACGTGGTCTAACGCGCTGGTGGGTTCGTCGCAGACGATTAACCGTGGGCTGTGAATCAGTGCGCGGGCAATGGCGACTCGTTGTTGCTGTCCGCCTGACAGTTGTGAGGGGAAGGATTTCCAGCGGTCACCCAAGCCGACTTGTTCCAATACTTCAATGGCTTTGCGCTCAGCAATGGCGCGTTTAACGCCGTTGATAATCAGCGGAATCGAGACATTTTCAGCGGCATTGAGTGATGGTAATAAATTAAAGGCTTGAAAGACAAAGCCGATATTTTTGGCGCGAAACTGGAGTTTGTCTTTGCTGCGCATGGCGTTGACGTTTTCGCCGAATAGCTCACACACCCCTGAATCTTGATCCAGTATGCCCGCTATCACGGAAATTAACGTGGTCTTGCCGCAACCAGAGGACCCGACCAGCATCATTAATTCGCCCAGTTTGATGGTTAAGTCGATACCGTTTAAGGCAATAACTTTCTGCCCTCCTGTATCATAAATTTTAACCAGTTTTTCACAACGAACGGCATCAACCATAATCAGCTCTTAAACACGATGGCAGGTTCTAAACGCATGACTTTTAGAATACTGATGAACGCGGCGAGCATACAGATAATACTTACACCCGCACCGCTGAATACCAGCAGTTGCCACGGAAATTTGAACGCTAAAATGGTGTGGCGCATGGCGTAGCCGAATAAGGCGGTTAAGCCCACGCCCATGCCATAACCGATACTGCCGACTAATACGGCTTGTAATAAAATCATGCGTAATAATGTCCAGTTGCTGGTTCCCATGGCTTTTAATACCCCGAATTGGCGGATATTTTCCAGTGTGAAGCTATAAAAAGTTTGCCCTGCAATTGCCGCACCGACAATAAAACCTAATAATACCGAGATACCAAAGTTAATCGGTATGCCTGTGTTATTTATAAAATAGTGATAGGTTATATCCATAAATTCTTGTTGCGTATAGGCGGCTAAGCCGGTTTTTTCTTGAATGCGGCGGGTGAGTTCGCCTAAGTCTTGCCCTTGGTTGGCTTTGACGAGGACAAACGACAATAATTTACGCTCTTTGGGTGCGTAGCTTTTCGCGCGGGAATAGGTGGTGTAGATGACAGGCTGGGATTGAAAGGTGCGGGTTACTTTAGCGATACCGACAATAATGGCGCGATGGTCATTGAGTTCCAGACTGTCACCTATTTTTAGCGGTATTTTTTTGCCGTCCGCGCTCAGTTTACTGAGCTTTTCATTCAGACCATCAATATCAATAATTACGCCATCACTACGGCGCAAATCGCTGATATTGCCTTGTAACATAATCGGCGGCCCGCCAATCAGCGTGGTGTCATCTAAACCGATGACGTTACAAGTTTGAAATGCGCCATCGGCAAGCCGTGCTTTTAATAAACCTTTATACATCGGCATTGCCCACGCCACGCCTGAAATGCCGCGTACTCGGTATAACTCAGTATCTTGCAGGGGTTTAATATCATCAACAAACTGGACTTTTTCATCCATCACCCAAATATCAGGCAAGCCCGTATCAGAAATAAAGCTGTAAGTGCGGGCGAGTATGCCCATAAAAATCGCGGGTTGCTGGGTCATAATCAGCGAGGCAAAAGTCAGCCCCATGACGATACCCAAGTATTTACCTGTATCGCCCATTAACATTTTTAAGGCTATGTGATTCATTATTGAGTCGGTGCGGGAAGTGTGAGAGGTGCATCATGCGATGAATGATGCCGCTTGCGGTGCTGTAATGATTTTATAGTGTTGCGGGTGTGATAACAAGGCGGAGGGCTTGTTGTGCTAAAAACCCATGAAAGCCCGTGCTGATATTGCTATCATGACACATTAAGCGTTTAACCAACCCAGACAGAGAATAACGTGCAGAATCCAGAATTAATGAATCAGTTAAAAAATACCGTGCAGTCCATTTTGGATGAAGCTAAACAACAGGGTGCGAGTGCGGCGGAAGCAGGGCTTAGTTTGCAGGACGGTTTATCCGTTACTGCGCGCTTGGGCGAAGTGGAAACCATTGAACATGATTGCAGCCAGAATTTAGGCGTGACGGTGTATTTCGGGCAATGCAAAGGCTCGGCAAGCAGTACCGATTTATCGCCTGAATCCATTAAAGAAACCGTGCGGGCGGCGTGCAGTATTGCGCGTTATACCAGCCCCGATGAATACGCAGGCTTGCCTGACAAAGATTTGTTAGCGACTGAATTTCCTGATTTGGATTTATATCATCCGTGGAATATCAGTGCCGACGAAGCAATCGCCTTAGCCATTGAATGCGAAAACGCGGCGCGGTTTTATAATGCCGATATTAGCAATTCCGAAGGCGCGACCGTCAATAGTCATCAAGGCATCAGCGTGATGGGTAATAGTCTGGACTTTTTACAAGGGCGATTATCTACCCGCCATTCCTTAAGTTGCTCAGTATTGGGACAACGCGGCGACAGTATGCAGCGTGATTATTGGTATACCGTTGCCAGAAATGCCCAGTGTTTGGAATCTGCGGTTGATGTCGGCAAGAAAGCCGCTGAACGCACTTTGCGCCGTTTAAATGCGCAATCATTAAGCACTCGTCAATGCCCTGTGTTGTTTTGTGCGGAAATGGCTGGCGGGTTATTGGGTTCATTGTGCGGTGCAATCAGCGGCGGTAATTTATACCGTAAATCGACGTTTTTATTGGATGCCTTAGGCACACAGATTTTCCCTGATTTTATTCATATCTACGAACAGCCGCATTTATTGGGTGCGTTGGGCAGTTCGATTTATGACGGTGAAGGTGTCGCCACGCAAGCGCGTGATCTGGTGCGTGACGGCGTATTGCAGGGTTATATTTTAAGCACTTATTCAGCGCGTAAACTCGGCTTGCGTAGTACGGGTAATGCAGGCGGTGTACATAATTTAACCATTACGCCCAGCGATTCAGATTTTGACGCATTACTAAGACAAATGAATACAGGTCTATTGGTCACAGAATTAATGGGGCAGGGTGTGAATATGGTCACGGGTGATTATTCACGCGGCGCGGCTGGTTTTTGGATAGAAAACGGCGTGATTCAATACCCTGTCGAAGAAATTACTATCGCAGGTAATTTAAAAACCATGTTTAAAAATATCGTCGCTATCGGTAATGATGTGGATTATCGCGGCAACACCCGCACAGGGTCGATATTGGTGGAGCAGATGTCGATTGCTGGGCAGTAAGTGCATAAAAGTGGGCGCGATTTTAATCGCGCCTGCCTATTATCACTGCTCTCTTCATACCCGCGCCATTATAGGCGTAAAATAGTGACAGCAATTTTCTAGCCAATAGCTGAAGCAATTGGACTCTTTTCAAATTCACAAAAAATTCCCCATGCCCTCAGCCATTCAAACTTATCTACAAGACATAGCCTGCCATTTACAAGCGGGCAATTCCACCGAACACACTCACCGCCCCGCGCTGCAAACTTTGTTACAAAGCATTTTGCCTGAGTATCACATCACCAACGAACCGCGCCGTATTGCCTGTGGTGCGCCTGATTTTGAAATAGCCAAAGGCAGTGAACCGATAGGGCATATTGAAGCCAAAGATGTTGGCATTGATTTAAACAAAGTCCAAAAATCTGAACAACTGGCACGTTACACCGCCTCATTGAATAATCTACTCTTAACTGATTATTTAGAATTTCGCTGGTTTGTGAATGGCGAATACAAAGCCGATATGACGGTGAAATTAGCCGAACTGGGCAAAAATGGGGCATTAAAAATTTACCCTGAAGCATTTGACCGCTTAGAAAACTTATTTAAAAGCGTTGTTGAGTCGCAGATTATCACCCTGCGCAGTCCTGAAGAACTCGCTAAAAAAATGGCGCATATTGCCCGTTTAATGAATGACGTATTGATTAAGGCTTACGGACAAGAAGACGACAACGGCAAATTACACGCGCAACTCAGCAGTTTTCGTGAAGTATTAATCGACACTTTATCAGTAGAAGAATTTGCCGATATGGTGGCACAAACCATCTGCTACGGTTTATTCACTGCCAAATGCAGCGCGATGAATGCCGAGTTTTCCCGTTTAACTGCTGTGCATTTCGTCCCCAAAACCAATCCGTTTTTACGGCAATTTTTCAATCAACTGGCAGGGATTGAACTAGACGAACGGCTGGTGTGGATGGTGGAACATTTAGTCGCGGTGTTAAACCGTGCGGACATCGGCGCGATTTTAGCTGATTTTGGCAAACGCACCCGCCGTGAAGATCCCGTCGTGCATTTTTATGAAACCTTTCTCGCTAACTACGATGCTAAATTGCGCGAAGTGCGCGGCGTTTATTACACACCAGAGCCTGTGGTGTCTTACATCGTGCGCTCAGTAGATTTGATTTTAAAAAATCAATTTGGTTTGCGGGAAGGTTTAGCCGATAGTTCACAAATCCCCACCAGTGGGAGCGACTTTAGTCGCGTTGACGTTGACTCCGCGACTAAAGTCGCTCCCACAATGATACACAAAGTCCAAATTCTTGACCCAGCCACAGGTACAGGCACATTTTTATACGCGGTGATTGCACAAATTTACCAGCAAGTAACGAAAAGAAATAACGGCTGCTGGTCGGATTATGTCTCTAAACATTTATTGCCGCGTGTGCATGGTTTTGAATTGTTAATGGCGGCGTACACCGTTGCGCATATCAAATTGAGCTTGCAACTCAAAGACTACGGTTATGATTTTAAAAGTGATGAACGCTTGCGGGTGTTTTTAACCAACACCTTAGACGAAGCCCACGGCAAACAAACCACTTTATTATCGGAATGGTTATCGAATGAAGCCAACGCTGCCAGTAGTGTGAAACGCGATTCGCCTGTGATGGTGATTTTGGGCAATCCGCCGTATTCAGGTCATTCGGCTAATACGGGCGCGTGGATTAGTGATTTATTACGCAGTGCGGGTACTGCGGCTAATTATTTTCAAGTTGATGGACAGTCACTCAATGAACGTAATCCCAAATGGTTAAACGATGATTATGTGAAGTTTATTCGTTTTGCTCACTGGCGGATTATGCAAACGGGTTATGGGGTATTAGCGTTTGTCACTAATCACGGTTATTTAGATAATCCGACCTTTCGCGGCATGAGGCAATCGTTATTGCAGGATTTTGACGAGATTTATATTTTAGATCTACACGGTAACAGCAAGAAAAAAGAAACCGCGCCCGATGGTTCAGTCGATAAAAATGTCTTTGATATTCAGCAAGGCGTGGCGATTGGGATTTTTATTAAACACCAACAGCCCATTAAAGGTGGGCGCGAATTTATTCGCTCAGTGGATGATAAAAGCGCGAATAAATTCGCGCCCACAAAAATACATCACGCACATTTGTACGGCGAACGCCAAAGCAAATACCAGTATTTAGCCGAGCAGGATATTAACACCACGGACTGGAAACCGTTAAAACCACAAGCCCCGTTTTATTTGTTTGTACCGCAAGATACGGATTTGTTGCCTGAGTATCAAGCGGGCTGGAAAGTGACTGAGATGATGCCTGTTAATGTGTTGGGCTTTCAAACCCACCGTGATGATTTTGCTATTGCGTTTGAAAAAGAAACTATCGTTAAGCGTATGCAGGACATGAGAGCAACCGACCTTTCTGATAGTCAGTTGCTTGAAAAATATGAGTTAAAGGAAAGTACCAGCTGGAAACTAGAAAAGGTCAGGAAATCACTTAGGAATTTAAAAAACTGGGAGAGTAATATAACGCAATGTCTCTATCGCCCTTTTGATACCCGTTATTGTTATTTTAGCGAAACCGTAATGGATAGACCAAGACGGGAATTACAGAGTCATGTATTAGGCAGGGAAAATTTACTTATAAACTTGACAAGAATTGTTAAGTTAAACCATTGGCAACATTCGTTAGTGACCAATGTCCCTTCTACTGCAATTTGTATGGATACTAATGGTTCTTATGCTTTTCCACTCTACCTTTACCCCACCCAACAAAGCAGCCTATTTGACCACGACCCAGACCACGACACCCGAAAACCCAATTTCTCCCCCGCATTCATCGCCGACTTAGAAACCCGTTTACAACTCACCTTCATACCCGAAGACAAAGGCGATTTTGAGCAAACCATCAGCGCGTTAGACGTATTCCACACTATGTACGCCGTCTTTCACAGCCCCACATACCGCACCCGCTATGCCGAATTTTTAAAAATGGATTTTCCGCGCTTGCCGTTAATCAGTGATAAAGCCCTGTTTAAACAACTGGCAGATTTGGGCGAGCAGTTAGTGAGTCTGCATTTAATGGACGGGAAGACAAACCAAGGTTTGTACGATAGTGAGCATTGTTTTCCGATAGCAGGCGATAATCTAGTAGAAAAAATCGACTACCAAGACAACAAGATTTATATCAACAAAACCCAATACTTTGACTCTATAACCCCAGAACTGTGGGCGTTTCATATCGGCGGCTATCAAGTTTGTCAAAAATGGCTCAAAGACCGCAAAGGCAAACACTTAAGCTATGACGATTGCAATCATTATTTAAGCATTCTGGCAGCCCTTGAACACACACACACACTGATGCTCGCCATTGATGACATTCTGGTTTTTCCAATTCTGTAGGTTGGCTATCATGACTGCCAGTCCTCAAAGGACTGGCAGTCGTGTTTTTTCTACAATGCCTTGACAATATCCGCTATCAACTCAGGGCCGCGATAAATCAGACCGCTGTAAATTTGCACCAGACTCGCACCAGCGGCTAATTTTTCCTGTGCATCTTCCGCTGTCAAAATCCCACCCGCCGCGATAATCGGTAGTTTGCCGTTGAATTCAGCCGCTAAACCACGCACTACGCGCGTGGCTTTGTCTTTCACAGGTGCGCCGCTCAAGCCGCCTGTTTCTTGTCCTAACGGGTGATTGGCAACTGCATCACGGGTAATGGTGGTGTTGGTGGCAATCACTGCGTCGATGGAAAACTCCATTAATAAGGTGGCAATGTGGGTAATTTCTTCATCAGTTAAATCAGGGGCGATTTTTACCGCAATCGGTACATAACGCCCGTGTTGCTGTTCCAGAGTTAATTGTTCTGCTTTTAATGCCGCCAACAAACTTTTGATTTCATCGCCTTGTTGTAATTGGCGCAGGTTTTTGGTGTTGGGCGAGGAAATATTGATAGTGATGTAACTGGCGAATGGGTAGGCTTTGCGTAAGCCGATTAAATAGTCATCGGTCGCGTTTTCAATCGGGGTATCGGCATTTTTGCCGATGTTAATGCCCAGAATGCCTTGATAATGACTGTGTTGAACTTGTTCCAGTAAATGGTCGATACCCAGATTATTAAAGCCCATGCGGTTAATAATCGCTTCGTGTTCAGGTAGTCTGAATAAGCGTGGTTTGGGATTGCCAGCTTGTGAGCGTGGTGTCACGGTGCCGATTTCCACGAAGCCAAAACCTAAGGCGGCGAGCGCGTCGATATAATCGCCGTTTTTATCCAAACCAGCGGCAAGTCCGACAGGATTTTTAAAGGTTAAGCCCATGACGGTGACGGGTTTGTCGGCAATACTGGGATAAAGCAGTTTGTTTAAACCAGTGGCTTGCGTGATGTTTAATAGTTTCAGGGTGACTTCATGCGCGGTTTCTGGATTCAGGGAAAACAACAGCGGACGTAATAAAGGATAAAGGTTCATGAGTTTATTTCTTGGTAGGTTGGGTTAGCTATCGAGACTGTGAAAGTATTAATTATGCCAAACAACCGTCATTCTGGCATGGATGGTAAGCGCATGATGACGAACAAAATTGTAAAATGCGCTGCTTCACATCCCTGTGACTGGATTCCAGCATCCATGCTGGAATGACGGCTTTTTCGGCGAAACTGTGGTTCTAACTAGAATACGTTCAAAGTCTCTATAGCGTAACCCAACATTATTATAAATGGGTAGACGAAGCACACTTATCTGTCTAAGCGATAAGGTTCGGGTGCAACCGCCGTTGGACGATTTAATAACACATCAACCAATAATTGTGCCGATGCAGGTCCCATCACCAAGCCATTTCTAAAATGTCCTGCGTTAATGCTCAAGTTGCTAATGCTGGGATGTTTGCCTATATAAGGTACGCCGTGTTCTGTTCCCGGTCTAAGACCTGCCCAGTGTTTAATAATTGGGTAATCATTTAATACAGGTAATAAGTGGCGGGCAAAATTCACCAGTTGGTCATGCGCAGCTGTTGACGGGGTTTTATTAAAATCATCGTGTTCAACGGTGCTACCTGCCAGAATTTTACCGTCCAGACGCGGAATCAGGTATTGATCGTTATCCAGCACGATATGGCGCAGCGTGTCAGGCTTGGCAGCAAATAACACCATTTGCCCCTTTACGGGTGCGATATTGGGCGTGTTATCGTTAATAAATTGGTCAAATAACTGCCCCGTCCACGCACCTGCTGAAATAACCAGTTGATTGACTTTAAATTGCCCTGTACTGGTGCTGATAGCGTTAATGCGCTGGTTGTCGTGACTGACAGCGGTTAAGGCGCAGTGTTCATGAATATCACAGCCGTGATTGATTAAATACTGTTTCAACGACTGTACTAAGCGCGGATTGCGTGCTTGCGCAATGGTCGGCAACCATAAGGGATTGACTGGCGCGGTGTTGAGGTCGGTAAAAAAGTCATTGCCTGCGTGTTGGTAGGCAATATGATTATTTTCGCACCAATCAACAGCCGCCGTTATATCAGGATTTTTAGTCATCAATAAGCCGCAAGGATTCCATTCAGGATCTATTTGTGTATCGTTACATAATTCTTCTGCCAAACTCGGATAGAGTCGCAAACTTTGCAGCACTAAACGGCTAATCGCATCCGCCTGTCGCCACGGATATAAGGGCAATAAAATACCGCCTCCTGCCCACGACGATTCCTGACCCAATAAATTTTTCTCGATGACGGTAACACTCGCCCCTGTTTTAATTAATTCTCTCGCCGTCAGTAGCCCGATAATGCCGCCGCCGATAATGGTAATATCTGAAGTTGTGGTCATGAAATGAGTAGCTTTATAGGTGCTGAAGTAAAATGATAGGCTGATTATAACCTATCCGCCATAACACAAAAAATGTGTGTTAATTCAATAACATTGAAAGTTGACTATTTGATAATTTTTGTTGTTTTTTGTATACAGTTACTTGTTAATATTCAGCATATATTGTTACTTATTGATAAATAAAGAGTAATTGTGAATAAAAAAATTTCTTAAAACTTGTGGCGAATGTGCTTTACTGCTAATATGACTCCTGTAACAAAGCTTTGTTGTATTAAAGCCAATTTTTGTAAGATAACAACCTCATGAGGGGGCTCAATGACATTTAAAAAAACTAAATTAGTGCTAAGCATTGCCACAGTAGCGTTAACTATGGGCGCAGCCTTAGTATCGCCACAAGCAATGGCTCATAAAGCAAAAAAATCGCATCACCATACAAGAAGTGCACAACCATCGTACAGTAAAGTTGACGCATTAGAATCTCAAGTGCGTATGATGCAAGAGCAAATAGCTGCTTTAACAGCAGCACAAACAACTGCTGCTCCTGTTGCCGCTGTTGATACTGCTAAAGTTGAAGAGTTGGATCAATGGATGGCATCTGTTAAAGCCGCCCCAGTTATCGAAAAAACGAAAGACAATATGGTGTTCTTCCGTGGCGGTTATGCACACGCTAACGCTACAAGAGGCGGCACATTAGACCCCACTACTCTTGGAACTGCTGGTGATCGTAATGGTTTAGTCAACGGTCCTATTACGGATAAAGACGCATGGTATTTTGGTGCAGGTTTTGACTTTAGCCTGAACAATAATTTGTTTGGCTTAATGGACGACACCGAAGTCTTAGCTGAATTAATGATTGATTATAAAGAATTAGGCACAAGAGGCTTTAACGGTATTTCTGGCAATTTAGCTAATGTAGTTAATATCGGTGGTGTTGGCATCGCTGCTAACAGCCAGAGAGCAACTGTTAACCAATTGACTTTAGCGGCATCTCCAAAAATTAAATTCATGAAAGGCAGTGCGTTCAGACCTTGGATTATTCCAGTTGGTTTTGAAGTCAATGTTATCAGCCCACCATCTGATGCAATTACCGTATTAAACCCAGGTATGCAGTTCGGTTTAGGTGCGGATTACAAAATCTGGAAAGACATTTATATCGGTGCTGATGCCCGTTACCACCAAACACTTGGTTCAAGTGACGGTGTTAGAACTAACGGCTTAACTGCTGGTGGTTATCTCGGTTTAGGTTTCTAAGTTTGTGGTTTGCGGGTAGGCTATAGTTGGTTACACTAACTGCTTAACAACCAATCCGAACAAAAGGAGGGTTTTAAAACCCCTCCTTTTTTTTCGCCTGAAAATCAGTATTCTTTCTTACGACCACCAGTCCTTAAAGGACTGGTGGCCGTGTGTAATATACTAAGGCATTATTCAAAATTCGCATTAAGTCACTGCACATGAAAACTCTTTATCCTGAAATCCTTCCTTTTAACAGCTTTTTTCTCGACACTAACAGTCAGCATCAGGTTTATGTTGAGCAAAGTGGTAATCCTGACGGTATTCCTGTGGTTTTTTTGCATGGAGGTCCTTGTTCAGGCACTAAACCGCATCATCGCCAGTTTTTTAATCCAGAACGCTATCATATTATTCTGCTGGATCAACGCGCTTGCGGCTTATCCTTGCCGTTTGGTGAGCTGGAAAACAATACCACCCAAGATTTATGTGAAGATTTGGAACGCATACGCGCACAACTCAATATCAAGCAATGGCTGGTTTTCGGTGGTTCGTGGGGCGGGGCATTGGCATTATTGTATGCACAACAGCATCCCGATAAAGTCATTGGTTTGATTATTCGTGCGGTATTTCTGGCGCGGCAAGCCGATTTAGACTGGTTTTCCAGAGACGGAGCAGGGCGTATTTATCCCGAACAATGGCAACGCTTGATTAGCAGTATTCCGAATGCCAGCCACAACAATTTTGTACAGGAATGTTATGACGCTTTATGGGATAAAGATGAAGTCACACAACGGCGAGTCGCTAAAGAATGGTTGGCATGGGGTGCGCAAGTTGCCTTAGGCAATGATTACCAGCCGACCGATGAACACGTTACTGAAAAAATGCTCAAGCAAGCGCGTATGGAACTGCATTATGCTCAGCATCATTATTTTGTGCGTGAAAACCAGATTCTGGATAATTGCCACCTGTTAGCAACTATTCCCACCGTGATTATTCACGGGCGCATGGATTTAGTCTGCCCTATCGAAGCGGGAATGCGCCTGCATCAAGCCATGCCTCATGCAGAGTATATTATTCTGCCCAATGCAGGGCATATCGCTCAAGGCGAAGACATGATAAACGCACTGGTATCGGCAACTGACCAGTTTGTAGGCGCGAATTAATTCGCGCCCACATTCGCTTAACTCGATACTTGCTCGATTAAAAACTCATCCAGAATAAGCGCGTCCAACTGCGCCGCCTGAAACGCTTGAATGGCTTCTTCGGCAGTGCGGACAATCGGTTCTTCGTGCATATTAAAACTGGTATTAATCACACTGGCAACGCATGTTAAGTGATAATAATCGTTGATAATATCGTAATAAGCAGGATTATCAACGCGGCGTATCACCTGCGGTCTGGCAGTATTATCCACATGAACCGCCGCTGGAATATTACGTTGTGCGACCGATGACGCATCGTAAGTCAGCGTCATAAATCGCGCCGCTACATGATTTTCTTGCCAATCAGGAAAATACGCGTATGCCTGTTCTTCAATAATCACAGGCGCGAACGGCATAAATTCAGTGCGGGCAAATTTTTCATTCAGCCATTGATTGATATTTTTATCCTGACAAGAAGCCATTACCGTGCGATTACCTAATGCACGCGGGCCGTATTCCATTTTACCAGCGGCGCGCGCCACCACTTTACCTGCGGCTAACAATTCAGCTACACGGTGGGATAAATTTTCAGGTTCACTGTAAGCCAGTCCTGATTTTTCCAGCGCGGCTAAGGCATTTTCGCGATTGATTTCTGTGCCTAAATAAACGTGCGGTTGTAACTTCGGTGTCAAACCATTTTGCAAGCGCGAATACACTTCATAAGCTGCACCCGTTGCCAGACCACCATCACCCATATTCGGATGCACATAAATATTGTCGATTTCAGGCAAGGCTAACAAACGTTGATTTAATTTAACATTGGCAAATACGCCACCTGCGACCGCCAATTTATTTACGCCTAATTGTTGCGCTTGCAGTTGTATCCACGCGCAAATCAAATGCTCGGTATAGGCTTGAATCCCAGCCGCCACATCTTCTTGACTCAAACCCTCGCATAATTCTCGAAGTGCCGACTGCCCGACTTCTTTAGCAAACTGCAAGGCAATTCGTGCTAATCGGGCATCAAATAAATTCGCCCAATCCGTCTGGTTAGTATGCGCGAGTAAGCGTGATAATAACGGCTCTGGATTACCAAACGCCGCCAAACCCAACACTTTACCTTCGTGGCGGGTGGCTTTGAAACCCAGATAAATGGTTACCGCTGAATACAGTAAACCGATACTGTTCAGATACGGTAAATACTCAATTTGTTGTAATTTTCCGTGTTCACCTAGCCACACAGAACCCCACGAAAAATCGCCCACACCATCCAGAGAAATGACCGCCACGCGCTCATCGGCAAACGGCGACGCATAATAAGCAGACGCGGCATGAGCTAAATGATGTTCAACGGTTTGCGTGGGTTTATCCGCCAAGACACCCGCAGGTTTTTGGCGTTGTTTAAATAAACGGGTAAGTCGCGCAGGTTGCTGATTCCAATAAAACTTTTTAATATCAGGTTCTTGTTTAGCAACTTTCGCCATGTATTTGAATAAGGTATCGACATAAGGTTTTTGATCCCAGCGCGACAACCCAGCCAACGCCACCACATCGACCTGTTCAGCGGTCACACCCGCAATCACCAACGCTTCGGCAATCGCCTGATGCGGATAAGCGTTATCCATTTTAATACGCGAAATGCGCTCCTCTTCAATAGAGGCGACCAATTGACCATCAATAACAATTGATGCGGCGGAATTATGATGACCTACATCATTAATGCCGAGAATTATCATAAACAAATATCCTGAAGATTGAGTAATTATCCAGATATTATACATGGTGTAGGGTCTCCGACTCTCTTTTGCCCGCCATTTGCGCATAAAAAGGATGAACAAAAGAGCAGTGCCGACCTTGCGTAGTTGCTGATTATGGATGACTCAATGATGGCGCGGAACTTACCACTTGATATAACGTTGAAAAACCGCCCCAAAATCATAGTTGCGAATTTCATTTCTGCGCTCATTGTAGTGCAGCTCAACCTGTTGCACGGTTTGATTGATAATATCGGGAAGATTCAGCACCACCTGTTCTGACAGTTCACGCAGCGTAAACATTTTACTGACCGTTTCGTGCGTATTTTGCAAGGTGCTCATATTGGTTTTAATGTCATAACACTTTTCGGAAATAGTAAACAGGGCTTTATAAATATCTCTAATCTGTTCCATCTGCTTTTTATCAATATCAATAGAAATTGCCTGTTCGCCAACTTTGAATTTAAGTTCCGCATCCAAATCCACTGTTCCAGCGGTTTCAACCCGCACATGACTAATCGGATGATGTTTATACAGGTAACGGTTCAGTGTCTTTTTCTTACTGACGGCAATATTGCCATCCAAATGAATAAACGCGATATTGGTAAAACAGTATTCATCGGTCTTTGATTTGATGATGACAAAGATTTTTTCATTGTCTTCATGAAACACATATTCATCAATATCGGTTTTATCAAAATCTTTTACTTCAATGATTTTGCCAATATCACTCAAGCCAAGCACATCAGCAGCTAAATTTTTAAACATATTTTTATCCTTTTGTAGAAGAGTGAAGTGAGTTTAACGTGTAGTGTTCGAGTCTTCAGCAGTACAGGGCAGGTAAGCAGCTTGCCCTGTATATGCAGAAAAGCGTTATAGCAATATATCTCTTGTCTTTTCGAGTAATCTTACATTGAGTTGTTTTGAAACTGTGCTTTCCAGCATATTGACATTATTTATCGCGTCACAATCTCTGAGTTTTCCAAAATCAAGTCCTGTCAGCTTTTCAATTTTCGACACGCTCACTTGATAAGTTTTGTAAGCACCAAAAAATTCAAGGTCGCCAATCAAATTTTTCTGGGTTTGCAGATAAGCGGTAGCCGAAAGATGCCCGTCTTTATTGACGAACGCAACGACTTTCCAAAAATCAGCGGGAATTTGAAACTGATTGCGATAAAGTAAATCGTCTTCACGAAAGACAGGGCCGGTAAATACTGAAACACGAATATTATTACGATCCGTTATGCCTAAAATGTAATCTTCCAGATCATTCCATATTTTTTGATTAAGATCAGCGTGTTGAGGGGCGCAATTGGTGAAATGAAAAGTATCCTCGCCTGCTTTAACTGCTTCCGTACCCCAGCACGGATCAAGGCGGCGAACCAAATGACCACGATCCAATGGATTGGATTCGTACAGTTCTGGCCCGGATTGCAAAACGCGGTCAAGACGACTGTCGAAATACCATTTGTCCTTGCTGCGTGTGACGCTCTTTGATTGATTGCCATCTATATTAACGGCGGTATAAAACGCCAATCGACGGCGTTTATTCATGACAATGGAGAAGTGGGTGTAGTTGAGTACCGTGTCACCGTTAGTCAGTTGTGCAATATCATCTTTGAATGTATTGGTAATGGTCGGCAAGGAAACGACAGCGTCAGAAGTATTGGAGCTGTTCAGAAAATCTGCTTTATAACCTTGGGAATTTTGATACCACTCTTCTGGCAAAGTTTCTACTTCAATCCGATGGGGAGCCGATGAATCAGAGGGTGAGGTTTCCAGTGTGTGCAATTTTTCCAGTGCTTTCGCTGCCTGATTATTGCCCTGAGCAGCCGCATCGTTAAGCGATTGATAGATACGACTGACACGCACCCCCTCGTTTGCTACCCAAATAATTTCTCCATTTTTCTTAACGATATTCCCTTTGCGGTCTTTTTTGGGAACACCCGAATGATGCAGTGCAATCACGAGCCACTGATCATTAAATACGGGTGAACCAGACGATCCAGGTTGGGTATCCGTTGAATAATGCACCCAATTATCATCAAACCAGAGTAACTTGTTTTCGCGTACCGCAATCTGTTTGGAATTTCCCTCCGGGTGTTGAATAATTGAAAGGTACTCATTCGGCAACGCTTTACCCGTTTCCTCTATTAGTTTAAGTATGCCAAAACTACTTAATGCAGTGCCATCAGTCGCACTCGAAGAGACAGCGACCAAGGTAAAATCCAAATTGGGATCCGTGTAGAAAAGTTCGTCAGGTAATAATGAAAAGAGTTTAGTGGGTTTAGGATGAAAATTAATGTCGTCTTCAAAATTGAATTCGGCAAAACTCTTAATCGTCATTTCTGCTTGATTGAAAACATGATTATTGGTTAGAAGCAGATTAGGTGCGACCAGAAAGCCTGTGCCGTAACCTTGTCCGTAACCCCGTGCATCCCTGATTTGAATACGACATACCGAGCGTGCCGCCTGCAAGCCAAGCTCAAAATAGTTGACGGGAATAAGATCGTTGCCGCCTTGTAGTCGTTCAATCGCCAGTGTGTCCAGTTCGTTAATAAAGCTAACCCGTTTTTCACTGGGAACGGTCAGCTGTTCTTTTTGCGACTCTTGCTCGGTTTTTTTCTTGTAATATCGCTGCGCCGCTTGAATTTGATGTTCTTCTAATGTAGCCATGATGGGTCTCCAAAAGTTGTTATTAAATTGTGAACGTGGGCAGACACAAGACAGCTAGGCGGAAAAACAGTTCACCGCCTACCGTTAAGAAATACGCGGGCTTCCACGCTCCAGAGGCTGTAAAAGTATTCATAATTTCAATCAAATATTCGTTATTAGACGCAACAATATTCAAACTCGTCATTCTGGCATGGATGCCAGAATCCAGTGCCAAGGATGGTAAGGGTATGATTATAAATAATATTATACTTTATACTGTTTCACATCCATGTGACTGGATTCCAGCATCCATGCTGGAATGACGGTGTTTTTTAGCTGAATTTTGAATACTTTCACAGTCTCTCCAGCGTGGAAATCCGAATGACGAAGCTTTTACTTCACCTGACTGAAAGCTAGCTTTCTGTGTTGCGTATTATTGAATGTGCGTTACTAATAATGCTTCAAATTGCGCAATTGGCACGGGTTTACTGAACAGATAACCCTGACAAAGCGGGCAATTATTGTCTTCCAAAAAGGCTCGTTGCTCCTCGGTTTCTACGCCCTCAGCGATGACTTCCATGTCTAAATTGTGCACCATGCCAATGATGGTTTGTATAATCACCATATCGGAGGGTTTTATGTCAATATTTTGAACAAAGGACTTGTCAATTTTGAGTTGGTTAAATGGCAGGCTGGTCAAATAACTCAGGGATGAAAAACCTGTGCCAAAGTCATCCATCGAAAAGTGCACACCCATTTTTTTGAGTGTGTTCATTTTTACAATGGTGTCATTCACATTATCAATGACCAGACTTTCTGTCAGTTCTAGCTTGAGCCGTGCGGGGTTGATGCCGGTATCGCTGAGTATTTGCTGTACTTGACTCACAAAGTCAGCCTGATGGAACTGCCGCACACTGACATTGACAGCCAGTTGCAAATGCTGGGTATGGGTATTGTTTTCCCAGTTTTTTAGCTGGGAGCAGGTGGTCTGTAAAACCCATTGCCCGATGGCGGTTATCAAGCCAACCTCCTCAGCCAGTGGAATGAACGCATCGGGGAACATTAAACCCTGTTGCGGATGTTGCCAGCGAATTAAGGCTTCTGCACCGATAATGCGTCCGTCATGGGTGCTTTGTGCTTGGTAATACAGCTCGAACTGGTTTTCTGCCAGAGCCTGCCGCAAGTCAGCTTCCAGTAACACCCGCGCATTGATGCTAATCTGCATTTGCGGATCAAAGAAGCACAGCGCATTACGTCCTGAAAATTTAGCCGCATACATGGCAATATCTGCCTGCTTAATCAGTTCATCTATCTCTTGCCTGTTATTGTTAAACACCGTCACACCGATGCTGGAACTACTCAGGTAATCCTGTGTGCTAAGAAGATACGGTTCATTAAGAAGCTTCAAAATTTTATGCCCGATAACATCCGCTTGCGCCGCTGCTTCAAGGGCTTCTTCGCTTAACTCAGTGAGTAGCACGACAAATTCATCGCCACCCAAACGGGCAACAGTATCCACTTCGTGCACACAAGAATTCAGGCGTTGCGCGACTTGTTGTAACAATAAGTCGCCAACGTTATGCCCTAGGGTGTCGTTTAAGATCTTGAAATGATCTATATCAAGAAACAGTAGTGCGGCGTGTTCACCATTACGATGATTGGTTGCGAACACCAATTTTAAGCGTTCGCGCAGTAATCGCCGATTCGGCAATCCCGTGAGTGGATCATAAAATGCCAGACGTTCAACTTCTTCCAGTGCTAGTTTAGTGATGCGAATGTCGGTGAATGTGGCTACATAATTGGTCACTACACCCTTGTTATCATGCACGGCAGTGATAGTGAGATATTCTGGATAGATGTCGCCTGATTTAGCCTGATTATAGATTTCGCCTTTCCAGTGCCCAGTATGATGAATACTTTCCCACATGGCGGCGTAAAAGTCGGCGTGATGAAGACCTGATTGCAAAAGTTTCGGGGTTTTACCGATAATTTCTCCAGATGAATAACCGTTGATATGCTCGAAGGCGGAATTTACTCGCAGAATCAGGGTATTGGCATCAGTTACCATCATCCCTTCTTGAGATTCAAACACAGTGGCGGCGATGCGCAATTCGTCATTAATTTTAATCAGTTCTAATGCCCGCTGTTCCTTTTCGTGGTTTTGAAAGGCGAGTTCTTTATTGGCAATGAGTAATTCGGCAGCGCGTTTTTCTTTCTCTGCGTTTTGAAAGGCGAGTTCTTTATTGGCAATGAGTAATTCGGCAGCGAGTTGTGCTTTCTCTTCATTTTGAAAGGCGAGTTCTTTATTGGCAATGACTAATTCGGCGGCGCGTTTTTCTTTCTCTTCATTTTGAAAGGCGAGTTTTTTAATGGCAATGACTAATTCAGCGTCGAGTTGTGCTTTCTCTTCGTTTTGAAAGGCGAGTTTTTTATTAGCAGCAAATAACGCTTCAACTAACTCATTTATTGAGGTGTTAAGCAGTGAGTATTCTAAATGTTGCTCATTAAACACGTTTTGATTCATGTTGCAAGTACCTTTTCTTTTTCACGACAAGCCTTGTGCGAGGTTATCCTCTGGTATTTTTATTATTATTATCCTCCATAGTACATTATATTATACCTTATTTTAAAAAAGTTATTTAGTTGGATTGTTATGTAGACTGAGCAAACAGCTTACTTACTGTTTGCTGATAATAACGGTGGGCAGAAAAGTCTGCCCACCCTGCCAAAAGCTATTATTTAGCTACTGCCGCGCTCACATCATCGACACTGATTTTCCCTGCGCTGGAATGGGCGCGTAGGGTGGGCTGATACATATCGGTGGCATAAATCGGTGGAACGGTGAATACCCCTGCGCTGATGGCTTTGATTTTGTATTGGTATTCGCCGAGTTCGTTGGCGATGCTGCCGTATAACACCACGCGGTCTTCACGAATATCAGCATATTGCGGTGTCCAGTTGCCGCCCACTGATAAGCGGTCTTTCCACCATGATGAGCCATTACCAGCATCTTCTGCGCCTTCGCCTTCTTCATTGGATTGTTCGTCTTCGTTTTTGGCTACAGGCGTTTGGATCACGGCTTCAAAACCAGCGGGCAGCAGGTCTTGTACTACCAGGTCATTAATGAACTCGCGGGCGATGGCGCGGATGCGCAGTTGTACGGTGAGTTCTTCACCTAAAGCGGCTTTGGTGACGGTTTCGCCTTTGGTATTCAAATACACGCGGGTAATTTCCAAACCATCGTGAACATCGGCAGCGGGTGGCAGTTGGTCATAACCTGATTCTGATACTGCGTAATACAACGGTGCAGAACCATCCCCTGAAAAATGCAGTTTTTTAGTGCTGTCAGGGAAACTGACGCGCGGTGCAAAGTTGGCGGGTAGCGTTAAGGCTTGTTGTTGTCCTGCGGCATCAATTGCCGTAATTGCCAGTGATTGCAGTGTGCTGGGCGGTACGGCATCGACATAAGCACCGTAAGCCAGCAATAAATAGGCGGATGACAGGGTGTTGTAACGTTGTTCTCCCAAGCCCTTGACGATGTTTTGAAACACGGTAGGCGGCAGGGCTTGTAATCTGGCAGGGAAATGTTTTGCCAAAATAGTCAGCGTCTGCGCATCGTGAATCATCGGGTCATAGTAGCCCTGATAGCTATAGGCTGTTGCTTTGCCCAGTTGGTTAATGGCGGTATTAATCAACTCATTCGCTAAGGATTGTTGCTGCAACAGTTGATAACTTGCCGCCAGATAGACGCTCACTAAATCATTACGCCCTTCTTCGTCTTTAAAATTGGCGCGTAAGTTTTCGCGCAAGCTGGACAGCATGGCGGTGGTGACGATACCTTGACGGGTTAATAAATACGCCGCATAAGCCCGCACGCGCACGGCTTGCAATTCACTGGCAGGGCTTGCCGCGAGGGTTTGCAGGTAGCTGGTGGTTTTTTGCAGCATATCGTCTGGTATCGCGATGCCTGCGGCTTTGGCTTCCATTAAGACGTTTGCCGCATAGACGGAGGCAAATTCATGAGCTTCGGGTGATGCGCCCCATAAGCCAAAACCGCCTTCGGCATTTTGGCGGGTGCGCAATATACCGATCAGTCTTAAGAAATCAGCATCGGTACTTTTAACGGTTTGCTGTTCGGTAAACTCAGGATGTTTGCTCAAGACCAGCATCGGTACGGCTTTACTCATGAGTTGTTCGGTACAACTGTGTTCAAAATTATCCAGATAATCGGTTAATCCAGAGATGGACACTAAGGGCAGGGGAGACAGTCCCGCGCTGACTTTGCGATGTTGTGCATATAACAGACGGTCAATCGCTATGTCTTGTTGACCTGTAAAACTGCCAAAGCGTAACTCGGCAATTTTAGGCGACGCAGGACGGACGCTCATGTCACTGTGCATGGTGCTGGTTTTACCGCCTACTTCTGCGGTGAAGGTGAGTGTGGCATTGCCCAGTACCACTGCTGAACCTGACGCGGCTTGCAGTTTAAAAGTGGCTACGCCTTCATGCCCTTCGGCAATCACCAGCGATTTTTTCGCTTCCTCTTGAATAGTCAGTTGCGGCGGCACAGTTAAGCTGATGTGTGCGGCGGCTTGGTCGCCTGAACCTTTGACATGATTCGCCACCGAAACACTGACGGTAAATTCATCATTGGGGGCAATCATATACGGTGCGTTTGGCGTGACGATTAACTCACCGCGCACTTGGGTTTTATCGCTGACACTGGCGATTTTACTGTCATTCACCGCAACTGCCATGATGCGCATTGTGCCGTTAAAGGTATCAGGTACGGTATAGGTAAAGTCTTGTTCGCCATTTAACTCAACGATGCCTGACCAATACACCGCTGGTTTATCGTGTTTGCGTTTAAACGGATTCAAAAACGACGATTCATCTTCTTCCGCATCACCACCCGGTGCGGCGGCTTGCATGAGTTTTCTGAATTCGGGCAGAATTAAATCCAGAATTTGCGTGGTATCGACTTCTAACTGACGTTTTTTGAAAAAATGCCCCAGTGGGTCAGGGTTTTCATACCGCGCCACTTGTAAAATACCTTCATCCACTGCAAACACCACCACGCGCGTGGGTTCAGGGCTGCTCAGTTTCATGGTTAATACTTCACCCGGTTTAATCAGTTCGGGTACGCTGAGTTTTAACGCTTCGGTGTGGCGTGCCAGACTGATTTTAAACGGTGCGACACCGTAAGACAGCGGACTCATGAAAATTTCGTCGGAGCTGGGATCGCGTATGTACTGCACAGAAACGTAGGCGTTACCGGTGAGTTCATGCGGGACTTGAATGTACTGCACCGAGGCTTGGGTATCGGCTTTAAACCACACGCTTTGATACACTTTGTCGCGTTCGATGGTGATTAGACCTGCCCCTGTGTAAGGTGCGCGAATGTTGACGGCAATCAAATCGCCGCCGTCATATTCGGCTTTATCTAAAGTCAGTTGTAATTCGGCATTGCGGTCTAAACTGCGTGACACATTGCCCGCGCCTGCAACGCTGTAATCAATGCGGCTGAGTAATAAACCGTTGGCATCACGCACGATGTAAGAATAATCGCCAGCGGTCGTGCTATCTAGGGTTAAGTCGTAGCCTTCTTTGGCAATGGCTAACGGCTCTTTGCGCACGCTGATTTCTTTCGGACGTGATTCGTATTTATAGGTGTTGTCTTCTTGGCGCGTCAACACCGATAACACTTTGCGCTCAACCAATTCCAGCGTCAGTTTGTCGGCCGCCATGGGTTGTACTTGCGGATCAATGGCTAATAACTGCGCATGGCGTTTGGCATCTTTAGCGACGAAATTCAACGCACCATCGGCTTTATAACCGACTAAGAATGGCATATCCGATACTAAAGTTTCTGCTTCGGCAGCGACACTGCGCCCGCCTTGGGCTTCAAATGCACGGGTGAAAAAGCGCAGGTGATAAGTGGCTTTGGTGTATTTTTCCAAGCCCAGATTAAATTCCGCATTGCCTTTGCTATCGGTTTGTCCAGCGGTCAGTTTTTCATCAAAACCTTCTTTGGCATAATGCGGGTCGAAGAAATTGTAATCTTTGTAACGTTTAAACGCGGGCAGGGCAGGTTTTAGGGTGATATTGGCTTCCACTTGCCGCGCTTCGGCAGGTGCGCCGTATAGGTTCTGCACATTGACGGTGACTTTTAAATCTTCAGGATGCACCCAACCTTCCGAGACAGGTTTGGAAAAAGTCGCGGTGGTTTTGATACGGTCAGGTTGAAATTCCTCCACTTTAACTTTGGTATCGCCCAAAAATTCATCGGTACGCCCGTCTTTCACGGTGTATAAACTGATGTTGTAATTGCCTGTCGGTGAGCTTTCCAGCGTGTCATAAGACAGTTCGTTAAAACCGCCCGCCTCCAGATTAATTTTGCTGGTTTTGACGATTAAGCCGCGCGAGTCGGTTACTTCGGCTTGTAGTGGAATACCCGTCATCGGCAAATGCCATTGTGCGGTTTTGACTATCATGCCGATGTGGAAGGTATCACCTGGCCGGTAAATGCCTCTATCTGAAAATAAATAGGCGTTGAGCTGGTTGGCATCTTTGGCATTCGCTTCGCCGTCAATCGCAAAACGGGACATATTCAAGCGTCGGTCTTCGCGCCCCATCGGTAGAAAACTGATGTCGCCTTGGTATTTGACCAGATAAAACATCGGTTGGCGTTCGCGTTCCAGCCCTGATAATTTGGCAAACCGTGCTTTACCTTGGTCATCGGTGCGTCCGCTGAACAGTATCAAGCCGTTTTTGCCGATAATATCAACTTCGGCTTGTGCTTGTGGTCGTCCTGTTTGGATAGATTGCACGAAGACTACTTGTGAGCCGTCTTGTTCGGTTTTAACGATAATACCTAAGTCGGTGACTAAAATCAGGCGTTTATCAACGGCTTCTTCACTACTGTAATCTGGGCTGGCAGGATCATAATTTTTGGCGGTGATTAAAAAGATACCGCGTTTATTATTGCCGTTGCTGTCGGTCATGTACGCGCTTAAATCGACAGGCTGATATGTGGGCGTACCAGCGGTTTGTTGATCTAACGGCAGCGCGATTTCAAAACGTTCGGTTAAGTTATCTTGTCCAAAATCGCCCAGAAAGTTGGGGTGACTGAATTCGCCCTCAGTTTGGGAAATCAGGTGTTGGATTTGATCGGGCAGTACGCGCCCTAATTCCACTTTAACGCCCAATAAATCCCGTGCCATTAAGGCAATCTTTTTCTCGCCGCTTAAGGTGAGTAAAGAGCCGTCGCCCAAAATGTGTAATTCTTTGGGATAGCCGGGTACGGTCAGAGTTCGGTATTCGGGTTTGGGCAATTGATAGCCGCCGAAGGATTTGATGTCTTTATTGATGTTAACGAATAATTGCCGCCCCACATCGACTTGTAATTTAAAGCCGTGGGTTTGGGAAAATTCATGTTCCGCAGGGATGGCTTTAGCGGGTAAGCGGGTGCTTAAGCCAATAATATCGGGGGTTACTTCGTCAGCTGACCACGGATACGGCTGTGTTTGGTCGGCATCGGGTGTTTTGGGATTATTGCGTGGTAACAGCCAGACTTCCATTGCCTGTGCCATTTTTTGTTCGTGAACAGGCATGGTGGTGTTGATGAGCAGAATCTGCTCTTGTTGCTGGGTTTGCTTGTTAGGCATCACTGTCAACTGTACGTCGTTGATAGATAACCCGTTATACAGACCGGGAACTTGCACGTTGGCAGTCAAGGGTTCGCGGTTGGTGGCACTTGAGCCTTCGGCAGTGACATTGCCTGACAGATTTAAGATAACCTGTTGATCGTAAGCGGGAATCGGTAACGATTCAGAATGCACAAACGCATTGAGTTTTAATTTATCCAAGGTAACGGTGAAACTGAGATTTTTATCCTGTTTCGCATCTTCCGCGCGGTTTTTCAGCGTCAGTTTGATATTTTTTTCCAGCGTTTTGCCATCAACAGGATGGCTGAAATGCAGTTGAATAACGGCCTTTTTTAATACAGGGTCGGTTGGGTCTTGATAAAACTCGGCTTTTTCCAGCGTGGAAACAAACACAGGCGCGGCAAAGTCAACATTCCATTTGGTTAATAAAATGTGTGGCGCGACGGCATTTTTTTCCAGCTTAACGCCGTATTTTTCGCCTACTGTCCATTCTTTATCTGGACGAAACTCCAGTGTTTTATCATCCACCCAATGCCAATGACCTGCCACTTTTGGACTCATGCTAATGCCGTCGGTGACATCTTTATCAACTAACGCCAACGGTGCGACTGAACCTGCAAAGGTGACGACTAATGGATGCGGCGGTTCTTGTTGCTCAAGATCTGCGCGTTCAGGCGCTTGTACCGTAAAATCAACGGTGACAGGTTTGGGTCGCGCTTGCCACCACTGATAACCGAACCAACCAGACGCGCTGATAGCCACGATAGCGAATAGTCCGATAAGACCTATCATGGGCTTTTGCCGAATGGTATCAACACGACTGACTAACCAGAGTTTAGTTGATTTGAACCATATCGGCTGTTGCCATTGGACAATACCGAATAACCCCGCCAATCCTTTTAGAATAGTGCTGAAAAACGTGCTGAGAAGTGCAGTAAACTTGTTCATTGGGCTACTCGTGTAAAATGAAAATAGTCGTTACGGTTGGTTATAGTGTTTATATTCTTTTTTTGTGACGATTTAATAAATTGCACTCATCACACTAATGATTACAAAAACTTTTTTTCTTCTGCCTTTGTTTTGTCGGGTGCTGGAACGGGCACGGGGACAGGCGTAGAATTAGCGTCTCCCACTTTAGGGGCTGCGGCTTTAGCTTCTGCGAGTTTTTCATGCCGCACGCCTTCTCCGTACATGGTAAAGGTAATCATCACTAAAACAGTGGTTACTGCAAGAATAATGAATCGGTTGGGGGTTTTTAAAAAGAATAGCGGCCACTTGGGTTTAAACATTCCGACTGTGAAAAAAAGAACTGTCCAGAATGCCAAATGAAAAGAGTAATTTACCATTTATATTTACCTGTTAATGTTGATTTGAGTAGATTATTATTGTGCAAAACGGATTTTTGCAAACATTGTCTATTTTAGCGGTTTTGGTTTATCAAAGTAGGTTTTATGTGCCGTTGTGGCATTTTTTTATTTAAGTAATCAGGGGGCTTTATGGGTGGTTTTGTTATTGTATTATTAGTTTTTGCAGTGGTATTAGTGTTTATGAGTGTTAAATCTGTGCCGCAGGGGATGGAATATACCGTGCAGCGTTTTGGTCGTTATACCAATACCTTAACTCCAGGCTTGAATATTATCATCCCTGTTATTGATAGCATCGGGCATAAGATGATTATGATGGAACAAGTGATGGATGTGCCGTCACAAGAAGTCATTACCAAAGATAATGCAATGGTGACGGTAGATGGCGTTATTTTTTATCAGGTCATGGATGCCGCTAAAGCCGCTTATGAAGTCAGTCAACTTAGTTGGGCAATTTTGAATCTGGTAATGACCAACATTCGTACCGTCATGGGTTCAATGGATTTGGATGAGTTGTTATCGCGTCGTGATGATATTAACGCCCGTATTTTGAATGTCGTTGATGATGCAACTACACCGTGGGGCATAAAAGTCACGCGTATTGAAATCAAAGACATTGCACCGCCGAAAGATTTGGTAGAAGCAATGGGCAGACAAATGAAAGCCGAGCGTTTAAAACGTGCGTCGATTCTGGAAGCCGAAGGTTTACGACAAGCAGAAATTTTACGCGCGGAAGGAGCGCAACAAGCCGCTATTTTAGAAGCCGAAGGACGCAAAGAAGCCTCCTACCGTGATGCTGATGCGCGTGAACGCTTGGCACAAGCCGAAGCCCGCGCCACCTTAATGGTATCGGAGGCGATTAGTAAAGGTGATGTGCAGGCAATTAACTATTTTGTCGCATTGAAATATGTTGAAGCGTTAAAAGATATTGGAGCAGCAGACAACAGTAAGCTGGTGTTTATGCCTTTGGATTCATCCAGTGTTATCGGTGCAATCGGCGGTATCGGTGAACTGGCAAAAGAAGCCTTAAGCAGCAGGGCTAAATCATGACAGAGGTGGTTTTAGTTTTTTGGTACTGGTGGGTATTGGCGATTATTTGTTTAGTGATAGAGATATTAGTCCCCACCTTTTTCTTTTTATGGATGTCGGTATCGGGTTTAATAACAGGTATTATTATTTGGCTGATGCCGAGTATCAGTACAGACATCCAGATAATGATTTTTTCTGTTCTGACCATTATGACTATTACGGTGTGGCGAATTTTTGGCAAAAAATACGTTATTGAAACAGATCAGCCGCTATTAAATAGACGTGGCTCACAATATGTCGGTCGGGTGTTTAATTTGCACGAAGCTATTGAAAATGGCGAGGGTAAAATAAAAGTCGATGACACCATCTGGAAAGTACACGGCGAAGACTGCGATATAAACACTAAAGTTAAAGTGATTGCCAGTCGCAATACGGTGTTTGATGTGGAAAAAGTAGAGCAATAAGATTTTTTTGTCCACGAAAGGCACGAAAAACACGAAATTAAAGGTGCAGATGTTTTCGTGCCTTTTGTGTTTTTCGTGGACATTGCTGTTGTTACTGCAATACACCGTATAAAAACGGCAAGGTGACCAAGCTTAACATGGTCGTTACTGTCACAACCATTGCATACAGCGAGCTGTCCAAGCGATAACGGTCGCATAACACCACACCCAGCAACATACTCGGCATTGCCATATCCATCACTGCCGCCGCTTTATTCGTGTCGGCTATCGTCAAATGCTCAATCAGTAGTATCGCAAATAACGGCATTAACGCCATTTTTATCACAATAACAGGCAGCACATAAGGTACATTACGCCACGCCAATGCCGTCCAGTTTAATGCCAGACCTAACGAAAACAGCATCAACGGTACAACCGCGACGGATAGTTTTTGCAACACCCCCGTCAACCACTCTGGCGCGACTATACCATTCATATTCAGTATCACAGCCAGTGCCGCAGCCCAAAACGGCGGCGCGTTTAAAAATGACAGCACGGATTTCGATTGTTCCGTATCATCTTCGCCGTAATGCCGAGCAATCATAATGCCTACAGTCAACACTAACGGCGCGGCGGCAAATAAATCCAGCTGAATGACCACCGAGCGCGCACTATGCCCGAACACCTGTTCCAGAACAGGCAAGCCCAAATAAGTGACATTGGGAAACGCCGCTGCCAAAATCATCGCCCCCAGACGGCTATGCTCAAGTTTAAACAGCACACCTATCAGCCAACTGCACCCGATACCAAACACAATACAACTCATGCCCAGCACGCTGTATTGCAGCGACTGCCAGCCAATATCTGCCGTCCACAATACGTCCAACACCATAGCAGGCAAAAACAGGTAATACACGACGGTCGTTAATACGCCTCTTACTTTGTCGGCACATAAATCAGCAGGTTTAAGTACCCGCCAAACTACACCGCACGCCATAATGAGCGTCATTTGAATCAGGGTTGAATTCATGGTGATTGCTTGGAAAATTAAATGCGTCAGGAGTCCAAAACGTGTTTTGGACTCCTTTAAGAAGCCATCACAGTGACTGTGTTGCCAAGTTTCTGTGCGTTGATGAGGGTATTTTATCCGCTTATCGGCAACGGATGAAAATTGATTTAGCAGAGGGTTATTATTTTGTAATGCTATTGCGGCATGGTAACAAATGCCATTTTGACAATGCCCGCGTGTTGTACCGTTGCCATGAGTTCGGCAACCTTGCCATAAACAACGCTTTCATCGGCGTGTAAATGAACTTCCATTTCAGGATTTTTTGCCAGTTCTGCTTTTAGTGCAGTTTCTAAATCGGCAAACGTAGCGTAAGGCGTTTTATTGAGCGTAATTTCATTTTTTGCATCAATACCCAGTTGAAACGGTTCTTTATTAATGTTTTCCGTGGTTTCAACCGTTTCAGGTAGTTTCATGTGTACCGATTGCGTCACTAACGGTGCAGTCACTAATAAAATAATAACCAGCACTAACATCACATCGACCAGCGGTGTGACGTTGATTTCACTCATGGCTTCTGAGCTTTCGCCTTGTGGTTTAAAGGCCATAAATTAATCCTTGCCAATGGCGTTGTGCATAAAACTGGTTACAAAATTTTCCAGTTCCACGCGCTGTTGTTTGACTAAACGTAAAAACATATTATATGCCAATACCGAAGGTACAGCGACCGCAATACCAATCGCGGTAGCAACCAATGCGTCACCGATAGGGCCGGCAACCACTTCCAGACTGGTTGAACCACTGGCGGTAATTTGGTGCATGGCGTGCATAATACCCAGTACCGTTCCAAATAAACCGACAAACGGCGCGGTGCTACCAATACTGGCGAGTATGGTTAAGCCGCTTTCCATCGAATGTTGTTCTTTTTGCATTTGTACCAGCAGTGCGTGTTCTAATAGTTCTGCGGGTTGACCATGAAATTTCAGGCTTTTACCCATAGAAGCAGCACTTTCGCGCAACCATTGAAAACCTGTCCGCGCAATACGCGCTTGTGATCCTCTGGCAACGTCTTCTGGCAAGTTTTCTGCTGCTGTTAAATCAGCCGAGTCCCAAAATGCGTCATTAAATGTTTGGTTATATGAGCGGTTTCTAGCAAGTTGCCAGATTTTAAAAAAAATCAGCGTCCACGTTAACACCGAAAAGGCGTACAGGGTATATTTTGTGCCGTCAATAATAGTCTCAGCGTATGCAACATGGTCGAGCATCGGTTTTTCTCCTTAAGTGAAGTTAAAAATTAAAATTAATTGTCCAATTTGAAATTAATCGGCACATTGACTGTACTGGCAACTGCTTCATCACCGCGTTTAGCAGGTACAAAACGCCAACCTTCTACTGCATTGACTGCCGCTTCATCCAATATGTCATGTCCGCTGCTTTGCGATACGCTGACCTGTTGGGCATCGCCATCGGCAGAAACGTGTACTTGCAGGATGACTTTGCCTTCCCAACCACGACTACGCGCTACACTGGGGTATTTTGGTTTGGGGTTGTAGCCGTAGTTTGCATCTGCTCGTGCCTGTGTAAAAGTTTGCGGTACTGACGGAGCAGCTTTAGCAGGTCCAGGTGCGGCTTTAGCAGAAGTCGGAGCAGCGGCAGGTGCAGTGACAGGCATTGGTTTTGTTGCAACGGGGATAAACACAGGTTCGGTTTTATGAACTACTGGCTTGGGCAATAGCTTTTTGACCACGGGCTTGGGCTTAACCACAGGTTTTGGTGGCACTGGTTTTGGCGGTTCTGGCGGAGCAGGAGGGGATGGCGGCGGCACATCGGCAACAGGTAGCGGCACTGCTACCATGGATACTTCCATGATTATTTCTGGTTTTGCAGCTATGATAGGCGCGTTTAAGTTTACAAAGTAAAATCCTGCTAAATGCGACACTATCACCAAGGTCAATAATAAGCCGCCCATCGTTTTCGGCTTCTCTTCCCCCGTCAACATATCAAACAATAAACGGTTTTGTATCATCATCGGTCGCGCCGTGTCATTTGGTTTTATAAAGTATTTCATAGAAAAATATAGAAATTTATTATGTCGTTTATGGTTCGTCTTCCAGTGTAAGCACCAAACACTGGAAGTTTGCAGTGTGTTACGAAGGCGGAATAATTAGATCGTTGGTCAGTTTATGATGTTGCGTTAGAAAATCATGGTCATGCGTATGGTTAAGAAATAGAGTAAGTTAGTTAAACAAAGGTATTTGTACAATTTAAGTGATGAATTATACAGATACCTTTGTTGTGTTAAAAGGGAGTCCAAAAGCCTGCTTCCGGACTCCTTGATAGTTGTTATTCCACCGTAACCGATTTTGCTAGATTTCTTGGCTGGTCAACATCAGTCCCTTTTAATACAGCGACATGGTAGGACAGTAACTGTAACGGGATGGTGTAAATCATCGGTGAAATTTCATTGCCGACTTGTGGAACTTTGACAATTTGAGTATTTTTGTCAGGTTCAGAAGCCAGCGTTTCATCCATAAACACAATAAGTTGTCCACCACGCGCGGCAACTTCCTGCATATTAGATTTCAATTTTTCCAGCAAACTGTCGTTGGGGGCAACAACAATTACAGGCATATCAACATCAATTAACGCTAACGGCCCATGCTTCAACTCCCCGGCGGGGTAGGCTTCGGCATGGATGTAGGAAATTTCTTTCAGTTTTAACGCGCCTTCCATTGCAATCGGGTAGTGGGTACCTCTACCTAAAAATAGCGAGTGTTGTTTTTCAGCAAACTGCTGGGACAAGGTTCTGATTTCATCATCCAATTGCAATACCTGTTCAATTTTTTTCGGCAAACTGAACAATTCCGAGGTGATTTTCTGCTCCATCTCTTCAGTCAGTTCAAAGCGTCTACCGACTGCTATGACCAGCATCATTAGTGCGACTAACTGTGTGGTAAAGGCTTTGGTAGATGCCACTCCAATTTCTGGGCCTGCGCGGGTCATTAACACTAAATCAGATTCTCTAACCAGTGAACTTTCTGGCACGTTGCAAATAACGATAGAATATTTCGCGCCCAGTTTTTTGGCTTCCTGTAATGCCGCGAGAGTATCAGCGGTTTCGCCTGATTGTGAGATGGTGACAATCAATGTGTCGGGTGATAACACGGGGCTACGGTAACGAAATTCACTGGCGACTTCGATGTTACAGGGTACACGCGCAATTTTTTCAAACCAGTAACGTGCCACTAAACCTGAATGGTAGCTGGTACCACAGGCGAGAATTTGCACGGATTTGATGTTGCCGAATACTTCTGCCGCATTGTGTCCAAAAGAGTTTTCTTGCAGACGGTTGTTGATGAATCTGCCTTCCAGCGTTTGCGAGATAGCGAACGGCTGCTCATAAATTTCTTTGAGCATATAGTGGCGGTATTCACCTTTATCAACTGCGTCGGCGGTGAGTTGACTTTGTTTGATGGGGCGTTTGACCAGTTGGTCATCGGCATCATAAATCAACAACTCTTTTATAGTTATTTTCGCAATGTCACCTTCTTCAAGAAAAATGAAGCGTTGTGTGACAGGGAGCAGGGCAGCGACATCGGAAGCAATAAAGTATTCGCCAAAACCCACTCCGATAACCAGCGGACTGCCTTTTCTACAGGCAATCAGGGTGTCAGGTTCATCTGCACTCATAATACCTAACGCGAAAGCCCCTTCCAGTTTTTGCACGGTTTTTTTAACGGCCGCTAATAAGCTGTCGGTTGTTTCTCTGGCGTGATGAATTTCATGGACAATGGTTTCGGTGTCGGTTTCTGAGGTAAATACATAACCGTTGCTGGTTTGCGATTCTCTTAAGCGTTCATGATTTTCAATGATGCCATTGTGAACCACCGCGATTTTGTCACGACTGATGTGAGGATGCGCATTAGCCGTGCTGGGTTTGCCATGCGTTGCCCAGCGGGTGTGTGCGATACCTAAGTAGCCTTTTATAGGGTCAGCGTCTATTAACGCTTCCAGTCCTATAACTTTGCCGAGTTCGCGTTTGCGGTAAATGTCGTTATCGTGGACGACAGCAAGTCCTGCCGAATCATAACCACGGTATTCCAGACGTTTTAAACCTTCTATTAGAATCGGTACTACGTTGCGTTGTGCGATACCACCTACAATTCCACACATATTATTTCTCCTGTTTAACGGGTCGTTGCCAGCCTGAAAGTGAAAACTGTTTCACTCTGCTTAAGGTTAGCTGGTTTTCAGGGCAGTCCCTTGTGATTGTTGATCCTGCGCCAATAGTAGCATTTTTACCTACTGTGACGGGAGCAACTAATTGGGTATCTGAACCTATGAATGCGCCATCTTCAATAATGGTTCTGAATTTGTTCACGCCATCATAGTTACAGGTAATAGTTCCTGCGCCAATATTCACTTTACTGCCCACGGTGGTATCGCCAATATAACTTAAGTGATTGATTTTGCTGCCCTGTGCAACCGTTGATTTTTTAATTTCGACAAAATTACCAATATGTACATCATTGGCAAGTACTGATTCTGGTCTTAATCTTGCAAAAGGCCCAATGCGGCTGTTATCGCCTATCACTGCATCTTCAATAATACAATTCGCTAAAATTTCGACATTATCACCAATAATCGCATTTTTTATCTGTGTGTTTGCGCCGATTCTCACGTTGTTACCGATGCTATTTTTGCCTTCTAAAATAACATTGATGTCTATTTCTATGTCTTGTCCCAGTTGTTCTATAGTTCCGCGCAGATCAAAACGCGCTGGGTCTATCAGGGTAACGCCTTGTTCCATAAGCTCAAGGGCTTGCTGTTGTTGGTAAACTCGTTCCAGATGACTTAATTGGAGACGATTATTGACACCAAGTACCTCATCTTCTGTTTCTGCTTGGCTGGTAATAATATTGATGCCATCCGCAACTGCCATTTCAATAACGTCGGTTAAATAATATTCGCCTTGTGCATTATTATTGCCTAATCGGTTTAGCCATTGTTTTAGCTTGTCGCCGTGTACCGCCAAAATTCCTGTATTGCCTTCAGTAATCAGTTTTTCACTATCGGAAGCATCTTTTTGCTCAACAATTTTAGTGACTTTTCCTGTAGCATCTCTGACTATTCTGCCGTAGCCCGTTGGGTTTTCCAGATTCACCGTCAGTAAAGCAAGAGACTGGGAATTTACGTTCTTCAGTAATTGCTGGACTGTTGCTAATTTAAGCAGAGGTACGTCACCGTATAGGATTAGCACGGTGTCATCATCGGCAATTTGATCGCTTACTTGTTGTACAGCGTGACCTGTACCGAGTTGTTGTTTTTGCTCAATCCAACTGGCATCCAGTTCTTTTAATGTCTCAGTGACCAGTTCCGCACCATGTCCGATAACGATTTTAATACGGTTGTTTTCCAAGTGACGACTCATGTCATAAACGTGTTGTAACAAGGGGCGATTGGCTATTTTATGCAAAACTTTGGGTAACTCGGAACGCATCCGCGTCCCTTTTCCTGCTGCAAGTATAATCGTAGTAATTTTCATCTCATTTCCTGTTAAACAAAAAAAAGCCCGATAGCGTAATGTGCGTTATCAGGCTCTTGAAAAATCATAAAAACGTGCAACACACGTTTTTATTATCCGCCGCGTTTTCTCAGTCTATCCAGCATTTTCAGCTGCATCATAGCTTGAGCCAACTGCGCTTGTGCTTGTCCGTATTCCATTTTTCCGCTCTTATCTTCCAGAGCTTCTTCGGCTTTGGCTTTGGCTTGTAACGCCGCTGCCTCGTCAATATCTTTTGCTCTTAGTGCGGTATCAGCCAGAATAATCACCATGTGCGGCTGTACTTCGATGAGTCCACCCGATACATAAAAATGATGCTCTTCTTTGTCAGCCGTTTTAATCCGAACTTCACCCGCTTTAAGTTTCGATATTAATGGAGCATGACGTGGCGAAATACCCACTTCACCCATTTCAGCGGGTGCAAATACCATCTCTGCGAGACCTGAAAATATTTCTTTTTCCGCGCTTACGATGTCTACATGGACGGTCATAGTCATAGTTGTTACCGTTTCGTTTCTCGTGTAACGACGTGATTACTCACATTGTTACGCATTCATTGTTTTTGCTTTTTCCAGCACTTCGTCAATCGTGCCTACCATGTAGAACGCTTGTTCTGGAATTGCATCGTATTCACCGTTGATAATGCCTTTAAAGCCCGCAATGGTATCTTTTAAGGACACATATTTTCCAGGTGAGCCAGTAAATACTTCAGCAACGAAGAATGGTTGCGACATGAAACGCTGAACTTTACGCGCTCTGACTACTGCTAATTTATCTTCTTCTGATAATTCGTCCATGCCCAAAATAGCAATAATGTCACGCAATTCTTTATAGCGTTGCAAAATACCTTGTACTTGACGTGCAATATCGTAATGCTCTTGACCGATAACCAGTGGGTCTAATTGACGACTGGTAGAATCTAATGGGTCAATCGCAGGATAAATACCCAGCTCAGCGATTTGACGTGACAGTACTACTGTTGCGTCTAAGTGAGCAAATGTTGTAGCAGGTGATGGGTCAGTTAAGTCATCCGCAGGTACATAAACCGCTTGGATAGAGGTAATAGAGCCAGTTTTAGTTGAAGTAATACGCTCTTGTAATACACCCATTTCTTCAGCCAGTGTAGGCTGATAACCTACCGCTGAGGGCATACGACCTAATAACGCTGACACTTCTGTACCCGCTAAGGTATAACGATAAATATTATCAACGAAGAACAACACGTCACGACCTTCGTCACGGAAATATTCAGCCATTGTTAAACCGGTCAACGCAACGCGCAATCTGTTTCCAGGTGGCTCGTTCATTTGACCGTATACTAATGATACTTTGTCGATAACGTTAGAGTCGGTCATTTCGTGATAGAAGTCGTTACCTTCACGAGTACGCTCGCCTACGCCAGCAAATACTGAATAACCACTATGCTCAATCGCGATGTTACGAATCAGTTCCATCATGTTGACGGTTTTACCTACACCCGCACCACCGAATAAACCAACTTTACCACCTTTAGTAAACGGGCAAACCAAGTCGATAACTTTGATACCTGTTTCTAATAATTCATTAGCAGCGGCTTGTTCAGCGTAGCTGGGAGCTTCACGATGAATTCCCCATTTAATTTTTTCGCCGATAGGTCCTTTCTCGTCTATGGGCTCACCCAAGACATTCATAATACGACCTAAAGTTTCCTGACCTACTGGTACAGCAATGGCAGCATTAGTATTGACGACCGCCAAACCTCTGCTTAAGCCGTCGGTACTACCCATAGCGATAGTTCTGACTACGCCATCACCTAGTTGTTGCTGTACTTCCAGCACCAAACCTTTTGTTTCTACATTTAACGCATCATATACTTTTGGTAGGTCTTCGCGTGAAAATTCCACGTCAACGACCGCACCAATAATCTGAACGATTTTACCCGAACTCATTGAGTTGTCCTCTTGTGTTGTGTTGTTTGCGCAGGACTAAACAGCTGCGGCACCGGCAACAATTTCTGAAATTTCCTGAGTGATAGCGGCTTGTCTGGCTTTGTTGTAAATCAGTTGCAACTCGCTGATAAGATTGCCGGCATTATCCGAAGCACTCTTCATTGCGACCATTCTAGCGGCCTGTTCACAAGCATTGTTCTCAACCAGTCCCTGATAAACGATAGACTCAACATAACGAATCAATAAATGATCCAAAACCTCTTTGGCATCAGGTTCATAGATATAATCCCAATGACCATTCAGGTTTTGATCCGGTTCGCAGGCGAATACGGGCAACAATTGCTGAATCATCGGACGTTGCGTCATGGTGTTAACGAACTCATTATTGATGACATGAAGCTCATCAATACGCCCTTCATTATAAGCATCCAGCATGATTTTAATGACACCAACAAGATCTTGCAGATGCGGAATATCACCCAATTTAGCGACATGACCAACGACATTAACTTTCACATTGCTGAAAAAACCAGCTGCCTTACCGCCAATGGTGGCAATATCAACTTCGATACCGTCTTTATTCCATTGCACTAAATGCGTCAGGGTTTTTCTGAACAAATTGGAATTTAATCCTCCGCACAAACCACGATCCGAACTCACCACGATAACGCCGACGCGCTTTACTTCACGTTTAATCAGAAACGAATGTTTGTATTCTGGATTTGCGTGAGCTAAATGCTTAATAATTCGGGCAATCTTTTTAGAGTAGGGACGTGTAGCCTGCATTCTGTCTTTTGTTTTACGCATTTTACTGGCAGCAACTTTTTCCATTGCGCGAGTAATTTTTTGAGTGTTTTTAATACTCGCAATCTTAGTGCGTATTTCTTTACCAACAGCCATAAGGAGACCCTTTTACCAACTATGAGTTTTAACGAAAGTTTCAATAGCCGTTCTTATGCCGCTGCTGATTTCATTACTAAAATCGCCAGTTGCATTAATATTGCCCATTAATTCAGCGTGTTCTGACTTCATGTACAACTGTAAAGCTGCTTCAAAAGCGAGAACTTTATTGACTTCAACCGTATCCAGAAAGCCTTCGTTAGCAGCAAACAATGACACAGCCATTTGTGCAACAGACATTGGCGAGTATTGATTTTGTTTCATCAATTCCGTTACTCGTTGACCGCGTTCAAGCTGTTTGCGTGTGCTTTCATCTAAATCAGAAGCGAACTGAGCAAATGCCGCTAATTCGCGGTACTGTGCTAAGTCTAAACGTGTACCGCCGCCTAACTTTTTGATGATTTTAGTCTGTGCCGCGCCACCTACTCGCGATACTGATAAACCAGCGTTGACCGCAGGACGAATACCCGCATTAAACAAGCTGCTTTCTAAGAAAATCTGACCGTCAGTAATAGAAATAACATTGGTCGGTACGAAAGCCGATACGTCACCGCCTTGGGTTTCAATAATAGGTAGTGCAGTTAAAGAACCTGTTTTACCTTTTACTTTGCCGCCAGTCAGTTTTTCAACTTCATCAGCATTGATGCGCGAAGCTCTTTCTAATAAACGGGAATGCAAATAGAAAACGTCACCAGGATACGCTTCACGACCAGGCGGACGACGTAATAATAATGAAATTTGACGATAAGCCCATGCTTGTTTGGTTAAGTCATCATAAATGATTAACGCATCTTCGCCACGGTCTCTGAAAAATTCGCCCATCGAACAACCTGTATAAGGTGCGATGAATTGCAGTGCTGCTGATTCTGATGCAGAAGCCGAGACCACAATGGTATGAGCCATTGCGCCGTGTTCTTCCAGTTTACGAACCACGTTAGCAATCGAGGAGCGTTTTTGTCCAATCGCCACATAGATACATTTAATGCCAGTACCTTTTTGGTTGATGATGGCATCAATCGCAATCGCTGTTTTACCTGTTTGACGGTCGCCAATGATTAACTCACGTTGACCACGTCCAACTGGAATCATCGCATCAATAGATTTCAAACCTAATTGTACCGGTTGATCTACTGATTGACGTGCAATTACGCCAGGAGCAATTTTTTCGATGGGTGATGTTTCGGTAGTATCAATTGCACCTTTACCATCAATAGGATTACCCAGTGCATCAACGACGCGACCCAGCAAGGCTTCGCCAACGGGTACTTCTAAGATTTTTCCTGTACATTTAACGGTGTCGCCTTCAGAAATATGTTGGTATGAACCTAATACCACCACACCGACTGAATCTCTTTCAAGGTTAAGAGCCATGCCAAAAGTGTTGCCTGGAAATTCCAGCATTTCACCTTGCATTGCTTCCGATAAACCATGGACGCGTACAATACCGTCAGTAACACTGACAACTGTGCCTTCTGTGTGCGCTTCAGCACTCAGGTTAAAGTTTTCGATCTTCTTTTTAATCAGATCGCTTATTTCAGATGGGTTTAATTGCATGTGCTTTTCTCACTCTCACTGTAGAGTCTTTTGCATGTGTTGAAGCTGGCCTCTAATAGAACCGTCAATTACTCGGTCGCCCGCGCGTACTAAAGCACCGCCAATTAATGACTTATCTACGGTTACATTCATGTTGACTTTTTTACCGAGGGTTTTTTCCAGGGTTGAAGCGAACTTAGGCTTTTCTTCTTTAGTGAAAGCGTAAGCTACAATAACTTCAACATCGATATAGCCTTCATCTTCTGTCTTGTAGGCTTCAAAAAGCGTGGCAATGATGGGAACTAAGGTCAGCCGATTATTTTGAACGAGTAGCTGGAGAAGATTTTCAGCTTCTTCACTTACTTGCCCTTGGCAAATATCCAGCATAAATGCTGACAATGCTTGCTTGTTTACTTTTGGGTTGTCGATGACCACAGAAATGTCGTTATTGCTGAGTACAGCCGACATAAACGCCAAATTCTCAGACCATTTTTTAGTGGTTGCTGTTTCTTTGGCTCGTTTAAACACCGCTACCGCATAAGGTCTTGCCAATGTTGCCAATTCGCTCATGTTGCTTAACCTAGTTGATTAGAGACTTTATTGATAATGTCTCGATGCTTGGCTTTATCAATTTCTGCACCCAGAATTTGTTCTGCGGCACTGAACGCTAAAGCGGCGACTTCTTGGCGCAGGCTTTCTCTGGCTTGGTGTATTTCTTGTTCAATTTGCGCTTTTGCTGCCAGAATCATCCGCTCACCTTCTTTTTTACCAAGGTCTTTGGATTCTTCAATCAGTTCATTTGCACGTTTTTGAGCTTGATTAACAATCTCGGAAGATTGTTCTTTGGCTTCTTTGATAACATTCTTGGCTTTTTTCTCAGCCAAGTGCATATTTTCCTGACCTTTTTCAGCCGCTGCCAAACCATCGGCGATTTTTTTTCTACGTTCTTCTAACGAGTCAAATAAAGGCGGCCAAATGTACTTCATGGTGAACCACACCAGAAGTGCAAAGGTAATCATTTGTCCAATCAGAGTAGCATTGATACTCACGATGCGATCCTCTTGTTACTATTGAAATTAGACGGATTATTGACCAGCAGCCGCTGTTACCGCAGATAAGAATGGGTTTGCGAAAGTGAAGAATAACGCCAAACCAACACCAATCATGGTTACCGCATCTAATAAGCCAGCAACAACAAACATTTTGACTTGTAACATAGGAACCATTTCAGGTTGACGCGCTGCGCCTTCCAGAAATTTTCCACCCAACAGACCGAAACCGATCGCTGTTCCTAACGCACCCATACCAAGAACCAGACCTACTGCAATAGCAGTCATGCCTTGTACATCAGCGATTAATTTTGCAATTTCCATGAAACCTCCAAACGGTTAATTTAAGTGATAAAAAGTGATAAAAATATTAATGATCTTCGTGCGCCATACTCAGGTAAACAATGGTTAATACCATGAAAATAAAGGCTTGAAGTGTGATAATTAAAATATGGAAAATTGCCCATGGAAAACTCAGTACAGGTTGAAGATACCAAGGCAATAAAGCGATTAAAATAAAGATTAATTCGCCTGCATATAAGTTGCCGAATAAACGCAGTGCCAGTGAGATAGGCTTGGCGATTTCTTCGACTAATTTTAATAGCAGGTTAAAGGGTAATAACCAAGGGCCGAAAGGTTGAAACATCAGCTCTTTAGCAAAACCCCAAGGCCCTTTAATTTTAATGCTGTAAAAAATGATCAACGCAAATACTGAGATAGACATGGCAAACGTTGCATTTAAATCGGTACTTGGTACAACACGCAGATACTCGAGACCCATCAGAGAGCCAATCAACGGCAGTATATCAACAGGGAACAAGTCCATGAAGTTCCAGAGGAATACCCAGCAAAATATGGTGAGTGCCAATGGGGCAATTAATTTGCTGTGACCATGAAAGCTGTCTTTGACTTGCTGATCAACAAATTCAATCATCATTTCAGCAAAGCTTTGCACTAACCCTGGTACGCCTGATGTCGCTTTCTCTGCTGCGGTTTTAAAAAACCAGATAAACAAACCACCTAAAGCGGCCGAGAAAAACAAGGTATCCAGATGCAATGTCCAAAACCCCTCGCCAAAATGTAGCGGTGTTAAATGGTGAATGATGTAGCCAGTTGCACCTTCAGCGGCATGAGCTTCAGTAGCCATTGTTCCTCTCTTTGAAAAATAATAATGTCAACGCATTAATAATGCGAACCAAAAAACCGATAACGCTGCTATATAGCCGATTAACAGCGGTAATATTTGTATGTTTGAGACTTGAAAAATCATCATAAACAGCGCGGCTGTTAATAATAACTTGCCCGATTCACCTGCATAAAAGGAATTGACGATTTTTCTCGGCTCTTGTCCTGCCGACCTATGTATGCGTAGTGCAAAATACAGGTTAGGAACAAAAGCAGCAACCCCGCCTAACACAGCGGATAAAGCATGTTGCTTATCTCCTTTAATGATAAAGCCAGCAGTAATGATAAGTATAATCAAAACTTGATAACTCAGTATCTTAACGACAGTAGAGTCTTTTCTATCTGTCATACAGCTCTCCAAACATAATAGCTTATGGATTATAGCTATCGAGCTTCATTAAATCAAGATTTTACCATTCGCAAAGCAATGTGTTTTCATTAAAAACACATGAGAGTTCCAGCATGTAGCTTTGTCGAGCCTTGTTTTTATAGGGGGTATTTTATAATTATTGATAATGAACTATCATTAAAGACACTGAAGATGCTTCATTGTTTTTTTGAGTATAATTTTATGATCGTTTCAATACAAAGAGCTACAGAATTAACAGGACTCTCTCGGTCAACAATCAATCGACATATTGCTTCTGGCAAACTGACTAAAACGGGTAAGGGCATAGATACTAACGATTTGATTAAATGCTATGAAGAACTGAAACCTAAAACAGCGGGTACAGGCGATGCAGCCTCTCAGTCGCCCATTTCGGAGCATGAGCAGTGGCTAATGGATCAGGTTGAATATTTATTGCACGATATAAAGGAGCTTAAACGTGAAGCGATTCATCGTGAAGAGCGGCTATTAAGTATCATTGAAAGCAAACTAGTAACACCTCAGTCCGCGCTGGGCTTGTTCAAAAAATTTTGGAAATAAGAGAAGACTGATGTGTTTTATTGGCTTTAACTATCTTATAGCTTAACGTTTTTGCTGGTCTAAAAGCGGAGTGTTTTTCGAGCACATCGATTTCACGCCACGCCTTGTAGTGTAGCTTGCTGATTATGGTATTTGTAATCTCCCCCTCCTTTTTTTGAAACAAAGTTGCTTGCGCTATTCTTAATGGTCGAGTAATTTTTTCTTAGCTAACTGTTCACTGATGAGGTGTTTTTGGCTATTCCAAGACATCTATTGCGATTTTGACATCGATTCTTCGTTGTCCGGATTGAATAACTGATGTTACGCAGCCCTTAATTTTTGCAATTCTTCATAAGCCAACTGGTTTGCCTTGATGAAGAGCTTGGTACGCAATGCAAAATGATTGGTTTTGTGTTTTATCTTCAAGCATTCCAGCTTGAATACCGCATAAATAGACATAAAAATATGGTTTTTTTGTGTCATGATTG
>JAUYBJ010000279.1 GCA_030693155.1 Methylococcales bacterium
TCTTTATCCATCCCTATCGCCGCCCGACACTGCCTTTCTGTTTTTAAATCAGATAATCCCAATTTCATAGCCGTTTATTAGTCCTGTTTTATTGATAATAGTGATTATCTATTCTTATTTATTCTGGTGCAACAAGTCTAAAATAGTTTTTGAGTTTTGTGGGTGATTGTTTTTTTATAATGTGGGAGAGGCTTTAGCCTCGCATTCGAGGCTAAAGCCTCTCCCACATAAATACTTTCACAGTCTCGTAGGGTAACCTGACCTACAAAACTAAATTCCCCGTTTAGCTAATGCCTCAATTACGCTCTGTTCAAAAGCCCTCACCACACTGACATCATTATCCGCTTTCGGTGCGGCGGTTTTGAGTCGTTGGCGACGTGCATTCCGCAGTACAGGATTGCGGCATTCCTCAGCTAATTTGACGGCTAACTGCACATATTCTTCCCGCGATTGGGCGATGGTGTCGGTGATGCCGATTTTACGCAATAAGCCTGCCGCTAATCGCTGACGCATAAATTCCCCTTCCAAAGTCACTATCGGAATGCCTCGGTGTGCGGCTTGCCATGCGGTGGTGTAGCCTGAAAATGACGGGCAATCCAGATACATATCACATAAATCCAGCAAGGTTTGAAACTTTTCCACCGATTGCCACGGAATGATTAATAAATGTTGGTCTGGAGGTAAACCACGGTCTATAAAAGTTTGCTCCAGTCGTGCGACGACTTGATCCATTGCCCACGCATTGTCACGCCCATGCAATAAAATAAACGTGCAGTTGCCTACTACGCTGGCAATGTCGGCATACAGTCCATCATCAGCAGGGTCAAATTTATAGACGGTTTGTGGGATGATAAAACTGATTCCCTGCCGTGTTGCCAGTTGTGCCGCCAGTTCAGGCAAAGGTTCAGGGGTGACGTTGAATAAAGTGGTGCAGCAGCCTGTGCTGGGTAAGCGTATCAGGCGTTCACGATAATGTCTGTCGGCATCGGCGGATTCCAGTAAATCACCTGAAAAATACAGGTCTATAGCGGGCAGTCCTGTGGTAATCGGGTGTCCCCAGCTGGCTATTTGCAGCGGTGCGACTCGATGTGCGGCTAAACGGGCGGACATCGGATCCATGCCGATTTCAGGGTAAAAAATCACATCGGGTTTATCATCGGCAAGCACGGATAACCAGCCGTGTACATCACTGACGGTTTGTGTGTCGCGCCACCCGTCTGCCAGTGATTTGGCAAATGCGGTTTCCTGATCTTCAAGACCCCCTAAATGATACAGCACCAGTTCAAAGCGGCTGCGGTCTATATTGACCAATAAGCCGCGCGTAATCACATCCCACACCGAATGCCGATGGAAATGATGCGATACCACGACCATTTTCAGCTTGGTGCGCGTTTTATCAACGGCAACGGCGTTGCCCTGTACCGCGACAATATCGCCATAACGCGACAGACGCTGAACGTGATTGCCTGTGCGATAGGCAAGCAGGAACGGTAACGGCAGTAAGCCTGCGGTAGCCAGACTGTGTTGATGATTGGGGGATTGCATCAGCCAGTTTTCCAAGTCGGTCAACGCGGTGTCGAAGTGCGTCGCCACTAACGCAGCTTCGGTGACAGTGTGCGTGACCATTGGCAAGCTCATGATGAGTTGGATAAAACGTAATTCCAGACTATCGGGTAGTGCCGCTAATGCTGCATTGATAGTCGCTTGCGCGTCATTGGTGCGTCCCTGATCTTTCAGCAGGGTAATCAGATTGCAATACGCTTCCATATAGTCGGGTTTACTGGCAATAGCGTGTTGATAACTGGCTTCTGCTTCCGCGTGGCGTTCCTGTTTTTTGAGTAATAACCCCAGATTGTTATGCACTTCGGCATAATCGGCTTTAATCGCCAAAGCCTTTTGATAGCTGATTATCGCGTCATCAATACGGTTCAGTTCGACCAGTAATAATCCTTGATTATAAAGAGCTTCCACACTGTCGGGATTAATCGCTAACGAACCTTGATAACTTATAAGCGCGGCATCCAGACGTTTCAGTTTGTACAGCACATTGGCACGCCCGAACAGGGCTTCGGCGTGGTGTGGGTCGATGGCTAGAATGCGGTCATAATCCAGCAGTGCCTCATCAAAACGATTGAGCATTTGCAGTACGATACCGCGTCCTGAGAGTGCGTTGATGGCATTCGGTTGGAGTGCCAGCACTGTGTCATAACAGGCAACTGCGTCATCCAAACGCTGTAAGCTCTGCAATGCCAAGGCTAAATTGCAATGCGCGGCGGCGTTGTCAGGGTAGAGCGCGAGTGATTGACTGATTAATTCTACGGCGCGTTGCGTTTGCCCCTGCTGGTTTTTCAGCACGCCTAAAAAATGCAGGGCATCAATGTGTTGCGGTTGCGTGCGTAAAATGTCTTCATACAAGGCTTCTGCTGCTGCCAGTTGGTTTTGTTTATGCAAGCGCATGGCGTGTTGGAACTGATTGGCATGGTTGGCTGGCATGATACTTTCTTGTGCCTGTACATAAATATACTCAGGGGTTAAGTCGGCTTGATAGTGGGCAAACATCGCCTGATAAGCGGACTCGATATGGTGGGTAAACAGCTGGGTATCAAACAGCGGTTGGGTCAGGCGGTTATCAGCCAGTGTTTGTTTGATAGCCGCCAGTTGTTCGGGATGTGTCGCCAGTTGTACAGCCAGTGTTTCATAATCGGCGAGGTTGGCAGTAATCAATTCAGGCAAACCAATAGCGTTAAGCAAACTCGCCGCCATTCTGCCTGCAAATGTGCTACCTAAACAGGTTAATACGGGCAGTCCAGACCACAATGCCCCGCTGGCAGTTGCTCCCGCATTATAAGGTTGGGTATCTAAAAATAAATCCGCAACCCGATGCCGCGCCAAGTATTCAGGCATGGGCAGGCGTTTGGCAAACACTATGCGTTCAGCATTCACACCGCGTACCGTGGCTTCGTGCCGTAAATTACTGATAACAGCATTGTTGTCTTCCAATAGCCATAATACACTGCCGTCAACTTGCTGCAAGATACGCATCCAGCTAGCAAACACCGTCGGTGTGATTTTGTAATTGTTATTGAAGCAACAAAAAACAAAGCCGTGTGCGGGCAAGCCGCATTCTGCGCGTGTAAAGGTGCGGTTTGCAATCGGCAGTTTGCTGTCGTTGACTTGAAAGCTATGTGGTAAATAAGTAATTTTTTCGTTGTAATGCGCTTGATGTTCAGCAGGTATCAGTGTGCTATCTGCCAATATATAGTCCATGTAATCCGTACCCATTGTACCCAAATAACCCAGATACACGACTTGAATCGGTGCGGCACGCAGGGCAAAAATATCCGTTCTACAGCCATCGGTAAAGCCGTTCAAATCAATGGCAATATCAATTTCCAGATGTCGTGCCAATTGCACGACTTGTTCATCGGATTGTTGACTGACATCAATAAAGTGGTCGCACGCGGCTTCCAGTCTTAAGCGAGCTGGGCTTTTCTCGACGGGAGTATTGAACGAGAACGCAAGCACTTCAAAGCTTGTTCTATCATGGCGTTCCAGCAATTCAGCGATAAGATAGGCAACAGGATGATTACGAAAATCTGCTGAAAAATACGCAATTTTAATTTTGGTGTGTGCGTGTTTTACCAGTGGCGGCAACAGTAATGCACGAGGATGTTTTGCTTGTGCATAAAGCTGCGCGGCTTGCTGTTGCACGGCGGTTGATGCCGACATCGAATGAACAAAAAACGGCGTAGCGACTTTGTTACCCGTCGTTATTTTTTCGGTCAGTGTGTCTAGATTGTCAGCAAAATCACGCCAGTCACACTGCTTCATTTTTAATGATAGCCAAGTGCCGAAGATAAATTCCCTGTCTGGATTGAGTGCCAGCGCGTGTTCATAATTGCGCAGCGCGTCATCAACACGATTCATCAGCTGGAGAACAATACCGCGCTGTTCAAGAATGTCCAGATGATCGGGTTGTATTGCTAAAGCGCGGTTATAGCTGTCCAATGCGTCAGTAAAGCGTTTGAGGTCTTGCAGTACAGCACCGCGATTACCCAAGGCTTCGACATACTCAGGATTGATGTTTAATGCAGCGTCATAAGCGGCAAGCGCGTCCTCAAAACGCTGGAGTTCCTGTAACACGTTGCCGCGATTGTAATGCGCTTCGGCATAGTCTGGCTGCATGACTAAAACGCGGTCATAACAAGCCAGCGCGTCCGCAAAACGGTTCAGGTCTTGCAGTACCACGCCGCGCCCGATAAGTGCCAGAATAAACTCAGCCTTAATGGCTAAGGCTTTATCATAGCTGCTCAGTGCCTCGTCAAAGCGAAGCAGTGCGCGTAATGCGTTGCCGCGATTAAAAAAGGCTTCGGCGTAATCGGGTCGAACAGCCAACGCGCGATCATAACTGGCGAGTGCGTCATTAAAACGCTGTAGCAGTTGCAACACGTTACCGCGATTAGAATGCGCTCTGGCATAGTCGGGATTGAGGGATAAAGCGAGGTCATAACGCGCCAGTGCGTCATCAAATCGCCCAAGGTCTTCCAAGTCATTGCCCTGATTAATCAGAGCATCCACAGAATCTAAAGAAGGCGGTGTGGTTTTTTTCGTCGCTTTCGGGTCATCGCTAGGGTAGCTGGGCAGTTGACTCAGTGCGTGTTGTACTTGCTTAATCACATCCTGCCAATCGCCGCGCTGAGTTTGTCTGAACAACCGTACCGACGGATACCACGGACTGTCTGCACGGTTTAGTAACCATCGCCAATCCTGATTATCAGCCAGTAAAATCCACGTCGGTTTCCCCATTGCCGCCGCCAAGTGCGCAACTGACGTATCAACGCTGATTACCACGTCCGTCAGCTCAATCAATGCCGCTGTGTCGGTAAAATCATGCAGTTGCGTGCCGTAGTGTTGTAATTGCGGCAGTTGTGTCAGCAATGCCGTGTCAGTGTCATGCAGTTCTTTTTGCAGACTGATAAATTGACAGTCCAGCGTGAGCAACGGCAATAATTCAGACAGAGCTAATGAACGATTATGATCATTTTTATGTGCGGCATTACCCGACCAGACCACACCGACACGCGGCAGGTTTTTTGTACCTAATACCGCTTGCCAGTGTTGTACTTTGTCGGGGTTGCTGAACAAATATGGCGTATCGGCAGGAATGGAATCCAGACGGGTGTTAAACGCCAGCGGCAGACTGAGTAACGGGCTGTGGAAATCGAAACTGGGCAATGGTTCGCCCTGCGCAATCAGTTGTTCCACGCCTTCAAGCTTTGCGAGTAAGGGCAACAACGCTTTGGGTACTTCCAGAATAACCCGCCCGCCCAACGCGGCAACCTGTTTGGCATAACGACAAAAATGCAGGGTATCGCCCAGCCCTTGTTCGCCATATAAAAGAATGGTTTTGCCTTGTAAGGCTTCATCCCCCGACCATTGCGGTGCGCTAAAATGTCGTGCGGCTTTTATAAAATCATCGGTCTGCCAGCGTGCTTCATAATTTTTCCAGCCGTTGGCAAAATCGCCCAGTATCAGGTAACAAAAACTGGCATTCCAGCGTGCGCCTGCATCATCGGGCTTGATTGCCAAAGCGCGGTTGTAGCTGTCTATGGCATCATCATAACGATTAAGGTCGTGTAAGACGTTGCCGCGATTATAGAGGGCTTCCGCGTGGTCAGGTTGAATGGCTAACGCACGGTCATAGCTGCTGAGTGCTTCTTCAAACCGTTGGTCATCATGCAGTGCGTTACCCAGACTGATAAGAGCCTGAATAAAATCAGGCTTGATAGCCAGTGCATATTGATAGCTTTGAATAGCGTCCTGTGGACGTTTGCAGGCTTGCAGGGTATTACCGCGATTGTAAAAAGCGACCGCATAATCGGGTTGAATGGCCAGAGCTTTATCATAACTGGCAAGGGCTTCATCAAAGCGTTGCAAACTTTGCAGCACGTTACCGCGATTGGAATGCGCCCGGGCATAATCGGGTCGTGCGGCGATAGCGCGGTCATAACTGGCAAGCGCATCAGTCAACCGATTCAGGTCTTCCAATACGTTGCCGCGATTAATCAGCGCGTCAATATGGTGGGGATCAATAACCAGAACACGTTCATAACTGTTGAGCGCGTCAGTCAAGCGATTCGCATCCTGATATTCAAGACCTTGATTCAAGTGCGCGAGTAGTTGTTCTGCGTTGCTCTGTGCGGGTTGCGGCGGTGCAGGCGCGGGAATCGGCGGTTGCGGGTGCAGTTTTTTTAATGCCGCCAAACAACGCAACAGCTCTGGATGGTGCGGCTGCGTTTTTAATAACTGCTCGTACAAAATTTCGGCGGCGGCGAGTTGTCCTTGCTGGTGTAAGCGTTGGGCGCGTGCAAAAGTATTAGCTTCGGCTTGGGTGAAGGACTCGTCCAGTTGTTGTGCATCGGCTGCCTTATCTTTACGGCGGGTTATGCCTGTTAAAAGTTTGGCGAATAACCCCGATGATTTAGCAGGCTCAGGCGGCTGTTTTGCCTTGGTGTTGTTGACCTCTGGCGGTGGCTGTTTCGACACTGCCTGTGCGGGAACATAAATATGCTCGGGTGCTAAATCAGCTTGATAACGAGTAAACATCAGCTGATAAGCCGCTTCGATATGTTGCGTAAACAGCGCGGTATCAAACAGCGGATAACGCAAGCGATTGTCGGCTAATTTTTGTTTTAATGCCGCCAGTTGTTTGGGATGCGTGGCAAGTTGAATCGCCAGTGCTTCATAGTCTTCAAGAGTGTCGGTAATCAGTTCGGGCAAGCCAATCGCGGTTAATAAACTGGCAGCGACGCGCCCAGCAAAAGTGTCACCGATGCAGGTCAATACGGGTAAACCTGCCCACAGCGCGTCACTGGCGGTAGTGTGCGCATTACAGGGCGAGGTATCCAAAAATAAATCCGCGATCCGCTGACGCGCTAAATGCTCGGCTAAGGTCATGCGTTTGGCAAAACACAGCCGTTTAGGATCTATGTCACACGCGCTTGCTTCCTTGCGTAAATTATTTACCGCACTGGCATTGTCTTCCAACAACCACAACACACTGCCGTCTACTTCATGCAGGATGCGCATCCAGCTGTCAAATACGCTGGGGGTGATTTTGTAATTGCTGTTAAAACAACAAAAGACAATACCGTGTGCAGGCAAACCCAGTTCTGCGCGGGTAAAGGTTTTATTAGCAATGACACGTTTAGCGTCATTGACCTGATAACTGTGCGGCAGATAAGCGATTTTTTCTGAGTAATAGGCTTGGTATTCAGGGGGAATTAATACCGAATCTGCCAGTAAATAATCCATGTAATCCGCGCCCATTGTGCTGGGATAACCCAGATAATTCACCTGAATCGGTGCGGCTCGCATGGCGAAAATATTGGGGCGCGAATGTTCGGTATAGCCTTTTAAATCAATGGCTATATCTATTTCCAGCTGTCTGGCTAAACGCACCACTTGTTCATCGGATTGTTGGCTGACATCAATAAAGCGGTCAAAGGCAGCTTCCAGCCGTAGCCGTAGCGCATCTTGATGATTGACGGGGCTGAACGAGAACGCAACAATGTCAAAGCGGGTTTTATCGTGGCGTTCAAATAATTCTGCCATTAAATAGGCAGTGGCATGATGATAAAAATCCGCCGAAAAATAGCCGATTTTAATTTTTTTATGCGCATGTTTTGGCGGTAGCGGTAGCAACGGCGCACTGGGGTATTTTTCTGCCGCATAGCTGACGGCGACTTGTTTCTGCAAGGCGATAGAATCGGAAAATGCCAGTACCGTAAAGGGAACAGATAGCGGTTTGCCTTGCTGTATGCCTTGCTCCAGCTCATCAAGATGTCGGTCAAGATTATCCCAGTTGCACACGCTCATTTTTAAATACAGCCAGTCGCCGAATAAAAATTGTGTGTCAGGGTTAATGGCTAATGCCTGACCGTAACTGACAACGGCTTCATCATAACGGTGCAGATTTTTTAAGGCAATGCCGCGATTATGCAGGGCATTGGCATCATTCGGTTTGAGGCGTAACGCGCTGTCATAACTCAATACCGCTTTATCAAACTGCTGATAATCAAGGAACAGATTACCGCGATTGTAAAACGCTTCCACATAATCAGGTTTGAGTTTTAAAGCGTGGTCATAACTGGCAAGAGCCTGATTAAAGTTGAGCAGCTCCTGAAACGCACTGTCCAAATCTAAATAGGCGACGGCATTATCAGGATTGATGGCCAGTGATTGATTGAGTAATTCTACCGCCTGTTGCCAGTCACCGCGATGAGTGGCAAGCAGTGCTGATAAATGTAATGCATGAGCGTGCTGCAAGGATTCTGCGTGCATGACAGGCGTAACGCTATCGGACTGCGCGGTCACATAAATATGCTCGGGTGCTAAATCGGCTTGATAACGGTCAAACATCGCCTGAAAAGCGGCTTCGATATGTTGGGTAAATAATTCGGTATTAAACAGCGGAGAGGTTAGACGATTAGCCGCTAACTTGTGTTTAAGTGTGCTCAACTGCTCAGGATGCGCGGCAAGCTGGATTGCCAGTGCTTCATATTCTTCGGGATTACGGGTAATTAATTCAGGCAGACCGATAGCATGAAGCAGGCTCGCCCCCATTCTGCCTGACAGCGTGTCGCCTAAACAAGTCAGCACCGGTAAACCAGCCCATAATGCCGCACTGGCGGTCGCACCCGCGTTATACGGTTGGGTATCTAAAAATAAATCCGCACAGCGATGACGTGCCAAATACTCAGGCATGGGTGCACGGTTGGCAAGCACCAAACGGTTGGCATCTATACCTTGGGCGATTGCCGCGTGTCGTAAATTATGTTCCACATCGTTATTCGCGCCTAACAACCACAATACACTGCCGTCAACCTGATGCAAAATCCGCATCCAGCTATCGAATACGGCAGGGGTGATTTTGTACTGGTTGTTAAAGCAGCAAAACACAAAGCCCTGTTCAGGCAAGCCGAGTTCGGTGCGCGTAAATACCCTATCGGCAATCGCCAAAGTGCTGTCATTGACCTGAAAACTGTGCGGTAAATAGGCGATTTTTTCGCTGTAACCCGCTTGGTGTTCCGCAGGTATCAGGGTACTGTCTGCCAGTAAATAATTTATGTAATCCGCACCCATCGTGCCCAGATAGCCCAGATAATTCACTTGAACGGGTGCGGCACGCATAGCGAAAATATCGGTTCTGCATCCGTCGGTACAGCCGTTTAAATCAATAGCAATATCAATCTCCAGCTGTCTCGCCAAATCTACAATCTGCTGGTCGGATTGTTGGCTGACATCATGAAACTGGTCAAATGCGGCTTCCAGACGCAGGCGCATGGCATCTTTAACATCGGTGGCATGAAAAGAAAACGCGATAACTTCAAACCGTGAGCGGTCGTGGCGTTCAAACAATTCCGCTGTCAGATATGACACAGGGTGTTGGCGAAAATCCGAGGAAAAATAGCCGAGTTTAATTTTTTGGTGCGTGTGTTTTGCGGGCAATGGCAAACGCGGGGCAGACGGATGTTTTGCGGTGGTATAGATTTCTGCGGCGCGTTTTTGCAACGCAAGCGAGGAAGACATTGTCAATACAGAAAACGGAACAACGGCTTGTTCACCAAGTTCTATGCTGTTCAAAAGCTGGGCAAGATCAGCATCGAAGTTCTGCCAATCGCAAATATTCCTTTTCAAATGTAGTCGAGTGCCGAGAGTAAAGGCTAAATCGGGTTTAAGAGCCAGAGCGCGGTCATAATGCACAATGGCTTCATCGAAGCGTTTCAGGTCTTGCAATATCACACCGCACCCGTGTTCTGCTTCCGCAGAATCGGGCTTGATGCTTAAAATGACTTTATAGTTACTGAGTGCTTCATCAAAGCGATTCAGGTTTCTTAACACGATGCCGCGATTGGATAGGGCTTCAATATAGTCAGGTTTGATGGCTAAAGCGGCTTCATAATCAGCCAGCGTTGCCTCATAACGATAGATTGCCAATAGCGCGTTGCCACGGTTGTAATAGGCTTCGGCATTGGGTTTAATCGCTAACGCGCGGTCATAACTGGCAATGGCATCAGCAAAACGTTTCATGGCATGAAGTGCCAGACCGAGGTTTGAATGCGCCGCCGCGTTGTCAGGATTGATGTCAAGGGCGCGGGTGATTAACTCGACTGCGCGTTGTGGCTGTCCTTGTTGATTTTTTAATACGCCGAAAAAATGCAGTGCGTCACTGTGTTGCGGCTCGGTTTTTAACAGTGCTTCATATAACGCTTCGGCTTGTTCCAGTTGCGCTTGTTGATGCAGTTGGAAGGCTTGCTGGAATAAGTCGCTAGGGGAGGAGATGGCTACTGTGTTGGGTTGGGCGTTTTTTTGAGTGTGCATTTTTCAGTCAGAAAACCATGATTTTTGGGTAATGGTCACAAGCTAATGATGCAATGGAATAAAAAATCATGATTTTTGATTCCGCGTGTCAGCATTACTTTGTTTTTTACCATTACCGATTTTTGATAGGGGCGTAGCAACCTAAGTTGGTACGCCGATAAGGGGTTATTTTTTTGCCACAATCAGTTTAATAATATCGCCACTGCGCTCATCGACATGGACGGAACTGAACGGGCAGGCCTGCACATTTTTAAGGGTGTTACGATTGATATTAGCTCCCACTAACGCGACAACAGCGGGATTAATGCAGTTCATTAGCCACGCTAAACAGCGGTTTGAGCTTAAAACGTGTTCCAATAAAATCACTTGCCCATTCGGTCTGCATACACGGTACAGTTCTTTTAAACCCTTTACAGGTAAAGGCACGGAACAGAAGACAAATGTGGCAATCACGGTATCAAAGCTGTTATCAGCAAAGGGCAGGGAGTGTACGTTTATTAAATGCAGGTCAACGGCAATATTTTTTCTGCTTTGTTTTGCGGTGGCTTGTTTGAGCATTTCCTGACTGAAATCAATCGCGGTGATTCTGGCATCGGCGGGGTAATAATCGAAGTTTTTACCCGTGCCGACACCGACTTCCAAAATATGATGACCTTGTACTTCTGCCCAGCATTTTTTCCGCCACCTTTTAAAAATCAAGCCCTCCATAACGGCTTCCAAGCCTTCAAAATAGGGGGCAAGGCGATTATAGCGTTGTTGTATGGCGGCACTGTCTGGCTTCATAATGATACGGACTCGATGAGTTAGCTATACGGAATATTACCGTGCCAACTTACGCTTCATCAACACTATTTTTATCGGTCATGTAAAATAGCACCTTTCGGATACAAATGCCGATAAGTCATTAATAATATCAAGCACTTTGGATTAGTCATAAACGTGAAGCAACAATTAGAAGATTTAGTACAAACGCCTCTTCCTACTCGGCACGGCGATTTTATTCTGCATTTTTACAGCAATACGCTGGATGATAAAGAACATATTGCCTTGGTTAAAGGTGAGGTGGCGAATCAGGAAAACGTACCCGTACGCATTCATTCCGAATGTTTTACAGGGGATGTGTTGGGTTCAAGACGCTGTGATTGCGGTGAGCAATTGGCAATGGCAATGGAATACATTAATAAGGCGGGTTTTGGCGTGGTCGTTTATTTGCGTCAGGAAGGGCGCGGTATTGGCTTATTGAAAAAACTACAGGCGTATAATTTGCAAGATCAAGGCATGGATACCGTCGATGCTAATATCCATTTAGGTTATCTTGCCGATGAGCGCGAATATGATGTTGCCGCGCTGATATTGCAAAGTCTGGGCGTAAAATCCGTTAAATTAATGACCAATAATCCCAAAAAAATAGAAGCACTGACTGGCTTGGGTGTCGAGGTAGTAGACCGTATTCCGATTGAAGTGGTCGCACACGATGACAATGTGGATTATTTAAAAACCAAAGCAAAAAAAATGGCGCATTTTTTATTTGATAAAAAATAGACGCTGATTAAGTCCAGTTCCCAAGCCAGAGAGACTGTAAAAGTATTCAAAAAACATCAACACGTTATTTTCTAAGTTATTGCTTTATGTATGATGCTGGAGTCAAAGCTCATGAGTTTTTATTCCAAAATCGAATACTTTCACAGTCTCCAGAGCTTGGGAACTGGCGGATGTAGTGGGGCGAATTAATTCTCGCCTGCATAGCCGTTAGTATTGTGCGATACCCAGCGTTCTTCCTCGGTGATTAACTGCTCTTTTTTCCAAAACGGTGCGCGTGATTTTAATGCCTCCATAATATAGCGACAGCCGTCAAAGGCATCACCACGGTGCGCGGTCCACACCGACACCAAGACAATCGGCTCGGTGGGCAGAATATTACCCACACGATGAACGATTAAGGTATCCAGAATAGCCCATTGTTGCCTAGCCTCTGCAACGATTTTTTCCAACTGTTTTTCAGTCATGCCTGCATAATGTTCCAGCATCATGGCTGTCACGGTATCGCCGGCATTAAAATCACGCATAGTGCCGATAAAAATACTGGTCGCACCAAATCCTGACGGTGCGAGCTGTTGATGCTGTTGGATTTCCTGCCACGGATTAAAACTCTCGTTACGAATTAAAATAGCCATGCTCAGCCACCTGTAACGGGAGGGAAAAAAGCCACTTCATCACCGTCCTGCACGATATGGTTCAGGGTTACATATTCCATGTTCACCGCTGCCAGTACGTTGTCAGGCAAAGGTTTATCAGCATTAACCACTTGCCAGACCTCAAGAACAGAGCGCGCGCCCGTATCAAGCAACTGGTCTTCTGAACGCCCCAGACGGTCTTTTAAACTGGCAAAATAACGGATTTTAATAGCCATAGTCATTCCCGAAAATACAAAAACTAGCGATAATACGCCAACTTTCATTAAACAAACTAACTCTTATGACACAGTCTTCTCATTTTAATCAAGCGGGTGAAGCGCACATGGTCGATGTCGGCGACAAAGCCATTACCCAGCGCACCGCCATCACCGAAGGCTATATTGAAATGCAGCCTGAAACCTTGCAGCTTATTATCAGTGGCGAACATAAAAAAGGTGATGTGCTAGCTGTAGCACGCATAGCGGGCATTATGGCAAGTAAAAAAACGGCTGAGTTAATTCCGCTTTGTCATCCATTACCGCTGACCCACGTTGAAATCAATCTCACTGCTGAAGTCGATAATAATCGGGTACGTTGTCAAACTACGGTAAAAACCACCGGGCAAACAGGCGTAGAAATGGAAGCTCTGACTGCTACCTCGTGTGCGTTACTGACTATCTACGATATGTGCAAAGGTATGGATCGCGGCATGGTTATTCAAGCGATTCAATTGCTGGAAAAAGCAGGTGGTAAATCGGGGCATTGGCAGCGTGACAAGTGCTGACAGAAAGTGTCATATAGTGACATGAGGATTATCGGGTTATGTCATCAGCTAGTGTTTTTATATTAAATATAACGGCTATCTGCAGAGTTAGCAGTTTGGCAACTTCAAGCAAACAAAGGGGATATAGACAAAAAACAGCTAATTTATCGAATTCTAAAAACTTGGCACACGATGTGCTTTACTCGTTATGTATTTACTTATACAACTAACAACTACATGGTGGACTTAATGAAAAATTCAAAATTACAACAAGGTTTTACCTTGATCGAATTAATGATCGTTGTTGCGATCATCGGTATCTTGGCATCTATCGCGATTCCAGCTTACCAAGATTATATCGTTAGAGCGAAAGTAACAGAAGGTTTGGCGTTAGCTGCTTCTGCAAAAACCGCTGTAGCTGAAAACGCAGCAAACGGCGCAGCATTCGATGCAGGCTGGGTTGCACCTAACGCAACGGCTAACGTAGCGACAGTCTCGTCTCCAAATCCAGCGGCTCGTGCTACCAACGCGAATAGTGGTATTGCAATTGATCCTGTGAACGGTATTATCACTATCACTTACACAGATAAAATTTCAACTGGTTCGCCTACTTTGAAACTAGTACCTATTGCTGGTGCTAGTACACCTACTGCAGGTACTCCACCAACAGCGGGTTCTATTAACTGGGAATGTCATTCTGCAACAGCACCTACTGCTGATGTATTGTCAAGTATTACTGGTACTTTGAATCCAAAATATGTACCTGCTAACTGCCGTTCATAAGCATTAGCGATGTTTGATGCTGGTCGTTAAAAATTAGCAACAACACATAAACCCCCGTCAGGGTAATCCTGACGAGGGTTTTTTGTGTCTGCTGGCTTTAAGTTTGCATTAACTAATGCCTGGCTGTTTGCTAAGCTGCCCCCTTTATCATCTTGGCATTCTCCTTCTATGAAAAGTCGTTTTTATGCGTTTCTGGCACATTTATTGTTGTCGGGTTTAGTTGCTGCTGTCACTATCATTATTGTATTTTTTATCTGGTATCCCAGACCTTTGGACGAGGCAACAGGGGTTACACAGATTTTCCTGTTGCTGTTGGCAGTCGATATAGTCACAGGCCCTGTGATGACTTTTGTGGTCTATCAGCGCGGCAAACAAGGTTTAAAATTTGATTTGTCTGTCATTGTGCTATTGCAAATAGCGGCACTCAGTTATGGAATGTCTACGGTGTTTGCAGGTCGTCCAGCGTTTATTGTTTTCAATCAGGATCGTTTTGATATTACGAGACTGGTAGAAATTGATGCTGAAAGTGCCAAAAAAGCAGAGCTTGCAGGTAATGAATCAGCAAAATCAAGCTGGTTTAAGCCGCGCTGGGTCGGTGCAGTCGCCCCAGCGGATCGTAAGCGTGCAGAGGATATTTTATTTGCTGCTATAGACGGTGGAGCTGATTGGCCGCAATTACCTGAACTGTATGTACCTCTTGAGCAAGTTAAACAACAAATGCTGAAAAAAGCCCAACCTTTATCAACGATTCGCCAATTTGATAAGAACAATGTCATGCAGCAAACAGACGATAGTCACATTAAATGGCTGCCATTACGCGGCAAGAGTAAGGATATGGTGGTATTGATTGATAGCGATTCGGCAGACATTATCAAAGTGGTTGATATTAATCCCTGGTCTTAACGCATTATTTTTCACTCTTCTCACAGAATACGTTACATCACCAAGCAGACACAACAGGAAATAGTTATGAGAATTTTGGGTGCATTATTGGCACTGCTCCTCCCCACTGCACTACTTTATTCGCAATTTCTCGGCAATCCGCTGGTGTTTGATGACATTACTTTTTTCAGTGGTGAGGAATTCGGTGGCTATTTACATCGTATCAGCTTCAGTTTGCGCTGGTTGCCGCTGGCTACCTTTGTCTGGACGCGAGAGCTATTCGGTGATGCCATCATCTGGTTGCGGCTAGGTAATTTATTACTGCATTTTATGACCACCGCGACGCTGTTTTTTTTCTTACAGCGGTTGTTTGAACTCGTCATCCCCGCTGATACCGATAACAAAACTTTATCACCGTTTTGGCTGGCGTTTTTCGGTGCGTTAATTTTCGCGCTGCATCCTGCTTCTGTTTATGCTGTCGGCTATCTGATACAGCGCACCACGTTGATGGCAACGTTATTCAGTTTGCTGACGTGGCGATTATTTTTAGAAGGGGTGATTCGAGAGCGGCGTGTGTGGTTGTATGCCTCTGCATTTGCTTATTTTCTGGCGGTGTTATCAAAAGAACACGCGATTATGGTGCCTGCGGTAGCGGTTATGTTGTTAGTGTTGGTGCGTGAACAGCCGCTGAACCGCCTTAAGCTGGTGTCATCAACTTTGGTGCTTTATGTCTTCATCGCTGCGTTTGCGGTGTATCAACGACACACAGCCAGTGTCTTAGGGCAAGCCTACGAACCGCTGGCTTCAGAACTCATTTCACGATTGGGCCCTGATTTTGATGTACGCCTTATCTATCCGTTATCAATACTTACGCAATCCTATACCTTCTTTAAATATTTATGGCTGTGGCTAGTGCCTACGCCTGCATTAATGTCGATTGACAGCTGTCAAACCTTTGCTTTACATTTCTGGTCAATGCCAGAGGTCATAGGGCTGTTGGGTTTTATTATTTATCTGTACCTGAGTGTGCGCTTGCTGTTACAAAGAGGCTTAACTGGCTTGCTGGGTTTTGCCTTGCTGTGTCCGATGGTATTATTCGTTACCGAATTGGCAACGGTGCGTATTCAGGAAATTTTTGTGCTGTACCGTAGTTATTTGTGGATGGCAGGGCTTTTTGCTGGGTTGCCGTTTGTGTGTCAAAAATTAACGGCACAACAAGCGGTTATTACGTTGACAAGTGTAGCGGTGTTAATGATGCCGTTGACGTGGTTCAGACTGACCACGTTTTCGCATCCATTATTATTGTGGGATGATGCTGCGCACCGAATTACCGATGATAAAAGCTGTCCGTCAATGGATAGAATTCTTAATAATCGCGGGCGGGAATTAACCGCATTACAGCGTTACCCCGAGGCTATTGCTGATTTTACCCGCTCGTTGCAAGTCGTTCAGTGGCACGACAAACCCATGGTTTCAGAGCTGGCGAGCAACTATTACAATCGCGCCTTTGCGTATTTAAAAAATCAGCAATTTCAGTTGGCTCTCAACGATTTTAATGTCATTGTCGGGCCGTTGCCAAAATCATGGTCAGATTTTTATTTTTATAAAGCGCAAGCATTTGAAGGTTTACACGAACTCGCTTCTGCAAGACAACTCTACGAACAAGCCTGTTCAAATGGCGTGAAAGAAGGCTGTGAAAAACAGAAAGCATTAGAGACTTCGATAAAATAATGAGGATTTGCAATGAATTATAAACGCCCTGTAGTGCTGTCATTTTCAGGTCATGATCCAAGCGGTGGTGCAGGTGTACAGGCAGATATTGAAACACTGGTTAGTCATCAATGTCATGCGACCAGCGTGATTACTGCCCTTACGGAGCAGGATACGCATAATGTCAAAAAATTGCTGCCGCAACGCCCTGCGGATATTATTGCGCAGGCGCACACGTTATTATCTGACATAAACGTTGATGTGTTTAAAATCGGTTTAATCGGTCATTACGACACTGCTGTTGCCATTCACTCGGTATTAACACACTATCCGCATATTCCAGTGGTGCTGGATCCCGTACTTGCCGCAGGTGGTGGCACGGATTTATCCAGCCAACAATTATTGACGGCAATCGTAGATTTATTACTACCTTGCACAACGGTATTAACACCTAACAGTGAAGAAGCGCGAAAACTCACTGGACTGACTGATTTGCAGGACTGCGGGTTGAAATTACTGGAACTGGGTTGTGACGCAGTGTTGATTACAGGCACACACGAAACGACACCCAGCGTCAGTAATCAATTATTTTACGACGGACGATGCTGGGAAACTTACAACTGGGATAGATTACCTGACAGTTATCATGGTTCTGGTTGTACCTTGGCGGCCAGTATTGCCGCGTTAATGGCGCGTGGTTTGCAGCCTTTGCAAGCGGTAGCAGAAGCGCAAGAATACACTTGGAACGCCTTACGCACCGCTTACCTTACCGGCACAGGTCAACATAATCCCAATCGGTTTTTTTGGATGGAAGAGGACGTATGAAATTTCCAGCACGGGGGCTGTATGCCATTACCCAAACGGATAATAAATCCATAGCGACCCTGCTCCGAGAGGTAGAGCAAGTGCTGTCAGGTGGTGCGGTGGTGGTGCAGTATCGCGATAAAAATCCGAAAAATGCACGTTTACTTGCCAGTGAATTGGCTAAACTGTGTCATCAATATCACGCACCGTTGATTATCAATGACGATGTTGAACTGGCGTTACAGGTAGCCGCCGACGGTGTGCATCTTGGTAAAGAAGATGGCGCGGTTGCTCATGCCAGACAACGACTGGGTAACGATGCCATTATCGGCGTGTCCTGTTATAACAGTGTGGACAGAGCGATTGCCGCGCAACGAGACGGCGCGGATTATGTGGCGTTCGGGAGATTTTTTACCTCTTCCTCAAAACCGTTAGCCGCACCCGCAGACATCAATACCTTACACGAAGCCAAGCGGGTATTGACTGTTCCTATCGTGGCGATTGGCGGTATTCTGCCAGACAATGGCGGACAGTTGCTCAATGCAGGGGCGGATTTGTTAGCTGTTATCGGCGGTTTATTTACTGCGCAACCAGAACACGCCGCGCGGGCTTACCGTGACTTATTCTAATGCCGCATAATCGCCGAACTTTTCTTAAAAACACCGCGTTATTGACCGCTTCCGCGTGGTTGTACGCGCCCTCTGTTGAGGCGCAGCTTGCTGATAATTTCGTGCCTGATGTACTTGATGGAGTGGCAAAGTCAGACATTATCGACACCGATAAAATTGATATTAAGTTACCGAAAATTGCTGAAAAGGGGGCGGCAGTTCCCATTACTGTTTCCAGCAGTCTGGATAATATTCACACTATTTCGCTGTGGGTAGAAAAAAATCCTATTCCTTTAGTTGCTATATTTCGATTATCCAGCCAGTTAGAGGCATTTGTGTCGGCTCGCTTAACAATGGCAGAAACCTCAGATGTCGTTGTATTGGTAGAAACGCGTGATGCAGTGTATCGCGCCAAGGAGCAAGTAAAAATCATTATCGGCGGCTGTGGAAGCTGATATGTCGAGTATAAAAATCCGCACTAAACGCATGAAAGAGACGACGCAAATCAGAATGCTGATAGCACACCCGATGCAACACGGGCAAACTCAGGATAAAGTGACCCACTTTCCCATACCCGCGCAGTTTATTCGTCTGTTGACTGTTACCTGTAATCAAAAGGTGGTGGTTAGTTGTGAAATGGGGGACAGTACCGCGAAAGACCCTTATCTTTCCTTTATGCTGAAAGGCGGCAAGGCGGGCGATAAAATTACCGTCAATTGGCTGGATAATTTGGGTAACAGCGATTCAGAAGAACATATTGTTAAATAATACTGTCCACGAAAAACACGAAAGGCACGAAAAATAAAGACCTTTTTGTGTTTTTCGTGGATATTGTCAGTTTTTAATACCGATACCTTTGTGTAATAAGTACAAACTGAATGCCGTCAAGGTCACAATAAATCCGCTGGTTATAATAAAAGTCAGTTGAATATCAATATCACTGACTCCAATGAGGCCGTATCTGAAGGCATTGACCATGTATAAAATGGGATTACCCATCGAAATGGTTTGCCAAATGGGCGGCAACATATCTACCGAGTAAAATACTCCGCCAAGATAGCTTAAGGGTGTCAGTACAAAGTTGGGAATGATGGAAATATCATCAAAACTTTCCGCCAATATTGCATTAATAAAGCCCGCCAAGGAAAATAAGGTTGCCGTTAAAACGGCGGTTACTAAGGCAATGGGTAAGTTATGTACGGAAAAATCATCAAATAATAACGAGATTAACGTCACCACCATGCCGACCAGTAAGCCGCGCACAATACCGCCAGTGATATAACCGCTCAAAATCACCCAGTTGGGTACGGGAGCAACCAGTAATTCTTCAATATTGCGCTGGAATTTGGTCGAATAAAAAGACGACACCACGTTGGCATAAGAATGGCTGATGACCGACATTAATATAATCCCCGGCACAATATAGTCCATATAACTCGCACCGTGAATCGTACCGATACGGTCGCCGATGAGTTTGCCGAAAATTAAAAAATACAGTGTGGTGGTAATGGCGGGCGGCAATAAAGTTTGCGGCCAGATACGAATAAAACGGTAAATTTCTTTTTTAACGATAGTTCTAAAAGCAATGCCGACATTCATTTTGAAGTCACCAAATCCATAAATAATTGCTCCAGTCGGTTGGTTTTGTTTTTCAGACTCATGACGTGAATATTTTGGGCAGTTAATTGATTGAACAGATCATTAAGTCTGATTTCTTTAGGAATAGCGACGTTCAGCACTTTGTCGGATATTAACTCGATATGACAGCCCTCAATAACGGGTGCAGTGGTCAGTGGTTCGGCTAAATCGAGGACAAAATGGTCGATATGTAACCGCGCCAATAAACTCGCCATATCGGAATGCTCCACGATGCGTCCTTCATCAATAATGGCGATATTGCGGCACAGGCTTTCGGCTTCTTCCAGATAATGGGTGGTTAAAATAATGGTCGTGCCTTGTTGATTCACTTCCTGCATCATTTGCCACATCGAGCGGCGAATCTCTATGTCCACACCTGCGGTCGGTTCATCGAGAATCAATAATTTAGGTTGATGTACCATTGCGCGGGCAATCATTACACGGCGTTTCATGCCGCCTGATAAACGTCTGGAAATGGTGTCACGCTTGTCCCATAAATCCATTTGTTTAAGACAGTATTCGGTGCGTTGTAAGGCGAGTTTGCGGGGCGTGCCGTAATAACCTGCCTGATTGAGGACGATGCTTTCCACCGTATCAAATTGATTAAAATTGATTTCTTGCGGTACCAGACCGATACAGTTTTTGGCAAGATTACGTTCGGTGTTCAAGTCATGCCCAAAAATACTGACCGAGCCGCTGGACGCAGTGACCAGGGAGCTGATAATCCCAATCGCGGTCGATTTACCCGCACCATTCGGGCCCAGCAATGCAAAAAAATCACCGGCGTCTACCTGCAAATCAATGCCTTTTAATGCTTCAAAACCGTTACTGTAGGTTTTGCGCAGATTACAAATAGAGAGTGCGTTCATAAAATTATCACTTAACGACAGCCTGTAAATAAGTTAAATTACCCATAATCCTGAGTATTGAATAGCTAAATCGTAGCAATTTTATCAGATATTAACTTGCTCCATAAATAAAACGGATTCTTTGTGCTGAATAAAACACCCGAAATTGTTGCCGCTGTTGACTTAGGTTCTAATAGTTTTCACATGATTGTCTGTAGCCTGAAAGACGGTAAATTGCAGACGATTGATCGACTGAAAGAAACGGTAAGACTGGCTAATGGACTTGATAAAGACAATATGCTGGACAGCGATACCCAAAATAGAGCATTAGCGTGTCTGGAAAAATTCGGACAACGTATTCGTCATTTTCCTTTAGGCACTGTCCGCATTGTCGGCACCAATACCTTGCGCACGGCCACCAATGCGCAAGCGTTTCTGACTCAGGCAGAGCAGGTGTTAAATCATCCCATTCATATTATTTCGGGTATAGAAGAGGCGCGATTAATTTATCTGGGCGTTGCTTATAGTTTGGGCAATCAAGCGCAATTGCGTTTGGTGATGGATATAGGCGGCGGCAGTACGGAATACATTATCGGTACCGGTGAAACTCCCAGAGAAAAGGAAAGTCTGCACATGGGCTGTGTCACCGTGAGCAATCGGTTTTTTAAAGACGGGATTATTTCGAAAAGCGCGTTTGCTCAGGCGGTATTATTTGCTCAACAACAACTGGAGCCGTTTCAGACAAAATTTCAGCGTAAAAACTGGGAGCAGGCAATTGGTGCGTCGGGTAGTTTGCGCTCCATTGCGAAAGTATTGCAGGCGAAAAACTGGAGTAATAACGGCATTACCAGAGCGGGTTTAGAGCTACTGGTGGCGCGTATTCAGCAATGCAGCCATATTAATGAGTTGCTGAGCTTGCCCGAACTGGATGCCGATCGACTGCCTGTCTTTGCAGGCGGTGTTGCCATTGTGTACGCAACCTTTAACAGTCTGGGCATTGAGCAAATGACCGTTGCGGATGGTGCATTACGCGAAGGTTTGATTCAGGATTTATTAGGGCGGCTTGATAATCACGATGTGCGGGCGAGTACGGTACAAAATCTGGCAAATCGCTATCGTACTGATGAACGCCATGCGACGCGTATTAAACAGACCATCAACACCATGCTGGCGCAGTTAAACAAAAAATGCAGCTGGGCAAGTAATAAAAACGGTGTGCAGTTTTTGCAATGGGCAGCTGATTTGCATGAAATAGGCATCGACATAGCCCATAGTCAGTATCATAAACACAGTGCTTATGTTATTGAAAACGGTGATTTGGCCGGTTTTTCAAGGCAGGATCAGCAGATATTAGCCACGATTGTCCGTTCACAACGGCGCAAATTTTCGCCCGCGTTATTCATGGACTTACCTGAGTTGTGGAGTACAGAGGCGGTGTCGCTGACGCTTATTTTACGGTTGGCCATTTTGCTGCATCGTAATCGCGCCGATCAAACGCTGCCCAGTTTTAAAATAACCATGAGCAAAGTAAAAATTAGCCTAAAGTTTGCAACGGGTTGGCTGGCTCAGTCACCATTGACTCATGCTGATTTAACGCAAGAGGCAGAATATTTGAAAGCAGCTGGCTACAAACTGGAGTTTTGTTAGACTCGGTTCATGAAAATTTTATTACGCATTTTTTTGTTACTGTTGTGTGCATTAATACTGCTATGCGTCATGCTGGTTGTTTTTGGTGTCAGTGATACGCCTGAAATTGAACTGGATTGGTCATTGACGCGGGATGATATTGTCAGAGCTAAAAAAATCCTTCATGAAGGATCTAAAACCAAGCCTTATGAGCTTGTTACCATTGAATTAAGTCATGCTGATCTTAATCTTGCCGCGAATTATTTGCTGAACCGTTACAGTAAAAGTGCAGTGCAAGTTGTCTTGAAAGAAAATAAACTAAAGTTTGTGGTTACCACTACCTTACCCGAAAACAGGCTGGGTAAATACTTGAATATCACGCTTAGATTGGGTAATAAACAAGGTAATTCACTGCCCAGTATCACCAAGTTTAAAGCAGGTAAATTATTGATTCCTGCCAGCATAGCGGGCTTCATCATCAATACTGCTATTGAATACAGTCCGTTGAATAATTATTTTATTTTGGCAACTCGCCCGATACAAGGCGTTAAAATTGAACCAGAAAAAATAACGATTGCTTATGTTTCCAACTCAGAAACTCTGATGTCAGCGCGAAACGTCTTAACGCGCACCGATAACAGTCCCGAACTTGGCCTTTATCAACAAAAAATAGCGGAGATTATCGCTCAACATGATCCTAACTGGCGGTTATCACTGGCAGATTTATTAAAACCGCTGTTTGCCATTGCCTATCAACGCTCGGAGCTTGATAATGCCATTGAAGAAAACCGCTTGGTGATTATCGCGGTGAATGATTATGTGAATAAAAAAGCAACCAAGCAGTTTTTACCCGCATCAACGCCCGCTCAAGGCAAACAATATAGGGCATTTTTATATAAGCGCAGTGACTTGGCGCAGCATTTTATCGGCTCTGCGGCACTGACAGCATCGGCTAATAATCAGGTCGCAAAAGTAGTTGGTGAAGATAAAGAGTTAAACGATGCACAACATGGTAGCGGCTTTAGTTTTGTTGATTTATCAGCCGATAAGGCGGGTACGCGGTTTGGTGAAGTGGCAACAGCAAGTCCTGAAAGTGCGCGTAAACTCCAGCTTGCCATGAGTAACATAAAAGACTACACCGACTTTATGCCTGACCCCAGAGATTTGCCTGAAAAAATGAATGAAGTGGATTTTAAAAATCGCTACGGGTCAGTCAATAGTATGGCGTATCAGGAGTTATTGAAGACCATTGATGCGCGTATTGCAGTAATACCGATGTATAAAACAAACTAAAATAAAAAGCCCCGTCAGGTTTTTAAAACCTGACGGGGCTGATCGAGCGTAATGGACTTTAACTTAATTAACAGTTTTGCCTGAAGTAGCTGGCAAAACAGGCATGGTTTGTTTAGGGAACTGACCCGTTAAACCATCCAGAAAAGCCACGATGTCGGCAATCTCTTCTTTGGATAATTCTTTGTCTAATTGTACTTTAGCCATTATTTTAACGGCTTCATCCAGAGTACCTACTGAACCATTGTGGAAATAAGGCGCAGTCAACGCGATGTTGCGTAGTGTTGGTACTTTCCAAAAATGCTCATCAGTTTCTTTTTTGGTGACTTCCGCCAAACCTTTATCTTTTTTGAAATGATATTGAGCAGCAAAATATTCATTGTCATGTACAGGGAACTGTTGGAATGCGCCTGCACCATTAAATGCTGCACCACTGTGGCAACTGGTACAACCTAATTCAGCGATTTTGTTCATGCCGCGTATTTGCTGTTCAGTCAGTGCCGCTTTGTCACCTGATACAAATTGATCGTAAGGGCTGTTAGGTGTAATCAAGGTTCTTTCATAAGCAGCAATCGCTTTGGTCGCGTTGTCTTTAGTGATTGAATTGTCACCAAACGCTTTTGCAAACGCCTGATTGTAGCCTTTAATGGTTTTTAATGTGGCAACCACGGCATCCCAGTCTTTCATACCCATTTCAATCGGATTGGTGACGGGACCTGCCGCTTGTGCTTCCAGACTAGCTGCGCGACCATCCCAAAACTGCACCGCATTAAATGCCGAGTTCCATACGGTTGGCGCACTGCGTCCGCCAGTCTGACCATTAACACCCATCGAATTAGGTCTGTTATCTTCACCGCCCAGCATAGTGTTATGGCAAGATGCGCAAGACACTGTGCCTGTAGAAGACAAGCGTGGATCGTGATACAGCATTTTACCCAGTTCCACTTTTTCTTCCGTAGTCGGATTGTCAGCGGGAGCAGGTGCGGTGGTCGGTAACGCATCCCAAGCGGTAGCTACAGAAATAGACCCTGCCAAGGTCAGTGCTGTCACCAGCAAACGAATTTTAAACATACCATTCTCCAAATATTATTAGTTATAGCGGCGACTTTTTTACGCTAAAGGATATAGTCAAGTCACCTGAAAACCCAATACCCTGCTTAATCCGTAAAATATAACACCCGCAGGCGATAATCAAGAAAAGAGAATGTAAAATGAATGCCTGCAAGTCGAAATTTCTGCTTGGTTCGACGTTGCTATGCAAACTAAAAATTGCCAAGATCTCTTATAAGTCCACTTAACAATACATTTGAAAAAGAAGGTTTTTCAATCATACTATCTGAAATGATTGCATATCCAATATGTTGTGACGTTTAGTTGGGCATCTCGAAATACCACCTAAATAATTTAAACGCTTGCTAATGGTAGTCAATCGGCACGAGAACGCTCACAATTTAAGTTTTACCTTGGCAAGAGGGCTTGTTTTCCCCCTAACATCACCTGAACAGGTGATGTTAGGG
>JAUYBJ010000280.1 GCA_030693155.1 Methylococcales bacterium
TGCGGTATTCAAGCTGGAATGCTTGAAGATAAAACACAAAACCAATCATTTTGCATTGCGTACCAGGCTCTTCATCAAGGCAAACCAGTTGGCTTATGAAGCATTGCAAAAATTAAGGGCTGCGTAACATCAGTTAGTAAAATCAAAGACAAAGCCACCCGCTACCGTTTAGAAGCCCGTTTGTCTCGTATTGCTAACGGTCATTTTGGTGATGCGAAACCGATAGAAAGTGATTTGTTTGAATTACGATTTTTCTTTGGCGGTGGTTTTCGTATTTATTACACCATTAGGGGGAATGAAATCGTGCTGTTGTTGTGTGGCGGTGATAAGTCCAGTCAATCATCTGATATTGAGATGGCTAAGAAATTGCTTAATGAATTAAATAACGAGGATTAAACCATGAGCATTGAAACTAAACCCTTTGAGTTCGCAAAAGACGTAGACAGTGCGGAAGATGTTGCGTTGTACCTGTCTATTTTTCTTGAAGAAAACGGCGTACAAGGCTTGGTTGATGCCTTACGAAATTTAGCAAAAGCAAAAGGCATGAGTGCCTTGGCTAATAATGCAGGTGTTAATCGACAAAGTCTCTATCGTTCGCTTGCTAAAAACGCAAATCCCAAAATCGAAACCATTGATAAAATCGTCCGTGCACTGGGGTTTAAACTGACGATTGAAAAATTGTAGTGAGTTGAGAGCTACGCAACAAAGATGAACCTACTGATTGAGTAGGATAAAAGTTATCCTGTGGTTGCTTAAGGGTTATCAACGTTGGCGTTGATTAATGCAGCATTGACAGGATTAAGAACAGCAGAAAACCGATAAAAAACGTTGAGGTAATATAAGCATTATCGGGTAACTGATGGGTTTCGTGCAGTAACTCTTCTGTGACCAGATAAAGTAATGACGCTAATCCGAATGCCAGTAATAACGGAATACTACTACTTGGAATAAATTGTATCAGTACATGACTTAACACCGCACTGATGACCACAGTAGTAGCTAACAGCATAATAATCAGAATGCTGGTCATCTGATGAAGCTTAGTTAGACCCAAGCTAACCGATAATGCGAGCCCTAGGGAAAACATTTCCAAGCCTAAAGCGATGGTTAAAAACTGCCCCGCCTGTTCGTTAGCAGCAAAACTAACTCCGATTAAAAAGCCATCTACAATCACATCGACACCCACAGCTCCTAGCATAGCGATAGGCATTCCAACTCGCTCATGTTGATGCTGGTTAGCTTCTACTTTCTCTGCATAAGCGCGGATGAGGAGCATAAGCAGTACCCCACAGCTAAATCCAATGGCAACCTCATAGGGTTCATGACTTTTACTAATGCTTGGCAATAAATCCACAGCGACCACCGCAAAAACCACCCCAGAGGTAAAATGCTGGATGACCGAACGCCATGTATTGGAGGGTTGTCGGATTTTTGCAACGATTCCGCCGAGGATGAACGTGACAAAGGGGATAAGGGCATAGAAAATAACAGATTGCATAGATTGAAATTCTATTAAGGGAATAATGAACTGGCGGTTATCAACAGTATAACGGCTTAAGATTATAGGAACCGTAAGTTTATGAGTAAAGCAGACTATGACGGTGTGCTTGCTTCTGCGGAACGAGTAATTTTTGCGATAAAGTGTCTCGAACCCATTGTTCAGCAGTGCTTGATAAATAACAAACTAGCCTTATGCCACTTAGCAAGCCACTGATTTTATTGTCTTTAGTGGTTTACCTTGTTACCCTATGTTGACACGTTCGCATCGATTTTTTCGGAGGACATTTGAATAGTCGCACCATTACCCGCGTACAAGCCCCTATTATTCCTGTTGTTGCTGAATGGACACGCAACACGCCTGATACTTTATCCTTGGGGCAAGGCATGGTGTTTTATCCGCCGCCTGAACGTGCCTTAGCCGCCATTCGTGATTTTGGTCAACGCCCCGAAGAGCATCAATATGGTTCAGCCCTAGGCGATAAACGCCTGTTAGAACTAATTGCCGAAAAGCTACGCAGTGAAAACCAGATTAATCCAAATGATTATCAGATTATGGTGACAGCCGGTGCAAATATGGCATTTTTAAATGTCCTGCTTGCGATTACTGACCCAGAAGATGAAATAATCTTACCATCGCCTTATTATTTTAATCAGGAAATGGCAATACGAATGCTGAGCTGTACACCTGTCGCTGTGCCGACTGACCGCTATTATCAATTACAGCTCGATAAAATTGCCGCCGCCATTACCGAAAAAACCCGTGCCATTATCACTGTTTCTCCCAATAATCCAAGTGGTGCAGTGTATTCAGAACAGGATTTACGCGCGGTGAATGCCTTGTGCCGTGCGCATGGTTTGTATCATATTTGTGATGAGGCGTATGAATATTTTGTTTATGGTCAGGCACGCCATTTTTCTCCTGCCAGTCTAGTCGATGCCACCTCGCATACCATTTCCTTATATTCACTGTCCAAAGCCTACGGTTTTGCAAGCTGGCGAGTGGGTTATCTGGTGATACCAAAACACCTGCTACCCTCATTGCTAAAAGTACAAGATACTAATTTGATTTGTCCGCCGTTGATTTGTCAGAAAGCCGCCATAGGTGCGCTGGAAGTTGGGTCGGATTATTGCAAAGCACACTTAAATCGTCTGCTCGCAATCCGTACACAAGTCATCAGCCGCTTACAAGAAGTCCGTAATAAAATTGATTGGGTCGCCACAGAAGGCGCGTTTTATTTATTAGTAAAACTCCATACACAACGCAATGATTTGGAGGTGGTAAAAACGTTGATTAGTGATTATCAGGTGTCAGCGATTCCAGGCTGTGCGTTTGGCTTAACGGATGGCTGTTATTTACGTCTTTCTTACGGAATGCTTGATAGCACACGCGCTGATGAAGCCATGACCCGATTGGTAACAGGCATCAAAGCATTATGTTGAATACTTTTTTGTTAGTCGTAAAACACTATGAGGAAACACTTATGAATCACCTAAAAACGCCGTTCATTATCGCCATTGGACTTATTAGTTTCACCTTGGCATCAGACATTTACGCTGCCAGCTTTGACTGCGCCAAAGCCTCCACTTTAGTAGAAGATGTTATTTGCTCGGATAGCGACATATCAACGCTGGATGAAACATTATCGTCCTCTTATCGTAATGCCTTAGCCGATGCTAACAATGCAAGCAGCATTAAACTTGAACAACGCAATTGGCTAAAAAAACGCAATTTATGCAAAGACAAAGCCTGTTTACAACGGATGTATGAGCAACGCATTAACGACTTAGCCAACGTTAATCCGTTACCCAAAAAAGTTGGTGATTGTGTGGACTCCAGTATTGCTGAGAAAGTCACACGCTTTGAAGGAGCGGTCGCAGGTGAAGCGGGTGGTGAAGTCGCAGTACAGTTTAAAAACGGCATATCACTTTACATTCAAAACATTGCCAACTTTCCAGATACAGAAAACGCAGACAAATATATGTTCTCAACCAATGACTTTCTTAAAGGTGATAAAGTCAAAGTATGCCTACAAGAATTACCAACAGACTGCCCTAAAGGCGATGATCGTGGCAAGATATATTCCGTAAGCAACTACAAAAACAATATGTCCTTTGTGGGGGTGGATGCTTGGCATTTGTGTGGTGGCGCATAGAAGTAATTTTGGAAGTGTGTTAAATATCGTATCTTACGAGCTATCGTAAAATTACCATAGCTAATCAAACTATCACAGTCTTAACTTAGGAGTTATCATGTCAAAAGCCAAAGCGTATGCCGCATTTAACCCACATGACCCGTTAGCACCGTTTGAATTTGAACGCCGCGAGCTGAATGCTACCGATGTGCAAATTGAAATTCTGTATTGCGGAGTTTGTCATTCCGATATTCATCAAGTGCGTGACGAATGGGGTAATGCCACATTTCCGATGGTGCCAGGTCATGAAATTGTCGGTAAAGTCATTAACCTAGGTAGTGAAGTTAAAAAATTTACTATCGGTGACAAAGTAGGTGTGGGTTGTATGGTGGACTCTTGCCGTACTTGTCCAGACTGTCTCGAACAACAACAGCAATATTGCAATCACTCAGTGTTTACTTACAACTGTCCAGACCCGCACAGCAACAGTACAGTTAGCACTTATGGCGGCTATTCCAATCACATCGTAGTAGAGCAAGATTTTGTGTTAAAAATCGCTGACAATATGGATTTAGCCGCTACCGCTCCCTTGTTATGTGCAGGTATTACCACATATTCCCCGTTAAAACACTGGAAAATCGGTGCAGGTCAAAAAGTCGGTGTGGTCGGTTTAGGCGGTCTAGGACACATGGGCGTTAAATTCGCCCGTGCGTTAGGTGCGCACGTCGTCTTATTCACCACGTCGGCAAACAAAGTTGAAGATGCCAAACGTTTGGGTGCGCATGAAGTAGTAATTTCTAAAAATGATGATGAAATGGCGGCTCACATACAGAGTTTTGACTTTATTTTAAATACCGTTGCCGCCTCGCATAATCTGGATGCTTTTACCAACTTATTAAAACGTGATGGTACGCTGTGTTTAATCGGTGTGCCAGATCATCCACATCCTTCGCCTTCGGTTGGCAGCCTGATTTCCAAACGGCGTTCTATTGCAGGTTCTTTAATCGGCGGTATTCAAGAAACGCAGGAAATGCTAGATTTTTGTGCGACACATAACATTACGTCCGATATAGAGTTAATTCCGATTCAACACATTAATGAGGCTTACGAGAGAGTGTTAAAAAGCGATGTCAAATATCGGTTTGTTATTGATTTAGCCAGTCTTAATGCTGAAACAGCATAAGCGTTTCATTGTTATTTATAGTGGTTTAGGAGAAATTTTTTGAAACAACCTTTTTATGACCTAAATTATTCTGATTTAGAAATGATTATAAATGAGAATAATTTAAACTGCTCATCAGCGGCAGTTCTTTTTAATTGGCATTATAAGAAAAAAGAAAACATTAGACTTGTTGCACCAGAATAAATAAGAATAGATAATTACTATTATCAATAAAACAGGACTAATAAACGGCTATGAAATTGGGATTATCTGATTTAAAAACAGAAAGGCAGTGTCGGGCGGCGATAGGGATGGATAA
>JAUYBJ010000002.1 GCA_030693155.1 Methylococcales bacterium
AGCGGTAAACCCGAAAAAGTCGCCCTCACCGCCTGCATGAGAAAACTGCTGATTACCCTGAATTCAATGGTTAAAAATCAATCAGAATGGAATCCAAATTTTGCAGATTTAGCTTGATTTTTAACACAGTTGCTCGCAGGTTTGAGTAATGTGTAACAACCGACTTTTTGCAAGCCACTTAGCGATAACTCACTTACTCCATTATCTCCTGCCAAATCGCTTCCACTTGGGTGCGCAAATCCGCTACTTCGGCTTCGTCAATGACGGCGGTATCGCCTTGTAATACTTGTTTGTGTCCCATGTCGCGGTAGGTGCAATAGGCGGCTTTCAGTACATCGGCGGTGTGCTGGCTGATAATACCTTGCGTATTTAAGCCTTCCAGCAAGCGCACGTTATCGGTGTAGGTGGTTAAACTCGGATGTTCGGCCGCTTCGGCTAAGATGCAAAATTGCACCATGAATTCAATGTCGGCAATGCCGCCTTTGCTTTGTTTTAAATCAAATTTATGGCTTTCTTTGGTCGCCAGTGCGGTGCGCATTTTTTCGCGCATTTCGCGCACTTCTATTTTCAATTGCGCTTTATCACGCGGCACACTTAATACCCGATGCCGTATCGCTTCGTATTCGGTTTTTAAACGTTCATCATCTGCAATAAATCGCGCTCTGACGAGGGCTTGATGTTCCCATGTCCACGCCTGACTGGTGTAATACTCTTCATAGCTGCTGATTGGCGCGACTAGCAGACCTGAATCACCCGATGGACGCAGGCGCATATCGACCTCATACAACACGCCCGACAACAATTTAGTGTCTAAAATATGCCGTATTTTCAGCCCTAAACGCCCGTAAAATTGCGCGGCTGATATGGGTTTATCGCCGTCGGTTAAAGCGTTGCCATCGGGGCAATCGTATAAAAATACCATGTCCAAATCAGAGCCGTAGCCCAGTTCAATACCGCCCAATTTACCAAAACCGAGAATACCAAAACCCTGCGACCTGCCGTGACATTCGGGCGGATAACCGTGTTTGTCGGTCAGCATCAACCACGCGCTGTCTACTACTCGTTGAACAATACATTCGGCGATATAGGTTAAATAATCACTCACCACCATCAGCGGCAATACGCCCATCAAATCCGCCGCCGCGACGCGCAGCACTTGTTGCTGTTTAAATTGCCGCAACACAATCATCAGGCGTTCCAAGTCCTGCACTTCAACAGGAGCTAACAACACGCCGAGTTGCTCGTTTAAATCAGATTTTTTCAGCGGTGCGTATAAGGAATGAATATCGAGCAGTTCATCAAACAAAATCGGATGCAAGGCAAGATGGTCGCAAATCCACGGACTAGCGGAAGATAGTTTGATTAATTGAGCGAGGGCGTGCGGATTTTCTGCCAATAACGATAAATACACCGTGCGTCCTGCAACGGCGGCAAATAAATCCAGAATGCGGTTCAGCGTTTCATCGGGATTGGTGACGTTTTGCAAGGCATCAATCAGCTGGGGCATCAGCCGATTCAATACGCCCGCGCCTTTACTGCTTAACCGCCGTATGCTGGGAGCGTTTTTAAAATATTGTAACGCGGCAAGACTAACTTGCGGATGGCGGAAACCATATTCACCCAGGTTGTCCAATAATTCCTGCTCATCGGCAACACCTTGCCAGATTTTTTGATTAAGATGCTGGATTTCCTCTTGCTTGGACACGGAAAATATTTGATCGAACAGCGCGTGAACTTGAGCGCGTACCGCATCCAGTTCGGCTTTAAAAACAGCCCAATCGGCATAATCGAGCGAATACGCAAGAATAGTCTGCACGGTTTCGTTAGTCGGTAAATCGTGGGTTTGTTTGTCTTGATATTGCTGAATGTGATTTTCGACACGGCGTAAAAAGCAGTACGATTGCTGTAACTGCGTAGCATCCTGCGGGTTCATCAATTCCAACTCACCCAGCAACTGCAATACATCCATAATACCGCGCGTCTGTAGCCGTTTTTCCGTACCGCCGCGTATCAGTTGAAACGCCTGCCCGATAAATTCCACTTCACGAATGCCGCCCGGCCCTAACTTGACGTTTTCCATTTTGTCTTTACGGCGTAATTCTTGGGTAATCTGCGCTTTCAAAGAGCGCAATTCTTCAAACGCGCCATAATCCAGATACCGCCGATAAACAAACGCTGACAGCATAGCCATTAACTGTTTACCTTGAACAAAATCGCCTGCCACTTGCCGCGCTTTTATCATTGCGTAGCGTTCCCATTCTCGCGCTTGGGTCAGGTAATAATTTTCCATGCCGTCAAAGGTCATAATCACCGCGCCGCTATCGCCATAAGGACGCAAGCGTATGTCGGTACGAAATACAAAACCGTCAACGGTAATATCATCCAATACCCGCACCAGACTCTGGCACAACTTGGTAAAAAATTCGCCGTAACTGGTGGCTTTGCGGTCGGGTAATACCCCATCTTCGGGATAAGCAAAAATCAGATCTATATCGGACGAATAATTCAGCTCAAACGCGCCTAATTTACCCATACCCAACACGATGATTTGTTGCGGAGTGCCATCGGCTAATAACGGCGTACCGCGTTTTTCACAGGCTTGGGTGTACAGAAAATCCAACGCAAATTGAATGCAGGCATCGGCTAACCACGATAATTCAGTCAATGTTTCGGCTAATTCCGACCAACCCGCCAAATCACGCCACGCAATACGCACCATTTCACGGCGGCGAAAGTGGCGTAACATCGTCATTAATGAGGCTTCGTCGGCAATATCTAGTTGCTTGAGTCGGGTGGCGTAATAGTCGCTAGCATAACAGCGCGTTAAATCGCCAGACTTGATTAAATCCAGCAATAACTCAGGTTTGCGGGTACAACTGATGGCAATAAATTCACTGGAAGCCCAAACTCTAACTAACGAATCGCGGATGTCGGCGGGTAATTCCATATTTTCTACTGCGTCATGCCAATGCTGTAAAGCATCGGCAACGGTGCCGCGTAAAGTTTCAGGAAGTGATGCTAATTGTGCTTGAAGTTGGGCAATAAGAGACATGGCGGCAGTAATTGGTAAAAAAATAACATAATAACTCAAACGATGGCACTTGGGTTTGCCAATCACTGCTTATATTTATTGTTTTATTATGGTGACACTTGGCTGTTAAATCGAACCAATCGCTATGATATTAAAGGCTTATTATGGATTATGTCAGTTAGTTATAAAGGCTTTACACTGCAAAAAATCGACCGCTTTAATAACCTAGATGATGTGTCAAGACTTTTCAGGACACATCAAGCAGGGGTTACATTTGCGATTGAAGATAATTCTGTAAACCTATTTTTTCAATTAACTCTAATTGGGTTTCCAGCCAATCTATATGCTCTTCTTCGCTTTCTAAAATATGTTCAAACAATTCTCGCGACACATAATCACGCACATTTTCACAGTGTACGATGGCATCTTTTAAATCAGGAACGGCCAAGTATTCCAGTTTTAAATCACAAGCCAGCATTTCTTCGGTGTTTTCACCTACTAAAATTTTGCCGATATTTTGTAAGTTCGGTAAACCTTCCAGAAATAAAATACGATCAATTATTTGATCGGCGTGTTTCATTTCATCAATGGATTCGTGATACTCCTTGGCATAGAGCTTTTCCAAGCCCCAGTTTTTATACATTTTTGCATGGAGAAAATACTGATTAATTGCAGTCAGTTCGTTTTCCAGAGCTTTATTTAAAAACTCAATGACTTTAACGTCGCCTTTCATAGTAAGCCACCTTCAATTATTGATAAATTATTACGCAGCTTGCATTATAGGGTCGGATGGTAGGTTTTCGTCAAGCATCTGTTTAATGTGGCGGGTACATTTTCCGCACACATCTCCTGCTCCCGTGCATTGATATAATTGTCTGCGCGTCCGCGCTCCTTTATCAATGGCGATTTTAATTTGTTTATCAGTTACTGCTTTACAAACACAAATATACATGGACGACTCCAGTAAAACAATTTTGTGTTAATAATAACGATTCTCATTAAAAAGTAAAGCGGATTTTTAAGCTCGCGTATCACCTGAAAATATTATGTCTACTCGGCGTGGCTTTTAAAGACTTGTTCGTGGTTTTCAGCGTCGAAACTGATGACATTGTATGCGTCTTTTTTACCACCCATTTCCATACCCGGTGTACCGCTGGGCATTTGCGGCACGGCGATACCGACTACTTTAGGTTTAGTTTTTAACAGGGTTTTAATGTCGTCGGCAGGAACATGACCTTCAACCACATAACCATTAACGACCGCAGTATGGCACGATGCCATGTTGTCATTGACACCGTATTTGTGTTTAATGGTTTGCATATCCTCGGTAGGGATGTCTTTGATGGTAAAGTTGTTTTGTTTTAAATGCTCTATCCATTTACCGCAACAGCTACAGGTCGGACTACGATAGACAGTAATGTCAGTTGCCTTTTCAGCATGAGCGGGGATATTGCCCAGTACCAAACCGATTGCCAGAAAGATTTTTAATAATTTCATGTTACACCTGTGCATGATAAGCAGGACTGTATTGATGGACAGCATCCACCATTGCTTTAACGTGTTCTGGATTAATGTCGGGCAAAACACCATGCCCTAAGTTAAATACATGACCCGAACCGTGACCGTATTTGTGCAGAATAGTTTTTACTTTTTCAGTAATAATGTCAGGTTGCGCATATAACGCAATCGGATCCATATTGCCTTGTAATGCCACTTGATGCCCGACTCTAGCACGCGCATTGGCTATATCAGTTTGCCAATCCAAACCCAGCGCATCGTAACCTGCATCAGTCATCGCTTCTAACCATTGCCCACAGCCTTTGCTGAATAAAATGGTGGGTATTTGCTGCCCATCCACGTTGGTATTCAACAAGCTACGAATTTGTTTCGCATAGTACAAGGAAAATTCCGCATAATCTTCGGTACTCAGTACGCCGCCCCAAGTATCAAATAACATCACCGCTTGTGCGCCAGCGGCAATTTGCGCATTCAAATAACTCGCTACCGATTGCGCCAGTTTATCAAGCAAAGCGTGCATGACTTTGGGTTGTTCATACATCAAGCCTTTGACACGGTGAAAACTTTTGCTGCTGCCGCCTTCGACCATATAGGTTGCCAGCGTCCACGGACTGCCCGAAAAACCAATCAGCGGCACGCTACCCGCCAAATTTTTACGAATTAAGCGCACTGCGTCCATCACATAACCCAGCTCCAGCTCAGGGTCAGGAATGGGCAATTTTTCAACATCTGCCGCCGTGCGTAGTGGATGGTGAAATTTTGGCCCTTCGCCTTCGGTAAAATACAGACCTAACCCCATTGCATCGGGAATAGTGAGTATGTCGGAAAATAAAATCGCTGCATCAAAATCAAAACGGCGCAACGGCTGTAAGGTCACTTCACAGGCGAGTTCGGGATTAGTACATAGATTTAAAAAACTGCCCGCTTGTTCGCGTACTTGGCGGTATTCAGGCAAATAGCGTCCTGCTTGGCGCATCATCCACACGGGTGTGTAAGCGACAGGTTGCTTTAACAGGGCTTTAATGAAAGTATCATTTTTTAAAAGAGTCATGGTATTTAATTATCGGTCTGTGAGTAATTTTAATAGCGAATTGAGCGGTGCCAAGCTGGGCGTATTATGTCCAGACAAAACCCACAGTACCAGCCAGACGACCAATAAACCCAATAGAACAATGGGAAAGCAACCTGCTGTTGGTTTGTTTTTTTTCGGACGACTCAGCATCGGTAACTGCGCAATAATTTTTGCTGGAATGCCATGTGTTTGCTGATAAAGACTCGCTATCATGCCATCAGTAATACTGTGAAGCGGTATTTTAAGCGTGGACTTTAGTGCCAAATGCTGTAAAAAATCGCCGCATTGTGCTTCGGACAGTGGCTTAATTTCAATAATATGACAGTCTTCTATCGCACTATCAGAACAGGCTTTTATCGCCAAATCATCATGCGTCAGCACAAAAATAATTTTAAGCAGCGGATGTTGTGCGGCATAATCAACGAGTGTACTGATTAGATACGGTACTAAACGACCCGCATTCTCGATGATTAACACTATTTTTTTATCTTGCTCAGCCAGCAAAGCAAAAAAATGCTCTACGGTTTGTGTGTGTGAAATGATCGCAATCAGCTGAGATTCTATCTGCTCAACACTTAAATCCGCCCTGCCCTTTATTAAACACATTTGCCATGATGGGTTAAGCTGGTATTGAAATACTTTTAATAAAGTTGTTTTACCTACCCCTTTAGAACCGCACAACACAATGGGGCTAGTTGAATTGCCCAGTAAATGAATTAGCAGCTCTAGTTTTTCGGTACGTTCTTGTGTTATCAGGGAATAATCAACAGGATTTTGATGTGTCAGCTGATAGGTGACCTCTTCATTCTCTACCATAAGTTTTCAGTGTCATCTCTAACAAGTCTTGAGCCACATAAATCGGCAAAGTGGCTAAACCGATTTTTTCTAACAGGATAAGGCGAATCTGCCCATCAATATTTTTCTTATCAACCGACATGAGTTCCAGAAAGCGATTGCTATCGAGTGCCTTAGGTGGAGTAGTCGGTAAGTTGGCTCGCTCAAAAAGGGCAATAATTCGGTTTACATCAGCATCGGTCAACCAGCCTTTACGGCGTGATAAATCGGCGGCTTGGCAAGTGCCAATCGCTACCGCTTCGCCATGCAGATAATTACCGTAACCTGAGCCTGTTTCAATGGCATGACCAAACGTGTGACCTAAATTCAATGTGGCACGCACACCTGTTTCGGTTTCATCTTCGGCAACCACTTGGGCTTTATTTAAACAGGATTGTTCAATAGCATAAGCTAAGGCAGCTTTATCTCTGGCTAATAACGCAGGCATATTGTCTTCCAGCCACACGAAAAATTCCGCATCCCTGATTAACCCGTATTTAATGACTTCAGCCAATCCAGCCGATAATTGTCTATCATCCAACGTATCCAATACGCTGGCATCGGCAAGCACACATTGCGGCTGATAAAACGCACCGATCATGTTTTTGCCTAATGGATGATTAACGCCTGTTTTACCACCCACTGAGGAATCCACTTGTGCCAATAACGTGGTTGGTATTTGTATGAAAGCAATACCACGCTGGTAACACGCGGCAGCAAAACCGCCCATATCACCAATCACGCCACCACCTAAAGCAATCAGGGTACTGTTACGGCTGAATTTTTGTGTCAGTAATTTATCGAAAATATGCGTGACGTATTCCAGCGTTTTGTACTGCTCACCATCGGGCAGAATCACGGTTTCCACACAATAATCAGATAACTGTTGTAACACAGACTCCAGATATAACGGCGCGATAGTGCTGTTAGTGACCACCAATACTTGTTTGGCTTTAATATGCTGGGTTAATAAGGTGGGTTGGCTGAGTAAATCAGAGCCGATAAAAATAGGGTAACTGCGCTCACCGAGCTCTACTTGTAATACTTTCATACTGTTAGCGATGAACCGATTTGTATTCTTCTAAAATGTGATTGACAACAACTTTACTCTGCAACACGCCTGTATCAATCTTATAATCGGCGCACGCTAAATACAGTGGTTCGCGCTGGGCAAATAACGATTCTATGCGTTCTCTGGGTTCAGCGGTATTTAATAAAGGGCGTTGGGTATCGCGGCGGGTGCGTTCCAGTATACGATCTACTGAACATTGCAAATAAACGATAAAACCGTTTTCTTTTAATAATTGGCGATTTTCTTCGCGCAATATCGCGCCGCCACCTGTGGCTAACACAATACCGTCCATTTTGGTGAGTTGCTGGATCATTTTTTGCTCTCTATCCCGAAAACCTTCCTCACCTTCAAACTCAAAAATAGTTGGAATATCAACGCCTGTACTTTCTTCAATTGCCTTATCACTGTCATAAAAAGGCAATTTAAGGGTTCTTGCCAATTGGCGACCTATGGTGGTTTTTCCTGCACCCATGAGGCCAATTAAATATATATTCTCGAATCGCGACATGAATTGCTCTGCTTATTTTGTTAAGTTACACATCAAAAAAAGGGGGCATTATGCCCCCTTTTCACGTTAAGTAGAAGCTATCAATAGCTGGCTTGGTTATCTTTAACGATTTTTGGTGTGACGAAAATCAATAATTCAGTCTTATCATCCTGCTTTTTGCTGTTTTTAAACAGAAAGCCGACACCTGGTAAATCAGAAAAGAAAGGGACGTTATTGACATTATCTGCAATCACTTCCTCAAAAATCCCACCCAGTACGACCGTTTCACCATCTAACACATGAACGTTAGTATGAATCTCTCTTTTGTCGATGGCGATTTGACCCGTAGGCGTTTGTGTACCTGGAGAGTTTTTGGTGATGTTGAGTTTCATAATGACACTGCCGTTCGGTGTAATCTGTGGCGTAGCATCCAGTTCCAACACCGCATCAACAAAGACAGTCGTTGCCACTGCTTGTGCGCCACCTGCGCCTGTTTGAGATGATGCGTAAGGAATCTGAACACCTTGCTTGATAATTGCCTGACAACGGTCAGAGGTCATCACGCGAGGATTGGAAATAAGCTCTCCTTTACCTTGTGACTGCAAGGCTTGCAGCTCAAGATTTAGCACATAATCCGCGCCGCGCACCAGTGTCATACCCAATGCGCCCATAGGCGTACCCGAAACCCCAAGATCAACTAATTGCCCCATCATGCCACTATTTGCACTTGCCGGGCCAACGAAAATACCACCAGGTGTGGAAGTTGTTGGTAATCTTCCAGTCATACCAGAACCAGACGCAGTACCACCTACACCAAACTGTGTTTGACTACCATAATCTGCCACTTTTGCGGTGCCAAATTTAACACCCAGTTCTTTAACAAAGTTATTGGTGGCAATCACTATTCTGGACTCAATCATCACTTGCTGAACAGGAACGTCTAGTCTGTGAATCAGGCTTCTAATGCCCTCTAAACGGTTTGCCGTATCACGAACAATGAGAGTATTGGTTCTTTGGTCAACCACTGCTGTACCGCGAGCGGACAACGCACCTAACCCGTTTGCATTACCTCCAACAGTATCACCGCCTGTAGTGCCTGTGCCGCCAGTTGAATCTGAATCGCTACCAGTACCCGTACCCGTACCTGTGGCAGCAGGTGGCGCAGAAGAAGTAGTGGTGCTTATTGGTGTCGCACTGCTTGTTGTTGCACCGCAAGTATTTACTCCTGCGCTCTTACCAGACAACAGTGAAACCATTGCTCCCGCACTGGCGTAATTAATTTTAATATACTCCGTCATTAACGGATCTAATGCCGCGACCACTGTTTCGGTGGCACGTTGTTTTTCTTTATAGGTTCTAATTCTGTCCAATGGTGAAATCAGCGTGACGTTGCCTGTTTCATACTTGCCCAGATCTTTAGTCATCATGATGAAATCCAACGCCTCATCCCAAGGTACATCATCCAGTTTGAGGGTAATTGTACCTGTGACATCATCACCCGCCACTACATTTTGTCCTGTAAATTCAGCCAGAATCGCGATAACACTGCGCACTTCAATTTCCTGAAAATGCAACGATAAGCGATCCCCTGTATATTTCGTCCGCGATCTTTCCATTGCCTGTTTCTCGCCCTCGGTTAAGGGTCGAAACTCAATCGTTAACAAGCCGTTGGATTGAAAGGAAGAATAATCATAAAGTTTATTCTGCATCGTGACGGATAACGTCGTTTCATTGCCTGAGGAGATAGCATCAATGGACTTAACAGGCGTGGCAAACTCAGATACGTCCAATCTCTTTGACAAATTGCTGGGTAAGCGCGTATTAACAAAAGTTAATATAACTTTTCCGCCCTGCTCTTTAGTATTAACAATCGTATTGGGGCTTGCCAACGAAATCAGAATACGTCCTTCGCCTTTTTCTCCCCGTTTAAAATCAAAACCGCTAATCGCCTGTTCAGGCATCAATGCAGGAATAACCGATTTTTTTGATGGGTTAAAACGCGCGGTTGCGGGCATGGCGGGTAATGGTAAAGAGTTAGGTTTTTGCATCGCCGCTTGAGGTATAGGCGGTGCAACAGCTGCTGCCGATGTAGTCTGTAACGTTAACAGCACTTTGTTGCCGACCACCGTGGTTTCAAACGGCAATGAGTCCAGTAAATTGATAACAACACGAATTCTGTTTCCTGTTGCAGCCACATAAATATTACTGACCGCCCCATGATTAATAGGGTACATTTTTTTACTTAGTGCGTTGCTCACATTCTCAAAATCCAGCGCAATTCTGGCAGGATTGGTGGTTTGAAAGACTTTTGGCAACGTAGCCGCACCACCAGTCATTTCCAGTTGCACCTGTAATTTACTGTCCGCCAAGGCGACAACACCGACATTTGACAGACTAACAGCTCCCGCTCTAACAGGAACACAAAGAGCAAAGAGTAAAAATAACCCCACAGCGTAGCTGTATAAAGATTTCTCCACTTGATTAAACATAACGCCACCTTGTTTATTACTCATCACTTACCCCCTTGTTCATCTGTCAACATAACCGATAGCTGCTGTTCACGCCATGTTCCTGGTTTATCAGGCACTATTTCCATTAATTCAATTTTATCCGGACTGATACGAATAATTTTTCCGTAATTTTGTCCCATATAATTACCCTGCCGAACACGATAAACGGTTTTATCAGCCGATTTTACTAATGCCCATAAATTCGATTTCATATTCACAGTACCAATCATTTTTAAAGTCTCTACAGGAAACGCTTCCAACTCTTCTTTACGGCGCAAAGTATCGGGCTTTATGCCGCCACCTGTTGAAGAACCAGCACCTTCACCAGCCACCTCAACAGGTTTTATGGGTTTAAACGGGTCACGCAAATCTTCAGGTTTAAATATAAACGGCTCAACTACTTTAATTTCGGGTAACGGCTTAATAGTGCCTTTAGGTCTTACTTTAACTTCTGCGATATACTGATTTAAATCGGAAAAGTCATCCTCGCTACAGCCTGTCAGCAACGTCAGCAACACAACACAGCCCATCAGCTTGCGATGCAACAATAGCGGTTTACACTGTGTCATGGTTTGCTTCCTCTCTTACTTTTTTTCTTGGCAACATCAGCTGGATTAGTGCTTGCAGCTTCGTTATAGGTTTTGACGGTCGCCTTCATTTTTAAGATGCCGTCTTTGCCTTCTTCAGGAGAAATATCGACATCATGAATGGTAACAATCCGAGGTAGAGAGGCCAGACCACTAACGAACAAACCCAACTCTTCGTATTTTCCTGTTACCTCAATCTTAATAGGCAGTTCATAATAAAAATCCTTAAGAACAGCGGCTTCAGGCTTAAACAGCTTAAACTCTAATCCACTCGCCAAGCCCGTTTGTGAAATGTCAACCAACAAACTGGCCACTTCGGCTTCGGTGGGCATTTGTTTAATCATTTCATCTAATGACGCTTCAATTTGTGTCAATTGATACTGGTAATCTGGCAAGTTTGCTGCTTTTGCCTGCTTACCCTCAAAAGTCGTCCTTAATTCCGTCTCTTTTTGTTGAACCGCTTCAAGTGCGGCTATTTGATCCAGTGTATCCAGATAGACACCTGCACCTGCAACCGAGGCGCAAACAACGAATATCACGGCGGCTTTGACGGCTAGCGGCCATGTTCCCGCTGCATTAGGATCCCAATTAATTTCTGACAGATTCATCATGCACCTTTATTTAGTAGCGTCTACTTTAGTCGCATCAACGTTTTGCTTACCCAATGTTGCTTTCAGCCTGAAATTACTTTGAGTAGATTTAGCATCCTCTGCTTTAATCTCCTCCAACATGGAAGCTTTTAACCAGTTTGAGCCATCAATCGCCCGCATAAAAGCAGAGACCCGTGCGTTAGATTGGGACTTACCTTCAAAGACCAATGCTTGTCCTGTTTGAGAAAATTTGCTGAGAAAAACGCCATCAGGTGTATTTCTGGGAATTTCATCCAACAAATGCACGACTTCGGGACGACTTTCCTGTAACTTTTGAATCAGATCTATTTTCGCCAGCAATTTATTTTTGGTATCTTCAATATTTTTAATTTCGCCCAGCTTCTGATCCAGCCTGACTATTTCGTCTTCGAGTATTTTATTTCTGGCTTCCTGATATTCTTGCAGACCTTGAATATGCGTATGAACAAAAGCAAAGATAACCAGCGTAAGCAACACTGACAGCCCCATTACGGTTAGAAAATCTTTCTTTTTTTGCTTACGCAACTCCTCCCGCCAAGGAAGCAAATTGATTTTGGCCATTAATCAAAACTCCTTAATGCCAAGCCACACGCAATCATCATGGCAGGTGCATCATTACTTAATATCTGAGGTTTTATTTTATTGGATAGAGCCATGTTGACGAATGGATTAGCAATGTGAACCGGCACATCCAGACTTTTTTCAACCATTTTTTCAATACCTGGAATAGAGGCACAGCCACCCGCCAAAATCACACCATCAATGCCTCTGTTGGCAGCTGATGCCACAAAAAACTGTAATAACCGCTGAATTTGCTGAACCATTGCTCTTTTGAAGGGATCGAGTACATCTGCCGTATAGTTATCAGGTAAGCCGCCATGTTTTTTTGCCAGCCCTGCTTCTTCGTAGGACAGACCATAACGCCGCTGAATTTCTTCGGTGAGTTGTTTACCGCCAAACACCTGCTCTCTGGCATACACTGCGCGTCGATCATGCAGTACATTTAAGGTTGCCATCGTCGCCCCTATATCTGCAATGGCGAATGTATGCCCATCGACTGAATCAACAAACTGCTCAGACAACAATGAAAACGCATTTTCCATCGCAAACGCTTCTACATCGACAATCCGCGTTTTTAAGCCTGCTTTTAATAAGGCTTCAACGCGATCATCGACATTTTCCCGTCGTGATGCGGCAAGCAATACATCAACCATTTCAGGATTGCCTTCATTGATGCCTTGCACTTCAAAATCAAAGTTAATTTCATCGAGCGGATAAGGCACATATTGATCGGCCTCCAGCATAATCTGCTCTTCCATCTCATCGTCACTGAGTGAGGCATCCAGCGTGATAATTTTTGTCATTACCGCAGAACCCGACACAGCCACAGTTGCCTGTTTTACCTTAGTGCCGGATTGCTTGACCGCTGCTTTTACTGCGTCAGCTATCAAATTGACATTGGCAATATTTTTATCAATCACAGCATCCTGAGGCAAAGGAGACACAGCATAGCTTTCGACGCGGTAGCGCGTACCCACCCTGCTTAATTCCAGTAACTTTACAGCGGCTGAACTTATATCAATACTAAGAACGGAATCCTGTTTGTGACTAAACCAGCTCATTACACACCCTTAAAAGCTTAATCGTTAATGTGATTCAAAATTGCAATATTGGCTGATTTTATTGCCAGCTGATGCAAAATTTAATTTCCTTTAGAAATGAGTATAGTAGTTTTTTCAAATGCTAAAAATTATTCGACAAAAATACTGCATTACACTTGTTACATTAACAGCAACACTGGATGCTTGCTGATGTAACCCTCTGCAACCAGAGGCACTCTATTTTTAATGATTGGAGTATAGACCATAACAAAGCGAGTAGCGGTAACTCGGCGGTAGAAAATAAAATAAACGAGTGGCAGATAACGCGACTTAGCGGCACGATAAACATAAAGGGACGGGGGTAAGCGGGTTAATTACTTTTAGACCTGACTGGAAGTCATTAATATCACAGCAACAGGCTTAACTCACCACCTAATGACGTTTTTTCAGGCAAAAAAAATCAGCTACCCGTAAGCCGAATAGCTGATTTTTTGTATTCTTATGATGACTTTTACAACCAACTGACCAGAAAATTTTCCACCAGTTCAGTTCTTTTTCAGGCAAAAACCTGAAAGACTTATTTACCGTATCTTTTACGGAATTTATCAACACGACCTGCTGTATCAACAACACGTTGTTTGCCTGTATAAAAAGGATGGCAAGAAGAGCAAACCTCTATCTGCAAATCCTTAGTTAACACAGAGCCAGTCGTAAAAACATTACCACAACCGCAGGTCACAGTAATTTGTTTATAATTAGGATGAATTTCTGGTTTCATATCACTTTCACATTACCCACAAAGGGGCTACATACTTGATTAAAGAACCGAGTATAATACGGATTTAATCACTTATTCGCAACCTAATTCATCAATATGCGTATTATTACCCTAAATGCCAACGGTATACGCTCGGCGGAACGCAAAGGCTTTTTTACTTGGATGCAACAACAAGATGCGGACGTTATTTGCCTGCAAGAAACTAAAGCGCAAACACACCAGCTTGATACGGATATTTTCTGCCCCGATAACTACCACTGTTTTTATCATGATGCTGAAAAAAAAGGCTATAGCGGCGTAGCCTTATATTGCAAAAAACAACCAGACCAGATAATTAAAGGTCTAGGCTGGACGGATATTGATAACGAGGGGCGTTTCATTGAAGCCCAATTTGGAAACCTCAGCGTTATTTCCCTGTACCTGCCCTCAGGCTCATCGGGTGAAGAACGGCAAGCCTTTAAATTCAGCCTACTAGACCGCCTACTGCCTTATTTACAACAACGTATTCATGAAGGCAGAGATTTTATTATTTGCGGCGACTGGAATATTGCCCATCACAACATAGACTTGAAAAATTGGCGCGGTAATCAAAAAAATTCAGGCTTTTTACCCGCAGAACGCGCATGGCTGGATGCTTTATATGCAAATGGACAGTGGCTGGATGCGTTCAGACTCATCAATCAAGAAGCCGAACAATACACATGGTGGTCAAACCGAGGACAAGCGTGGGCAAAAAATGTCGGTTGGCGCATTGATTACCAAGTCATCAGTGAATCGCTGAAAGACAAAGTAACCGCGACATCTATTTACAAAGACGAGCGTTTTTCCGATCACGCACCGCTAATAATGGATTACAACTATCCCTTATAACGCTTGCTATTCTATAGACCTGCGAGGTTTTTGAAACCTCACAGGTCTGGATGTAACAATTAGAAGCTGAACCAACCTGAACCAAATGAGGTTGCGAACACTAGGCTCACGATACTCATTAATTTAATCAGGATGTTTAACGCAGGGCCGCTGGTATCTTTGAACGGATCGCCCACGGTGTCGCCAACCACTGCGGCTTTATGCGATTCTGAACCCTTGCCGCCGTGCTGTCCTGTTTCGATGAATTTTTTCGCGTTATCCCACGCGCCGCCTGCATTGGCCATCATGACGGCTAATAGAAAGCCTGATGACATCGTGCCGACCAGCATACCTGCAAGGGCTTCTTTGCCTAATATCATGCCAACGACTAATGGCACAACTACCGCTAATGTACCTGGAATAATCATTTCTTTTAACGCAGTTTCGGTACTGATACCGACACAAGCGGCGTAATCAGGTTTGCCTGTGCCTTCCATTAAGCCTTCAATGGTGAGAAATTGACGACGCACTTCAACGACGATTTCTTGTGCGGCTTTACCGACTGCGGTCATGGTTAAGGCGGAAAATAAATACGGCATCATTGCGCCGATTAAAATTCCGGGTAGCATGGTGGGATCTAGCAGGTTTAAATGCTCGATTTTTGCCGCTGTGACATACGCCGCTAATAACGCCAACGCCGTTAAAATCGCTGAACCAATCGCAAAGCCTTTACCTGTTGCCGCTGTGGTGTTGCCCAAGCTATCCAGCGCATCAGTACGATGACGCACTTCACTGGGTAAATGGCTCATTTCTGCGATACCGCCCGCATTATCAGCCACCGGGCCATAGGCATCAGTTGCGAGTGTGACACCCAATGTGCTGAGCATACCGACACCTGCTAACGCAACTGCGTACAGACCTGCGGTAATTGAATGATCGGCTTTATGACCTAACCAGATGCTGAGCAAAATAGCGACTGCAACGATTAATACGGGTAATACGGTACTCATCATACCGACCGCCAAACCTTGAATAATAGTCGTTGCCGCGCCTGTTTGCGTAGCCTGAACAATAGATAAGGTGGGCTTTTCGGTGTAGGCAGTGAAATATTCAGTGACATACGCAATAGCGTTACCTGCAATCAAACCCACTACAATCACTAACCAATAATTAAAGCTAACGCCAGAAATTAATACCGCAATTAAGGTCAGACCCAAGACGATGACAGACGCACCCCACACGGAACGGCGTAAGGCTGCCAATAACTCTTCTAAACTGGCTTTTTCATCAATTTTAGCGACTTGTTTTCTTAAGAAGTGATGAATACGCCCCATAACAGATTCATCTGAAAATGGTCTGGCATGAGTCACATCCTGCTCTTCGCCGATAACGATATAAATACCGAACAGGCTGGAAATAACCCCGACTGCGGCAACTAAAAAGGGCAAGCCGATAAATGCCGCCGCATGATTGCCACCAATCACCGCGCCCAAGGTAGCCGCTGCAATAATCGAACCGCTATAACTTTCAAATAAATCCGCACCCATACCAGCAACGTCACCGACATTATCGCCCACGTTATCAGCAATAACGGCAGGATTGCGAGGATCATCTTCGGGGATGCCTTTTTCCACTTTACCGACCAAATCCGCGCCCACGTCCGCCGCTTTGGTATAAATACCGCCGCCCACTCTGGCGAATAACGCGATAGAGCTGGCACCAAAACCAAAACCTGTCACATACACCAGTTGGTCAGGATCGCCGTTAAAGATTAAAAACAACACCGTCATGCCGATTAAGCTAAAACTCACCACCGACATACCCATAATCGCGCCGCTACCGAAGGCAACGCGCAAGCCTTCATGTAAGCCGCGACTGGCAGCCGATGCAGTACGCACGTTGGCACGCACGGCAACATACATACCTAAATAGCCCGCACCTGCCGAAGCAATCGCACCGACCACAAAACACAATGAGGTTTGCCAATGTTGAAAGATGGCAAGAATGACTGCCACAATCAGTACAAAAACTGCTATCACGCGATATTCACGTCGTAAAAATTCCGACGCACCTTCTTGAATAGCCAATGCGATTACCTGCATGGCATGACTGCCTGTATCGTAACTCAGGACTTTTTTGGTATGCCAGATGACAAATCCGACCCCGACAAGTCCCATTAATAACGCCATGATTACTGATGCTTGAGACATCATAAATTACTCTCCTCGTTCTAAATTAGTTTGACCACGCTATCCGCGACCGCTGTTTTTATTGTTGTTTTATAGTTATCACTGTTTTAATACACCCCCTGAGCTTCATTTTTTATTCAATAACATCAGTTCTTGAATCAGTGCTTTTCTAACATCAATCGGGGCTACATCCAAGCGTTTAATGCGGGGATTATTCTTTAATGTTAAAAACTCCAACCCGTTATCGCCTTTTTCCAGCAGAAAATCGGTAGTGACCACTTTATAAAGTTTTTTAGCATCAATAGCTTGCTGATTAATCAACCATCGCCCATTGTCCTGCGTCACTTTAGCAAAATGTAAAAAACTGCCTTTACCACGGTTTTGTTTATTGGCATTGAGTGCTTTTTCCACCCACTCGCCAGACATCTGCACCATATTGAGATTGCCACCAAACGGCATGATTTTTATCACATCATATTCAGTGATTACACCTGCGGGTAACACATCATCTATGCGTATCGAACCGCTGTTATACAACACCACATCCGCTTCTGGATAAGCGTGTAAAAACGCCTGCGCCAATAAATCAGTCAACGCAGTGGTTTTGTTTCTGACACTGGACTCTAAACCATCCAAAGCAACGCTACTGTGACCGACCACCCGCTCAGGATTAAAATCCTGTTGTTTAAATAAATCAAAGGCTTTCTGCTCCCATTGCTTTACCAACACCTCAGTTTCAGCATCCAACGGCACGGACTCATCCAAAAACACCAGTTTAGAATCTATGGTTTTTTGCCCCGTTTGTTTATCAACGCTGATGTTATGGACAAATGCCGATTTAGCATTCGCATCGGCTTTGGTAATCGGCACTAAGTTTGCGCCACGAAACAAATACATATTTTCATGTTCATGCCCGCCGATAATTAAATCCACATCCTGTAATTTTTCCGCAAAACGAATATCATCGGTAAAATTTTGATGCGTGACCAAGACAATCATATCAACGTGCGGTTTTAATTTTTTGATGGCGGCTTGTGCGGCGATAAACGGGTCTGGAATCGCGACAAAATCAGGTTTCAATTCGGGCAAGGTAATACCGATTAAACCAATTTTGACACCCTCCACCTGCAAAATCACCCTTTCCTGAGTATGGGGAAACCGTTTTTGTGTGCTGTTATCAAACACATTGGACGAAAAAAACACCGACTTGGTTTCAGCCAAGCGTTCCAGCAAAGCATCTTTACCTATATCAAATTCATGATTACCAAACGTTATATAATCCCAGTGCAGATGATTAAAAATATCAATCATCTGCTTACCCGCCAACCGCTTACCGTTGATTTTCGCCGTACCGATAGCCGAAGGACTGAGCAAATCACCCGCCAAAATGCCATAAGTATGCGGATTGGCTGCTTTCAATTGTTTTTGCAAAGTAGCCACACGCGCCAAGCCGCCCGTCTTACCGCCATTTAATGGTGAAATTTCATAGACATCATTGAGTTGTAACAGGGTGAAGGTTGTTTTTTGCGGGTCTGTGCTACAAGCCGACAGGCTTAATAACAAGGTGATGAGCAGTAATCGGAAGAATTTAATCATAAATACCACGCTTTAAATTGTCAGCTGGAATGAGCTAGGAGTTCCCAACATTAACACATAGTGCATTTGCTATCTTTTAATACCCCATTTTAGATAATGGTCTTTTCTATTTTTCTAGGCGATAATAAAAAATCACGTTAAAGTTAATATTTGCATGATTATACGTTATAGAAAAAGTCGAACACCACATAGTAGTAGCATCTTAATTTCAGTATTATTTGAAAGACACGTTTTCTAACGAAGAAAAAATTTCGCGAGTAATAAACATCGGGTGCAGGCAAAACCTAAACCCCCTTACGTCTAGCATTATATCTGTAGCACTACCAAAATTTTTTACTTATCGGATTTAATCTATTTAGAATTTATATGAACAACAATGCACGATATTTATTACGGAACGCACTTCATGAACATGGTATTGACATCATTCATGAGCCTGTGCGACTTCAAGCTGTTCTTAATAATTATGCACAAGATCAATTCAAGACAGAAATTTATTTATGGGTTTTATCTGCAACAGACAATATTCCTGATACGCTGTTAAAAAACAATTCAGCTCCCTTCCCAATTCCATTCATCACCTTAACTGCCAAGTTAAGCGCACAACTACATGAGAATTTTCGCATTGATAAAGAGTCTGCTATGTGGACAATTGATAGCTGGATGTTCGCGCTTAATCTCACCGTTGTTCTAAGCCTTGTGCCTATTATTGATAGAAATTTTAAGAGTGGTCGCGAGGTGAAATCTTTAATCAGCGTAGAACAAACCACCGAAAAACTTGTCGTACTGTTTGCTGATATTTGTGGCCGCACCTCACTTTACGACAACATCGGTGATGATTTAGCACGTCATTTTACCGCCAACTGCATTAAGACCATGAGTAGTCAAATTGCACCTTATAAAGGTACACTGATTAAAACCATCGGCGATGAAATCATGTGTACTTTCCCTGATGCCAAAGCCGCGCTAAATGCCGCCTGTGCTATGCAAAATGCGGTAAAAAACAGCAGGGAAGATTCAAAACAACCCTTATCCATTCGTATAGGCTTTCATTATGGTGTTGTTATTTGTGAAGCTGATGATGTGTTTGGTGACACGGTTAATGTAGCGGCGCGTGTTGCAGGAATTGCCAAAACGGATCAAATCATGACCACTGCCGCAACATTTGCCGCCCTTCCTGCCACATTACAAAATCAAACCCGACCCTTTAAAAGTACCAACCTAAAAGGCAAGCAAGATCAATGTGAAATTTACTGGGTATTATGGCAAGAAAATAATGAAGTTCAGCCTTTGCCTCCTACCTCGCATTACGACACGCACTCTTCTACGCAAGTCATTTTGAAATACATACCCAAAAATACGACCTATAAACAAATTCTACAGTTTATAAAACCCGCGCTAAAAGGGGGCATATTCAGTAAACCTGGAAAAATCGACCGTATTTCAGTCTTAGCACAAAAGAAAGAACCCTCTAATGCAACGGAGTTCCACGCCATTTTGTCCATTCAACCAGACGAAGCGGCTAAAAGAATCATTAATAAACTGCATAGAAAGCAATTAAACGGTCACTACATCGCTGTTGCAGAATATATTGAACGCTCTATTCACAATAACAGAAGCAACACCTATACCAAGGGTACATACCCAGAAGGTAATCACTTTATTGAGTGCCGCGATACAACGAAACGCTTTCGGTTAATCACAATAGAACAGCTAAAAAATTTTAACTGGACTGAGAATACCGAGGCGTAGAACCACCGCGCTATTGTAGAATTAATCTCAGTTTGGTTATGACAGGGAACGTGACTGAACCTGCGAGGTTTTAAAAACCTCGCAGGTCTTTATTGCACACATCAGAATAAAATGGACTGACTATTAGTTTAACTTAACCAACACCTCACCCTGCCCGATTTCTGCCATATCGCCTGCGTAGCGTTGTACGCGATTAAATCCCACTGACCCATCGGCGAATTTTGAATTTAAGGCTTTAAACGAGTTAAATAAAATCGGTAAGAATGCCAAGGTGTGCGCACCGCAATCGTTGAAACTGGCGGATAGTTGCGGCGCATTCCAGAGTAATAATGTACCGCGTCGCATCGCGTAGCCTAAATATCTGCCTGTGTTGCCCATGACGGCGATTGTGCCTGCGGTCATGCGTGAACCACAATAATCGCCTGCGTTGCCTTCGATTAAAATCAAACCACGGCGGAGATGGTCGCCCACGCGCTGACCTGCGTTGCCTTTGACTAAAATAATGCCGCCTTTCATACCCTTTTTATTGCCGGGTAATGCCGCGCCTAAAAAATCGCCGACATTGCCCGACACTTCCAGATAACCATTTTTCATTTCACAGGCGGCGTATAAACCCGCATTGCCTGAGACTTTTATCTCGCCTTTTTTCATGCTCATGCCTAAATACGCACCGGCATCACCTTCAACAGTAATCGTGCCGCCGTCCAGTTCTTTGCCGATAAAATCCAGCTTTTCAATGCTGTTTTTAATGACAATGTTTTGCGCGTCTGAGCCGTCGATAGTGAACAATTCATCGACACGAAATTTACGTTTGCCGCTTTGTAATTCCTGCGCGGCAATGTCGGCAATACTCAAACCCTGTAACGTTTGACACACTAACGGCGACATATCGACACGTTGCACAGGTTGCGTTTTCAACGTAAAAGTTAATGCGCTCATGCCATAATCTCCTGTAAATGAAAGTGGAACGGCCCTAGTTTACCGCCGTAATTACCCGCGCTGATGCGTTCAATGCCCTCTGCCGCGCCCAAATCACACACCGCCTGTATGCCGACGCGCATGGCATTATCAATATCTTCTTTGGTTAAACCGTCAATGACGATTTCCATCACTGATTCAATATTGGGCGATAAATCGGTTTTAGTTGCGCCTTTCAAAGTCGGGCAGAATGCGTCATTGGTCGAAGCATTCAGGGTTTTGTATTTAGAACCGACTTTAGACCCAGAACGCACTACGCCACCCGGAAACGGCATGATGACATTAGGCATTTTACGCATGGCTTCAATTGCCGCTTCACACGCGGCAAGGGCTTGTGGTTGCGAACGTGCTAAGACCAGAAAGTTACCGCCGCCAACGGCATTAACTTGACCTGTGGTCGCTTCGGTTAAAAATTCGCCGTCCATGACGGGAATGCGCCAATAACGTTTGCCTGAGATTTTTTTGGCAATTTGAAAACCGTCACCAAAATAACGCAGGTTTTTACCCAAGGGGATTTTTATGTCGCTGTCTATGCCTGCAAATAACGCGGTCGTCGGTGCAGTCAATACACATTGTCCCGCACGGGTTTCCAGTTGTTTTGCCAGACCTTTGCCACCCATGGCAAAAATCAATACTGACACCCCTGCCCTGCCGTCTGGGGTTTCATCGGGACTTAATACCCGCTCATTACCTGCGTCTCAACCGCAAGCAATAACAGACGTGGCGAACCCCGTCATGGTTTGCGCGGCTATCATTGCCCATTTTGCATTTTGCGCGGTAATAATGGCGCGGGTGGCTTTCATCGGAAAAGCCTCCGCGAAGGTTTCATCAATCGTTACACCGTTAATAATCATAAAATTCCACTCTGTTTAAACTTGTAGTTCCAGCATGACTAGCCATCTATGTGAACCATTCAACCTGCTGACTGTGAACAAGGCTATTTTTTAAAAATCTCGTTCTTAAATTTCTGCCAATATCTCTTAAAG
>JAUYBJ010000012.1 GCA_030693155.1 Methylococcales bacterium
TCTAGGCTCTGTTGACATTTGGTAAAATCGCTAACTATATCAGTAAGTTATGATTTTGCTATATATCTATAACTGGTTGTTTCTGAATGACTATTCCCGAAATGTCAACAGAACCTAGTATTTGGAGGTAAATTAAATTAATTCTACGCGGCGCGTAGGAGCGAACGACTACTATTTAGTGAGTCGCTTCTGGTGTTGTTTCGGTTGCTTCACCTGCGGTATTGGTATTTTTATTCATACCCGAATACACAGGACACCAGCCAGTATAACCTGTTGCAACCAGCACCAAGCCAATTACCAACAACGCGATAGACGCGGTAAAAATAGAAATAACCAGAGCCGCAGAACCCGCATAAAGACGGTATTTCTTTTCTTGGCAACCCACGTTGTGTTCACGTTTAAGCATACGTTTAAAATCAAAACTCATTTCAAAATCCTCTTGGTATTATTTAGGTCAGTAAGGTTTACGCGCTGGCGTAAAATCTATGGCAATATACACAGCTACAAAAAATCTGCAAGCAATAAGCAATGGATATTAACAAAATTACCGACTCGTTAAATAACGCACAACATCAAGCCGTCACTGCGCCTTCCCAATCTGTACTGGTGTTAGCAGGTGCTGGCAGTGGTAAAACGCGGGTGTTAGTTCACCGTATCGCGTGGCAAATTGAACACAATAATATTTCGCCACACAGCATTTTAGCCGTCACCTTTACCAATAAAGCCGCTAAAGAAATGCGCGGACGTATTGAACAGCTGATTAATATCCCTACGCAAAACTTATGGATAGGCACATTTCACGGTATCGCGCATCGGTTATTACGTCGCCACGCGGCACAGGCGCGATTGCCCGACGGTTTTCAAGTCATGGATTCCAGCGACCAATTGCGCGTGGTAAAACGCCTGCTTAATTCGCTGAACATGGATGAAAAAACGTGGGTGCCGCGTGAGGTGCAATGGTATATCAATGCGCAAAAAGACGAAGGCATCCGCGCCAAACATATCCCTAATACGGGCGACCCGCATGAGCAGCAACGCATTTTGTTATACCGTGCTTATGAAGAATTATGCAACCGTTCAGGCTTGGTGGATTTTGCCGAATTATTGCTGCGAGCGCATGAATTATTACGCGATAACGATGAGCTATTAGCGCATTATCAACAGCGTTTTCGCCAAGTTCATGTCGATGAATTTCAAGACACCAACACCATACAATATGCGTGGTTACGCTTATTAACCGAGGGCAAAGATAACTTATTTATCGTCGGTGATGATGATCAATCCATCTACGGCTGGCGCGGCGCGAAAATCGCCAATATGTACCGCTTCCAAACCCATTATCCCAATCACAAAGTCATTAAATTGGAACAAAACTACCGTTCCACAGGCAATATACTCAAAGCTGCTAATCAAGTAATTGCCAAAAATCAAGGACGCATGGACAAAGAGCTATGGACAACCGCCCATGATGGCGAATTAATTTCCGTATACACCGCATTTAACGAACGTGATGAAGCTGATTTTGTGGTGGAAAAAATCCGCCGCATATGGATAGCACAAGGCAATAAACGCAGTGAAGCGGCGATTTTGTACCGTTCCAATGCGCAATCACGGCAGTTTGAAGAACAACTGGTCGCCAAAGGCATACCGTACCGCGTGTATGGTGGTTTGCGCTTTTTTGACCGTGCGGAAATTAAAAATGCACTAGCGTATTTGCGGCTGTTATCCAATCGTCATGATGATGCGTCTTTTGAGCGCGTGGTCAACACGCCAACACGCGGCATCGGCGCAAAAGCCATTGATGACTTGCGCCATCTTGCCCGTGAACACAATATTTCCCTGTGGACAGCTGCAAGCCGACTGAACACCCGTGCCATTAACGGCTTTCTGCATTTGATTACCATGCTAAGCCAACAGGCAGAAGGTTTGGAATTGAGCGAACGGGTTGATTTAGTCATTAGAACCAGCGGGTTAGTAGAGTTGTATCAAAAAGATAAACAAGATAAAGGCGAAGAAAAACTGGAAAACTTAGCCGAATTAGTCAACGCCGCGAAGCTGTTTTATTTTGATAAAGACAACGAAGAAGGCATGACCGAGCTGGAATTATTTTTAACTCATGCCGCGCTGGAATCGGGCGAACAGCAAGCTGAGGGTGACGATGATTGCGTCCAGCTGATGACCTTGCACAGTGCCAAAGGTCTGGAATTTAACTTAGTATTTTTAGTCGGCATGGAAGAAGGTTTATTTCCCTCCGCACAATCAGTAGATGACACGGCGCGTTTAGAAGAAGAACGCCGCTTGTGCTATGTCGGCATCACCCGTGCCAGACAGCAACTATACATGACTTACGCCGAATCCAGACGCTTATACGGACGGGAAACCTACCCCAGACCCTCGCGATTTTTGCGTGACATTCCCGAAGCATTACTGCACGACATCAGAATGCAGGCAAGTGTCAGCTATCCAGTGACGGCAACCAAACCAACGCACAATTCAGGCGAATTTAACAAACCCCGCCCCGCCTATCCACCACCCAGCCCCACTAAACCCGACGCGCCGCGTACACCCATAACCACAGGTCGTTATAAAACAGGGCAAAAAGTCAGCCACGCTAAATTCGGTGTCGGCATAGTAATAGCCAGTGCAGGCGAAGGCGCGAAAGAAAGCGTAATGGTTAATTTTAAACAAGCAGGCGTAAAACAGTTAATGCTGGCTTATGCTCAGTTGGAGGTGTTGTGAGAGATTAGGTCGTAGAATCTATTTTGAAAAAGCGAAATAACTTAATACTTAGGTAGAAGAATTCATCTGGTAATACGCACGCTTTGCGTGGTAAAGAGAAAACGTTGTTGTCATATCCCGTTAGTTTTGTGCTTAGCAATACGATAATGGGATAATGGCTTTAATCTTATTATGTAAGCAGTACAAAGGAATCATTCTGTGCATATAAAACAACTCAAATTAGTTAATTTTCGTCGTTTTAGTGATTTAACTATTCCCTTCTTTAACGAAGAATCACCGACTGAAAATATCAATACGGTAGTTTTTATCGGCGATAACGGCGCGGGGAAAACCGCTATTTTGAATGCCTTGGCTATGAGTTTAAGTTGGTTGATTGCGCGGATTAATCGGGAAAAAGGCAATGGCAGTAGTATTTCTGATATGGATATTTTAAATGGTGCAGTTATTGCGTCTATTGAATTGCAACTAGAATGTAATCAATTGCCGTATCGTTGGAGACTGGTCAAAACTCTTAAAGGACATTCACCAGTACAAGCAACTAATAAAATATCAAAGAATGAATTTATAGTAATAGCTGCTATTAGTAGTAAGTAGTTAAACAAAAATAATCAGGTATAACAACATCATTTTCAGCAGAACCGATGGCACGACTAAAATTTGTAAAAACTATATCAGAAGAGATTAAAGAGCAGCTCAATCAGATGTATGCGAGCCATCCGAATTTTA
>JAUYBJ010000014.1 GCA_030693155.1 Methylococcales bacterium
CCATACCGCGACAGGGCGCGAAAGCCAAAGTACCGAAGTATTATTTATAGAACAGTGTCACAAATTTTTAAAAGCAGGTGGAATTTTAGCAATCGTTATTCCAGACGGCATACTGACTAATTCCAGCTCGCAATATGTGCGTGATGGAATTGAAGAAAATTTTAGAATTATCGCTGTTGTTTCTTTACCGCAAACCGCGTTTACCAACACGGGCGCGGGCGTTAAAAGTTCAGTATTGTTTTTGAAAAAACATGATACTGCAACGACTAAAAAAATCCGTGAAGCAAAATGGCGTTTACAGGATGAATTGGCTTTAAACAATGAAATTGCTAAAACTGCCGAGACTTGGGATAAAGAAAAAACGAGCTTAATTAAAACGGGGGATGCTTATTGCCAACAAATTGAAGTTGATTTAAAAAATACATTGCATGAATTAAAAAACCAATATCAATTAACGCCTGAGTTAAAGAAACAAGCAGAAAAAGAAGCAAAAGAGTTGCGTAAGGAATACGAAAAAACGGACAGCTATACAGAATGGAAAAAAGCCATTAATGAAGAATATAACGACAAGTTAAATGCCTTTAAAGAAGAATTAGAAGAGCGTTATCAAGCTGAAAAACGAGCCAGATTACCTGATTATCCTATTTTTATGGCAATCGCTGAAAATATCGGCTATGACGCAAAAGGTAATAATTCAGATAAATTAATCAGCAAAAACGAATTTGATAATGATAAAGGTGATACTGTCATTATTGAAACCTATCAAAACGATTTATTTCATACTGAAAAAACCAAACACAGACAGCTAGATAAAGGTAAAGAAATCGATGTTTTAATTAATGAAACCATATTACCTAATACGGGATTAATAGGCGAATTGACGCGATTTATTGAAGCAGTTGAAGCGGGGCAAGACTCTTTTTTTCTCTAAGCCTCGATTTTGATAAAAACAAAGTGTTTTTGATAAATCGGGGCGAGATTGAGGGTCGATTAGATTCAAGCAGTTATCACCCAGAAAGAATAAAAATAATTCATCAACTTCAATCAAGAAATTGGGAATTAAAACCTTTAAAATTAGTTGCTAGTTTTTCTAAAAACATAGTTTCTGTAAATCCTGAAAATTTACCTTATATTGGATTAGAAAATATTGAAAGCAATACAGGTTTTTATGTCGAAACCTCTGAAAAAGAAAGTTTTGGAACGGCTGTAAAATTTAAAAAAAATCAGGTTTTATTTCCTAAATTAAGACCCTATTTGAATAAAGTTCATTTAGCCGACTTTGAAGGATTGTGTTCAACAGAATTTCATATTTTAGACAGCACAATAGTCGATAACCGTTATTTATCGCATTTTTTACGATTAAACTTAGTTGTTAATCAGACTAAGTATTTAATGTCTGGAAATACCTTGCCACGCTTACAAACTGCCGACATTGAAAATCTTTTAATTCCAGTTTTACCAACAGAAACGCAAGCTGAAATAATAAATATATTTGAAACTGCCGAATCTTCAAAAAAACAAAAAGAAGCCGAAGCTGCCGCATTATTGGCAAGTATAGACGGCTATTTATTGCAAGAATTGGGAATTACTTTACCGCCACCTAGCGAAAAGAAAACCTATTTTCTCACTCGTTCCAGTCAAGTAAGCGGTGGGCGGTTTGACCCGTTTTATTATCAAAACTATTTTGAAGAGTTAAATTGTTCTTTAGAAAACTGTAAATACAGCCTATTACCTTTAAAAAAGCTAGCTAGTTTTAAATCAGGTTATGCCTTTAATTCAACAGAATATGTTGATGACTCTAATTGCTCATTAATCACAATTAAGAATATTAATAAAAACTCCGTTGATTTATCTTCTGCTACATTATTGCCTGATAGTTTCTATGATAAATATTCGGCTTTTCAAGTGAAAAAAGGTGACTTATTGATTGCTATGACAGGAGCGACAATTGGCAAAGTAGGAATATATGAAAGTGATAAAAAGTCCTTACTAAATCAAAGGAATGGAATAATAAGACCTACAGCTATTTCTAACGGAACTTTTTTAATGAACGTATTAAATATAAAATGGTTTCAGGATTTAATCATAAGAAATTCAAATGGTGGTGCGCAACCTAATATTAGTGAAACTGATATTATGCGAATAAAAATCCCACTTCCCCCACTCGAAAAACAAACCGAAATCACCAACCACATCAGCGCGATACGCACCCAAGCCAAACAGTTACAACAACAAGCCGCCGCTGAACTGGCACACGCAAAACAGCACGTTGAACACCTAATTTTAGGAGAATAAATATGAAAACTACGCATTTATCCAGTCGAAGACACGTTACTATTCCAAAAACAATATGCGATACTTATCATTTAGCTATCGGACAAGAATTAGAAATTGAACTTACCCCGCAAGGCATTTTATTAAAACCTAAAGTATCGTTGCCAAAAACTAATATTGACGATATTGCAGGTTGTTTAGCGTATCAAGGTAAAGCTAAAACACTAGAAGAAATGGATGATGCCATTCAACAAGGTATTATTGCCCAATGGGGACAAAATGATAAGCGTTGATACCAATATTATTGTGCGATTTTTAACTAAAAATGACGAGGAACAATATCAAAAAGCCTATCGAATTTTTTCCGAATCAGAACAGCTATTCATTCCAGCTACTGTTATTTTAGAAACGGAATGGGTTTTGCGTTTTAGCTATCGTTTTCCATCTGAACGGATTATTTATGCTTTAACAGGTTTGCTAAAATTAAATAATGTCAATACTGAAAATAAAACAGCAGTCATTAACGCATTAGAATGGCATAAAAACTGAATGGATTTTGCCGATGCGCTGCATTTAGCCTGTAGTTTACATACTGATAAATTTGTAAGTTTTGATAAAAAACTAATTAAAAAAGCACTTGGTTTAAATATTGATATGATTTTAATTAGACTTTAAATTTTTACCCGAAAAAAACTGTTACGCCAACCACATCAGCGCGATACGCACCGAAGCCAAACAGCTACAACAACAAGCCGCCGATGACACGCACACGCAAAACAGCACGTTGAACAACTGATTTTAGGGAGTCCAAACTCATGAGTTTGGACTCCCGTCAACCCAACGCGGTAAAACGGAATCAGCAGGCGCGACAAGTCGCGCCTGCATTAGGCTATTTTTCTAAATAAGTATAAGCGGTTAAACCAGCCAGTAATTCCTGCTCAAAATCGTGCTGTTCTTTTCTGCTGAGCTGACTGTTGACCAGCTTTTCACGGTAGGCAATGCGTAATTCTTCGGTACTGATGTGAACGTAATCTAATAAATCGGCAACGTCTTCACCTTCCTGCAAGTCATAAAAATGGTAGCCGTTATCGTCCAGTTCGATGTTAATCGAATGGGTGTCGCCGAACAGGTTGTGCATATCGCCGAGAATTTCCTGATACGCGCCGACCATAAAAAAGCCGATTAAATAGGGCTGTTGGCTGTCAATAACGTGAGTCGGTAAGGTGTGTTCGATATTTTGCCCGTCGATGTATTGGTCGATACGTCCGTCAGAATCACAGGTTAAATCCTGAATGACAGCACGGCGCGTGGGTTGTTCATTCAGGCGGTGTATCGGCATGATGGGGAAAATCTGGTCGATACCCCAAACATCGGGTAGCGATTGAAACAGCGAGAAGTTGCAGAATATTTTATCCGCCAGCTTTTCGTTGAGTTCTTGCAGAATGGTGGCTTCGCTTTGATTGCTAGGATCAAGCTGGGCTTTAATTTGCTGACACAGCAGCGAATAGGTATTTTCTGCTTGAGCAAGCTCGGCAATACTGGATTTGTCCTGAGTAAATTTCTCGCGTGCATCGGATAAAGCAAACTGGGCATCGTGATAATGTTCGACCAAGTTTGATTTATGGGGTAACGCCGCTAATTCCGCTGCATTGCTGTACACGGATTCAATATCGGTGACGTTGGTGATTAATACCGCATGATGCGCGGTTAAAGCACGACCTGATTCGGTGATAATGTCGGGTTGCGGCAGGTTTTGTTCCGCACAAGTTTTGGCAAAACTGCGCACGATATTGTGCGCGTATTCATCCAGACTGTAGTTGATGGACGATTCACGGCGTGAGCGACTGCCGTCATAATCAACACCTAAGCCGCCGCCTGCATCGACAATTTTGATGTTCGCGCCCATGCGGTGTAATTCCACATAAAACTGCCCCGCTTCTTTGAGCGCAACTTTAATGTCGTGAATGTTGGCAATTTGCGATCCCATGTGAAAGTGCATGAGTTTCAGGGTATCCAATAAATCGGCTTGTTTCAGGTGTTCCACCAGTTGCAGCACTTCGTAAGCATGAAAGCCGAATTTGGATTTTTCGCCGCCGCTGTTCTGCCATTTACCTGCGCTGATGCTGGACAACCGAATGCGCACGCCCAATTGTGGCTTAACACCCAGTTTGGCGGCTTCTTCAATGATGATTTCCAACTCTTGCGGTTTTTCAATGACCAGATATAAATCCAAGCCCATTTTTAAACCAATCAACGCCAAACGAATATAAGCGCGGTCTTTGTAGCCATTACACACCACTACGCCTTGCGCGGATAACGCCATAATCACCAGCAATTCAGGCTTGCTACCCGCTTCTAAACCGATATTATCCGCCGCTAAAATGCCTTCGATGACTTTGCGTTGTTGATTGACTTTAATGGGATAAACGGGCGTGTATTTGCCTTGATAATTGTGCAGTTCACAGGCTTTGGTGAAGGCGTTTTGTAAGCGTTTTACACGGTCGGTGAGGATGTCGGTGAAGCGCACCAGCACGGGTAATGACAGTTGTTTATCGTTGAGGGATAAGGCAATTTCATACAAATCCAGCTCGGTTGCGTGTTCAGAACTGGGTTTAACGCACACATGACCTTTATCATTAATGGAAAAATAGCCATCACCCCAATTGTCAATGGCGTAGGTGTGTGCAGATTGCTGGATTGTCCACGTTGTGTTGCTGTTTGAACTCACTGTTTAACTCCGTTAAGTCGTGTTGATAATGGGGGCATTATAGGCGGTCTTGGTGACTTTTTAGTGAAGGGGAAAATAGCTCCCTCATTGAGTTTAAGACTGCCAGTCCTTTGAGGATTGGCAGTCTTAAACTAACTTACGAGATATAACTTAAAAACACAGTCCCAATGCCATAAAAATAGGCAATTGTTTATTGGCAAACGCATGGGCTTGCATCATCAGTTCAGCAAGATTTTCCTGTTCTGATTGCAGGGCGACACCGTCTTTAATGACGCACTGATTTTGCATTGCCAACAGTGACCAGACAAACTGCGCCCATTGTTCGGGTTGGGTATAGCCTTGCGCTTTAGCAAGTAAAAACAGTTGTAAAAAACGCGACACGGCTATACCACCGCCAGTCACAGGACTGGCAAGTGTACTAAGCTCACTGCTACCACGCGCTTTATGGCATAAATACAGATTCAGTTTATCGGTTTGTTTTTTGGCTTCGACAATAACTGCATCATCTTGTGCAGGACACAACACCCCTGCCCCGATTAATACCATAACTGCCTGTATTACCTGATCTAAATTAATGCCCAGCGCGGCAACAACCTGTTCAATTTGTTCCAGCGTTTTGGGCTGGTAATCGCTGAGTGCATCCAGAATAGGATTGTAAATAGCGTCATGTAACAGCGATTCACCCAACGCACCCGTCACTTTGAATGACACATCAGCGCGGTCTTGCACCAGCACCACTCGCTCTGCGTACAAAGCTTCAGTCTGTTCCAGCTCGTTTAAGCGTACCGCGCCTTTCACCCAATAATCACGACGGAATGGTTGATTGGTACACAAATCCTGCACGGTTTCACGCAACTGTGCATCGGGAATGCCATCCAATAAATCCTGTTGTGCATCGGTAAGATTCAGAGAATCAATTTGATCCAGATAATACGCCGAACAAGCAAAGGTTAATTTTGCCGCTGATAATAACTGGCTGGTCTGCGAAAAGGAGAGAGGTTGCCAGTTACGATTGAAATACTCGTATGCAAGATAACGGTTATTTTCTATTTTTAACGTGGCGAGGCTATCAGCAATGCGTGGATTAGCCTGTGCATGATTGGGCTGGGTAGCTAGTAATTGTTCTGCAAAACCCAATGCGGCATCAAAACGTGCCACACTACTCTGCCCTCGTGATCCCATAATATCAGCGTGTTCCACCAGTAAATCGCATATCGGCATCATTGCCGCCCAGCCCGCTTGCGTGTGGTAATTTACATAAAATATGCCGCCAACTTTTAATTTACGCCGTAGAAAATCAACGATAACGGCACGGTTTTCGTCACTAATCCAGCTCCATACACCATGCAGACCGATATAATCAAAATCGGGTAAATCTTCACGGCTACAAAATTCAGCAAATGCCTGTTCAAATAATTGCGCGTTCGTACCCGACACCTCAGCTAATGTCTGCGCAAACTGGGTATGTGCGGGATTAACATCCGTGCCGAACCACTGCATCACCGAGGCGGCGGCGTGTAAATTGACGTTCATACCCTGACCGAAACCCAGTTCACAGGCGGTGCCGATTTCGGGAAAACGCAGTCCTGTATTTAAAAAAGCCAAGCGTAATCGCTGTGGATTCAGTTCAGAATAATAGCCAAACGTAGTGTCAATATCGGCCACATAGCCGTCAGTCCAGTCGCTCATGAAAAAGTCTCTATTGATGTATGAAAATGGTTAGGGCAATCAGCGGTTACTCCGCACGTTCAATCATTTTGTCAGCTTGTTCGGCAAACTCTTCCAGATTACCTTTTTTTACTTTATCGACAGGAATAACCAGCGCGGCTTTCAAATCAGTATAAATGTAGACATAACGTTTGCCGTATTCGACACGCACCAAGTCTTCCCACGGCAATTTCTCTTTACGACTGGGTGATTTGTGCAATAAATATTTAGCATTTGCAGGATCAATGGTTAGCGTATGAAGCCCAAACATTTCGTTCTTTTCTTTGTGGGTATATTCTTTAAGAATTTGTCTGCGCAAATCTAACAACATGATTTTGGGTGAAAATATTGCCCATAACAAGGCAATCAACAAAATATAGCCTGACGAGTTCATATCGCCATAATAGAAATAATAAAAAGAGCCAATCAAGCCCATAATCCCTGGGACAATCCAGCGGTTTTTTCTGATATTGGCTTGTATGTCTTCATTTCGCATGAATTGTATTTCATTGAAATGGATTAAATCTTCTTCTTGGAACTCGTATTCAATTTCAAACATGGTTAAGGTGTAAAGGTTAAGGTTTAAAATGGCGTAGGTTGGGGAGAGGTACGAACCCCAACCTACTCGTGACTACAATTAACTTAGTGCATTTTAATTTTTTGATAAACACTGCGTCGAAACGTATTGGAAAGCGTCAGCATCGCGGTTCTGAAATAGCCGTGTATCGCTATCTGGTGCATTTTATATAACGATAAGTAAACCACTTTCGCAATAAAGCCGCCGATACTCACCGTTCCCATTAAACTGCCCATCAAATTACCGACGGTGGTGTATTTACCCAACGATACCAGCGAGCCGTAATCATAATAAGTAAATTTAACCAGCTTGCCGCCTTTTAAGCGATTCACTATGGATTTGGCTAATGTGGAGGCTTGTTGATGTGCCGATTGCGCTCGTGGCGGCACGTTGCCTGTATGCCCTTCCCAAACACACGCGGCACAATCGCCCATGGCAAAAATGTTATCGTCACTGGTTTTCAGCGTGCTATCCACCACCAACTGATTGATGTGATTAGTTGCTAAACCATCCAACTCTTTCAACCAATCGGGAGCTTTGATACCTGCTGCCCAAACTTTAATATCGGCTTCGATAAATTCACCGTCATGGGTCGTAATACCTTCGCCAGTGATTTCCGTTACCCGCCGTCCCATGCGTAAATCCACACCTAAACTGACTAATTGCTGTTGTGTTGCGGTGGCTAATTTTATCGGTAGTGCGGGTAACAATTGCGTCGCCGCTTCAATGATAGTCAGCTTAACATCGCTGGTTTCATTCAAACCGTACATTGCCAGTACATTGGTGACTTCGTGCAGTTGCGCGGCTAACTCCACACCTGTCGCACCTGCGCCGATGATGGCAATCGACAACGGTCTGACACTGTTTTTACCGATATAATTTTTAATATAGGATTCAAACAAATGTTTTTGGAATCTGAATGCTTGCGCGGTAGTATCCAAAAACAAACACTGTTCTGCCACACCTTTAATATTAAAGGTATTACTGACGCTACCGACCGACATCACCAGCGTGTCATAGCTAAACGTACGACTGGGAATCAGTTCTTCGCCGTTATCGTTCAGCGTCGGACTGACGTAGACTTCTTTTTTAACGCGATTCAAGCCTTCCATTTTGCCTAAACGAAAGCGAAAATGACTGCGGTAGGCTTGCGCTAAATATTCAACCTGTTCCGATTCATCCAGCGTACCTGCTGCGACTTCATGCAGTAACGGCTTCCAGATATGCGTGGATGCCGCATCAATCAGGGTAATTTCCGCCAGAGCTTTTTTGCCCAACTTACGCCCCAAACTGGTTGCAAGCTCCAAACCTGCCGCCCCGCCACCGACGATTACTATTTTATGTTTTTCAGCCATGATACTTCTCCACCTCAGTATTTATGTACGAGGGCATTATAACGAATCAATACCGCTGTGGCTGATTTTTGCTACAAACATTTCACCCCTACGGGGTTGTGACTTGTCTTGTGCCATTTTTATACAAACCTATCGCCGCTCTGCGGCTTTGCCCTGTAGGGGCAGCCATAACGTAGCATAATTGCATAACCCCATAGGGGTGAAATGTTTGTGAATAGGTAACCCACATCAATCAATCCATTCAAAAAGATATTCAGACTTATAATCAATTTGAAATTTGCGCAAAAATTCAAGATATTCGTCTTTAAAAGACTGTTTTTGATAGTGTACAGGTTGATTATTAATATATTTTATCACTACGTCTAACAAACTTCGGTTATACGAAAATGCACCATAACCCGCTTGACATTCAAATTTAAAATCAATAAACCGCTGTTCGTTTTACTATTTAGATGAATTAGACTTTATATCTCTTACCAAATCTGCAATGGATTGTTTCGGACTCAAACCAACTAAAATATGGGTATGGTCGTACATACAATAAATGGCAAGCATTTTATGTCCATTATTTTGCACAATCCCTGTCATATATTTTTGTAAATCTTCTCGAAAATAGGGTTGCACAAAATTATTTCTGCCTTTTACTGCAAAAACTAACTGCACATATAATTGCGTGTAGGTATTTGCCATTTTTCACCATTAATTACAAACATTCCACCCCTGACGGGGCTAATTTTTCGTGTATTGTTAGCTACAAACATATTACCGCTACGCGGCAAGCCCCATAGGAGCGATATGTTTGTTATTTAGATAGTCCACTCTTGCGGAATCTCATCTATTTTAAACGGGGCGACTTGAACGGTGCGTTCTGAACCGTCTGGTTGGGTGACTTGAATATCCACTTGTTCGGCATCGCGTCCTTGACCATAACGAGCAACAATCCGCGCCGCTAGATACACATCTTCCGCACTCAGTTCACCGTCTATTAACACTAACGGGCCAGAATGACTGGTACAAATCATGCTGATAAATTGTTTTTTATAGCCTTGCAAGAATCGCCCTTCGCCTTCTTCACGCGCGATAATCAGCTTGAAATGCGGATTGGGGCGGATGTGTCTGCCGACTTTTAACAGCATCACATCATCTAATTCATAATCTTTGTGTCCGTGTGCTTGCCACAAATCGACTAATTTGGCGGAATAATATTTGTCGGTGAGAAAACAGCAACCGCCTGCCGGTTGGGCATAGTCATCAAACTCCCATTGTTTAGCCAGTGCCATTTGCGGCTTGCGTGACCGTCCTGTGATGTCATGCAGTTTTTTTCTGTCTACCCAGCCTTCACGCTCAGGCAAGGTGGCAGGTAAATTTTTTGCACATAAGGGACGCAGTAATAAGTCATCCGCACCTGATTGTTTGGCGACAATCGGCATGGTGGCTTTACGTTGTGACATGGGGCGTTGCCCGATAACCTCACCCGTAATGATGAAGTCAAAATCATTTTCAACCATCCACTGCTTGGCTTTGTTGACCATGAAAATTTTGCAATCTAAACAGGGGTTCAAATGTTGACCGTAGCCGTGTTTGGGATTAATCAGCACGTTTTTATATTCTTCGATAACATCGACAATATGCAGTTTGATACCCAGTTGTTCCGCAACCCACAAGGAATTGTTGCGCTTGACTTTGGCTTTATCTTTTTCGCGGATGGCGTGGGTGTGACCTTCGACACAGAATCCTGTGAAAAAGTTAATGCCTTCGACGTGGACACCTTGTTCGAGGATGGTTTTAGCCGCCAACATGGAATCTAATCCACCTGAAATAAGGGCGACCGCTTTGCGTTGCTTGCTCATGATATTTTTAGGTCAAAAAAATGTGAGCATTATAGTAGGGTACGCAATGCGTCACTACCATTAAGTTAGTGCTGGATAAAACTGTTTTAGCGGTTTTTCGGCTAATAGCTAACGCTATTGGACTCTTGTTGATGACTTAATAGTGGCGCAAAACAGACCTGCAAGGTTTTAAAAACCTCGCAGGTCTATGTAACAAAGCCTTAGCAAATTTTATACAATCCGTCTAACACCAAAGAATTAGGACTGACCATACCGATGACTTTGCCGTTTTCCACCACAGGCGCACGCACCAGATTATAGGTAGCGAATAAGCGTGAACAATAGCGTATATCCATTTCAGGGCGCACTTGAATCAAAGGGCAAGTCATGATTTCATAAACATTGACTCTATCAGGTGCGCGGTCTTTTGCCAGTACCTGCCGAGCTATATCGCCCGATGTTATCATGCCGTATTCGTCATCATCATGACGCTTGTTGACAATAAGCACCGACGTGCCTGAGGCTTTCATTTCTTTTAACGCATCACTGATAGTTGCCGTCCCGTCTATAGTGGCAAACGCCGATTTCATTATGTCTTTCACGCGAATAATTTTGGGATCACTCATAGTTCATCTTCCAATTCCTGTGTTAATTGTTCCACTTGGTGCATGACACCAATGGCATCTTCTACATCAATTTTAAAGGCTATTCCTGTCCCTGTTTTGCTGTCAAATTCAGCTGCCTTGGCGATTTTTTCTAAAATATGGCGGCTTAAATGTTCTTCCACTAAAAATAGTAATACGTCTCTGGGTGTATCCAATGTTAAACCGAAAAAGGTTTTCGATTGTTTCATGCCTTCGCCACGCGCATGATTAATGACCGTCGCACCTTTTGCACCGCTTTTACGCGCTGCATTCAGTACCAAATCAGTTTTTTCATCTTCGACAAAGGCAATAATTAATTTAAAGTGCATAGTGTGACTCAATGTTTAGCTGCAAGACGACGTTTGCCCAGCCACGCGGCAAATTGCGCGTAACCCAGCACGGTGATAATGGGAAATAAACAGGCAAAAGCAATTAAGCCAAAACCATCGATTAATGGATTTCGTCCGGGTACTGCTTGAGCCAAGCCCAAACCTAAGGCAGTGACTAACGGCACAGTAACCGTTGAAGTGGTTACACCACCTGAATCATAAGCTAGTCCAATAATGGATTTAGGTGCGAATAAAGTTTGTATTAACACCAATATATAGCCAATGATGATAAAAATATATGATTCTATGCCTGTGACTATACGAAAAGTACCTAAGGCAAGACCAATAGCTACGCCTATCGATACGGTAAGACGTAATCCCCACGCTTTAATCGTGCCACCTGAAATTTGTTCTGCTTTAATTGCTACTGCCAATAAAGACGGTTCTGCTAAAGCCGTTGCAAAGCCAATACTGGCAGCAAATACATACACCCAGAAATACGCGTGCCAATCCAGAATATATTCATGCGGATTAATGCCCAAAAATTCCGCGCTGGTCAATTGCTTTGCCATCAACTTACCCAGTGGAAACAATGCCATATCCAACCCTTCTAGGAAAAAAGCAATGCCTAGCAATACATAGATAAAACCAATCAGCGTTTTTTTAGGATTGGGCAACGGTTTACGAATCACCAACAGTTGAAAACCGATGATAATCACCGCAATCGGTAATACATCGCGGCAAGTTGCTAATAATGCCAAAGTAAAATGCGTGAGCCACGCAATCATCGTATTACTCCATAAGCCATCACGAAAATCATTGGCGTTAAGGACGCAAAAGCAATTAAACCAAAGCCATCGACCATTGGATTACGGCCTTTAATCGCAGTGGCTAAACCAACACCTAAGGCAGTGACTAAGGGAACGGTAATGGTGGAGGTGGTGACACCGCCAGAATCATAAGCAATGCCGATAATGTCAGCAGGTGCGAAGGGCGTTAAAAGAATAACGCAGCAATAGCCACCGATAATCAGATAATACAACGGCCAGCCACGGATGATTCTTAACACGCCAACTAAAATCGCAAAGCCCACTGACAAGGCAACGGTAAGGCGTAAACCTAAGGCATAACTGGCTTTGGCTTCGCTACTTTGAGCAATAATATTACCTTTACTGGCAATGTCTGCCGCCTCTGCGGCAATAGCAATTAATGCAGGTTCTGCGACAGTGGTGCCAAAACCCAAACAAAAAGCGAAGGTTAATAGCCAGAACAAACTACCCTTACGCGCAAACGCGTAAGCCATTGTTTCACCGAGTGGAAACAGACTTTGTTCCAGTCCTTGAATAAATAACGCCAACCCCAACACTACAAACAGTGTACCGATAATTAAGCTGACAACATCTGGAATAGGTTGCTTGATAATTAAAATCTGAAACACTAAAACAACGGCAAGAATCGGTACGAGGTCGAGAAAGCTATTGCACAATTGCTTAATAAAATGGTTCTTTAACATAAACAGCCCAACTCCTTGAAGACAGTTTGATTGTATAACAAAAGCGGGCGAGACTCTATTGTGTTAAAAAAAAGCCCCGATAAATCGGGGCTTTTAATTAAGCGATTCGCCTTAGCAAATCGGTATTATCATCAGCTTACCAGCTGAAACCCGCGCCTGCATTGGCACTCATTTGACTGGTACTGCCCATGCCCGTACCCATCGCCGCACTTAAGCGAATATGTTCACCGACATCTGCTTTACCGCCGAAAGCAATCGCCTGTTGACCTGCGTAGAATCCGCTGCCCATACCGACTGAGTAATGATGTCCTGCCATCGGTGCGGGAATAGCCGCCATTGCGGAGGCTTGCGAGATACCACTGTAAGCACGTTCCGCTACGTTACCTAAGTCACTTGACAGATCCTGTAATTGACCAAAGTTGACAGCATCATACTTGCTGGTACCGTCCGCAACCCCTGTCACTTTAGCTGGTGCGCCATTCGGTGCACTGAAAGTCGCGCCGTTATCATTCAAGGTTAATGAACTGGATTGTTGTCCGCCACCTGTTAAGTTAGTTCTATCTTCAAACACTTGCAGACCGTTGGTTTTACCTGCGCCATTAGTTAAGGTGGTAGACGCTACCGATTCAGAAGCGGTTTTACCTGTCGCTATATCCGTCACAGGAACAGGGTTAGTTGCGGTAGAGGTCTGAATTCCAGTTTGCCCAGATACGCTTGCTGCTGGATTAAACTTACTGGTACCCGCACCACCAACTACTGTTGAAGTCGCTGCTGTGTTGCCGACAAACTTAGTATCACCGTTAACATACAGGTTGCCATCGACCAGCGTATTACCATTAATTTTACCTTGGTATTGCGCACCATTTAATCTATCGCCTATCGTTGTATTCGGTGCAACCGACTGCACATTACGCGCGTTGTAAACCGTTATCGCCCCAGAACCAACAGGTGCTTGACCTGCTGGCGTACCACTCACACCGTTGCTGGCTACTTGAGTAGTTGCATTAGTGCCACCCGACAACGATGTCCTATCTTCAAAGACCTGAAGACCGCCCGTTTGACCGTTACCGTTGGTTAATGTGACAGAGGCAACCGACTCTGTGGCAGTTGCACCTGTCACTATATCGGTCACAGGTGTGCCAGTAGTAATACCTGTCTTTCCGACAATACCTGTGGTTGCACCTGCCAGTTTACTGCTGCTGCGTTTACCGACCACTGTTGAAGTTGCCGAATTAGTTCCCACAAAAGCGGTATCACCGTTGACATAAAGATTGCCGTCTATCAGCTGATTACCATTGACTAAACTTTGATATTTAGCCCCTGCCAGTTGATTACCAATGGTGGTATTAGCCGCAACCGTTTGTACGCTGGTCGATTTGAACGTTGTCATTGCCCCCGCACCAGTGTTGGTATCAAGCAAAGAAGCTGTCCCGTTCACCCCGTTACTGGCAAATGGTTCTGCCGCACCTCTGATTTGAGTCAGTGTCACGTTGACATCAAGACCCGTTACATTAACACCCGTGAAATTGGCAGAGCTATTGGGTCCGAAAGTAATATTTCCTAACGTTGTGTTACCCATCATATTAATGGTATCGCCTGCTATGTTAGTGCGATTTTCAAACACTTGCAGACCGTTAGTACCACCACGACCATTAGTCAACAGCACTGAGCTAGCTGATTCTGAGACAGTCGTACCAAGCACGCCACCTTGATTGGTTGTCCGTGGAACAGTAATACCATCTCTGGTGAAGCTGGAAATATTGCCAGACGTACCTTGAGTAGCTGCTGCTAAAACACTGGTAGCGGTAGTTGTACCATTGGAGTTCAAAGTGAAAGAGGTATTGCCGTTAGTATTGCTGGCGGTGATTACATTGACTTCGGGCGTTGTTGCTGTACCAACTGCTATCACTGCATTGTTGTTATTCAACGTCAGGCTGGAAGAATTCGTACCGCCCGATAGCGTAGTGCCTGTTGCAGTGATATTTAAACCATGCCCTGCACCGACGTTGTTCAACAGTGTTACACCTGTACCAGCGGCATTGACTGTCAGTCCTGCGGCACTCGCACCTGTTAAAGCAATCGAACCGTTATTGTTTAGTGCAAGTCCCTGTCCTGAAACATTATTACCTGTCAGCGTTGCACCAGTAACATTGGTTGTTAAGCTACCACCATTTACTGTACTGATTTTATTGCTAGCCCCTGTCAGGGTGGTATTACCTACGTTAGTGAGGTTTCCAACGTTATTTAAAGGCCCTGAATTATTAATACCTGCCATGGTAGTCTGACCATTCACATTGAGCATAGTAGCAGACAGATTGGTGATATTACCATTGGTGCCAATGAGATTAGTGATATTACCATTGGTCGCATTGACGTTGGTTAAACCCGTCGCATTACCCCCTGTCGCACTCAAATTCGAGGTGGCCAGATTGTTGATATTACCATTGGTGCCAATGAGATTAGTGATATTACCATTGGTCGCATTGACGTTGGTTAAACCCGTCGCATTACCCCCTGTCGCACTCAAGTTCGAGGTGGCCAGATTGTTTATATTACCATTGGTGCCAATGAGATTAGTGATATTACCATTGGTCGCATTGATGTTGGTTAAACCCGTCGCATCACCCCCTGTCGCACTCAAATTCGAGGTAGCCAGATTGGTGAAATTACCGTTGATTGCATTGACGTTGGTTAAACCCGTCGCACTACCCCCTGTCGCACTCAAATTCGAGGTGACCAGATGGTTGATATTACCATTGGTCGCATTAATGTTGGTTAAACCCGTCGCACTACCCCCTGTCGCACTCAAATTCAAGGTGGCCAGATTGTTGATGCTACCATTGGTCGCATTAATGTTGGTTAAACCCGTCGCATTACCCCCTGTCGCACTCAAATTCGAGGTGACCAGATTGTTGATATTACCATTGGTCGCATTGATGTTGGTTAAACCCGTCGCACTACCCCCTGTCGCACTCAAATTCGAGGTGACCAGATTGGTGATATTACCATTGGTCGCAGTAATGTCGGTGATAACACCATTCAGATCGATGTTAGCAGCAGTGATATTAACAGCTGTACTTGAAACGGTTACACTACCACCACTCGTCACACTCATGGCATTAGTAGCTCCAGAGGCGGCTACACTGCTGATATTGCCAGTGCCGACATCTAAAACTATGGAGGAGGCGGGGGCAGACGTAAGTACACCATTAGCATTTGTTATATTTCCCGTTGGACTAGTCGCTAAAGTGATATTACCGCTGTTCACCGCCACTATACTACCAGTAGGGGTAATTCCTGCGGTTCCCGTAAGAGTTGCGAAATCATCACCTGCATTTTGTCCAGCAATGGAGGCAGACGCAGACGGGCTAAGTACGCCTGCCACTATGGCGGCAATGGCGGTTCTACGGAAATAATAACTGGGATGGTGTATGTTAGTGCTCATAGTGGCTTACTCACTTAAAAATTATATGATATATGCGTTTAATTTGCTTGTGCGAATCAATAAATGTTGCTTATTTAAAAGACATATTAATAAACCACCTCTTTTTTAATCGCCACGCAACCTGTCCCTGCGGGCATGAGGAATACTCTTAACTGAGGTCCACCCTCCAATACTAAAATGCTGCTTTGAATAACCCCGATAAACTTGAGTTGCGCGTAACCTTTGGTGGCGACATCTTTACAATTATTCTGCCAATGGGTGACCGCCTCATAAGTACCGCCACAGCTGGCTGACAGCGGTGCAAAATCCGCACTGGCATAAGACAGCACCTGAGGCGACTTTATTTCAAATGCCATGGAAGCGACGCGTTCATTAGGTGCCTGCGCTGGTATCATCAAAGAAGCTCCGCTTTGTTGCGCACCTGCGACTAAAAAATTAGACACTTGATTAATACGCCCTAAACAATCAACCACACCTGCTTTTTGCGCGGCTTGCGCCACACTGTTCAGCGGCCCTGTATTTTCTACGGGTGCTTTTTTAACAACGGCAGGCGTTGCAGCGACAGGCATCGGTGTTTCCTCATTAAAAGGCGATTTAAAATCCTTTGCACAGGAAGTCACCATCAGACCCATGAGAAAAACGCTGGCAGAAAACGAAAAGCGTGATAGTAGATTGTTCACTTGTAACTCCATCAAAGTTGGTCTTACCAAATACGGCACCGATACCAATCGGTCATACCAACAGTGTAGTTTTAAATATGAAAAATACTATTTGTGGCAACAAAAATAATTTGAATATGGGGTAGATAGTTACAGCTTATTATTAAGTAACTGTCTTAACACAATGAATATAAACACTAATTTAGTGAATTACGAAGGAGGGAATATTTTTATAACCCATTAATTTAGTTTGACTTTTATTGACTTGAAGGCAGCATCGGGTGACTGAAAAGTCGTACCGTACACGCATAATGGGTAGTCGTGTAGGTCGAAATAAGCCGTGTGAGCATAAGCGAAAATAGGCGTTTCCGACAAACCGTTCACATCCCCGCGCTTTGTCGGAAACACCCATCGTGCGCTACGCTTGGATGGGCTTATTCCGACCTACCATCTGTTTTTGCGTTGAGATATGACTGCCAGTCCTTGAAGGACTGGCAGTCATGGGTATCGCAGTAACCCGTTTAACTATTACGCTAATTGATGCGTTTGCGGTGGCAATTGCACAAAGAAGCCTTTAACTGCCAAACTTTCCATGACTTTTTTGCTGTCTTCCTTGGCAAGTTTGCGTTCTGGCGTTAGCTCCATTTCTAAGACAAACTCCAACGTGCCGAAACTGAGTAACAGTTCTTCTGGCACGGCGGAAAAATCATTCTCTTTAGTGACGTACAAATAAAACAGGTGTTTTTTTAAACTTTTATAAACGTAGCATTGCATAAGATTTCAGTAAGATAATGAAGTAAATCCGTCATTTTACCGATTTTTGTTTAAAATGCCCTTCTCTTCATTTTGTTAGTCATTACAATGGATAATTCCGCTCATTTTTTTAGAACTGCCTGTGTATTTGAGGCTTCGTTGATTGTTGTCGCTTTATTATTAGGCTGGATTGCCGATATTGATCCGTTTGCCCTGCTGTATTTTTCCGAACCCGCGCTGGCTATCGGTATCATCGGCACTGCGCCGCTGGTATTATTGTTTTTAGCAATGGAATACCTGCCGCAAAAATCATTGGTTGATATTAAAGATTTACTATTACGCACCTTAGCACCGAGTTTGCAGCAGCGGCACTGGACTGATTTACTGCTGTTGGCCAGCATTGCAGGCGTGTCCGAAGAACTGTTATTTCGCGGTGTCATTCAGCCGTGGATAACTGCCTCATGGGGATTTATGGCGGGCTTGTATGTCAGCAATATTATTTTCGGGCTGGTTCATGCGGTGACACCGTTATACGCCGTACTGGTCACTGTGGTGGGCATTTATTTAAGTGTGTCTATGGATATGGGCGGTGGTGACAGCAATTTATTAATCCCTATCGTTATTCACAGTTTGTATGATTTTTTTGCTTTTATCATGTTGATGCGTTTGTATCGTACTTCACAGGAATAAAACCGCTTTAGCTGTTTGCCAATGACTGAAGAGACTGTGAAAGTATTATTAAATAACCCACAAAACAAATTTTGAATTTTGTAAGCTATTGTTTTTATATAATGTGGGAGGGGCTTTAGCCCCGAAAAGCGAGGCTAAAGCCTCCCCCACATCAATACCTTCACAGTCTCTGAAGCTATTGAACTCCCGTCTATTTAACCTATCAGGATTCACCATGTACAACCCGATTGACCCTAAATCCTTAGGCGCAGATCTTAAATTACCGTGGCTGATTGTCGGTATCATGCTCGTTATGCTGATAACTTATCTGGTGCTGTGCTTCACCCTCGGCACGGAGCTGCAACAACCTTTACCCGAAATAACGCGCGTTAAAATTAGAACCGCGTTATACGTTGTCGCTATTCTGTCGTTTCCGATGACCAATCTATTACGGCATATTCAACTGAAACTGAATCAAACCATGCCGCTTACGCAAGCAGATTACCGCGCCGAAGCCAAAAAACGCTATTTGGTCACTGTTATCATATCCATGACCTTGATGGAAAGCATCGGCGCGTTTGGTTTCGTGTTATTTATGCTGGGTGATGGTAATAATAACCTGTTTATTTTCACGGGCTTATCGGCATTAGGCTTGTTTTTATATCGCCCAAAATTGGAAGAATATCAGCGCATCGTGGAATTACTGGCTATCAAAAGCCATGAATAAACTGTTAGCCGATGCCGATATTTGCGTTAAATGCGGCTTATGTTTACCCACCTGCCCTACTTACACGAAAACCCAAAATGAAAATGAATCGCCGCGCGGGCGCATTGCCTTAATCCAAGGTTATGAGAGCGGGCAACTCAGCGATGCAAAAGCGGTGAGGGCGCATATTGATAATTGTCTGTTGTGTCGGGAATGTGAGCGCGTCTGCCCGGCGTTAGTGCCGTATAGCCGTTTGATTGATAACTTTCGTGCGCAGTTTCAGGCAGACAATAAGCCGTCTTTCGCCTTGTCGATACTGAAAAAAGTCGCACATAATAAAACCGCGCAACACTTGGCGCAATCCAGTTTAAAGCTGTATCAAGGCACGGGCTTACAAAAAATTGCCCGCTTGCTGAAATTACCGAGCGTGTTACGACTCGATAAAATGGAACGATTATTACCGAGTTACAACGCACCGACCACTTTCGCAGAACACTATCCAGCAACGACAGCCTGCAAAGGCACGGTGGGCTTATTTGTCGGCTGCATGGGGGCATTGCTGGATCATGAAACCATTAGTGCGGCGATTACCGTATTAACAGCGGCAGGCTTTAATGTCGCGATACCCGCTCAGCAAAGCTGTTGCGGTGCGCTGGATGTGCATAGCGGCGATACCGCGACGGCTGATAAGTTGGCAACTATCAATATACAAGCCTTCGCTAATGACTCATTGACGGCTATTGTTACCATTGCCAGCGGTTGCGGCAGTCAGTTACAAGAGTATGCACAGGCTGAATTTGCCGATCAGATAATGGATATTAGCCAATTTTTAGTGCAAGTTGCGGGTCATTTACCGTTTAAACCCTTGGCAGAAACCGTGTGTCTGCATACACCCTGTTCATTAAAAAATGTCATGCGGGCAGAAAACGGCGCGTTGCAACTGTTACAGCGCATTCCAGAACTGCATATTACCAAGCTGCCTGAGACTATTGTGTGCTGTGGTTCAGCGGGGAGTTATATGCTGGAACATTCAACGATGGCACAAGCGTTGTTAGCGGATGTATTGGATGCCGCCGCAGACACACAGGCGCGTTATCTGCTGAGTTCTAATATCGGTTGCACTTTGCATATTCAGGCGGGTTTGCAAGAACGGGGCATGACAATGGAGGTGTTGCACCCTGTGGTATTGTGTGCGCGACAACTCCACTAACAAAAAAGACCTGTCAGGTTTTAAAAACCTGACAGGTCTTGTATATCACTCAAACCTCGAAGGTTTATTTTACCGCTTTTTTATTGTTATTAACTTAATCGCACTTACTCAGGATCAGCAACTTTGATTTTTTTACGGCGAAAATTACGACCGTAAAAAATTTCAGTCACTTCACGGCGCAGTTTCTTTTCAATGTCGGCTTTTTCTTCACCTGACAAATCGCTTTCTTTTTCAAACAAATAATTTTCCAGTTCCGTTTCTTTCAACATCATTTTGGTATGGAAAATATTTTCCTGATACACATTCACATCAATCATTTGATAGCTGGCCTGTGTATCTGTCGCAATATACTCTTGAATAGAGGTGATATTGTGGTCGATATAATGCTTTTTGCCGGATACATCACGGGTAAAACCACGCACACGGTAGTCCATGGTGACTACATCGGATTCAAAACTGTGAATCAAATAATTCAAGGCTTTTAACGGTGAAATGCGACCGCAGGTTGATACGTCAATATCGGCACGAAAGGTACTGATACCGCTATCTGGATGACTTTCAGGATAAGTATGTACGGTAATATGACTTTTATCCAAATGCGCCAATACCGTTTCAGGTAACGGACCGGGTGATTGACTGTTCATGCTGGGTGGCGGTGGCGAATCCCCTTCGGAAATCAGCATGGTCACACTCGCCCCTTGCGGATCATAATCCTGACGGGCAATATTCAGCACTTGTGCGCCGATAATTTCAGCCACATCCATCAGGATTTGTGTCAATTTGTCCGAGTTATAGGCTTCATCAATATATTCAATATAAGCCTGTTGCTGTTCGGCGGGGGCGTAACAAATATCATAGATATTGAAACTGAGCGACTTGGTTAAATTATTAAAGCCGTGTAATTGTAATTTGCTGGACAATGGTTTAAACCTCTATAACTTCAAAATCATGGGTAATTTCTACCCCTGCTTTACCTAACATAATGGAAGCAGAACAATATTTTTCTGCTGACAATTTTACTGCACGTTCCACAGCCGCCACTTTCAAATCATGACCTGTCACCACAAAATGCAGATGAATTTTACTAAACACACTGGGGACAGCATCGACACGTTCCGCAGTTAATTCGGCAACACACCCTTTGACCTGATGTCTGCCTTTTTCCAAAATCTGAATCACATCGAACGATGAGCAACCGCCGACTCCCAATAACAGAAGTTCCATCGGACGCAGTCCCATATTACGCCCGCCATGGTCGGTGGGGCCATCCATAACGACCGTATGACCGCTGCCTGACTCGCCGACAAACATCACACCATCAACCCATTTGACTGTTGCTTGCATTCTCTTTTTCCCCAGATAAAAATGACGTGCATAGTAGCACATAATAGCCATTGCTAGAATGCCGTTAGTAATTTTTAATAGACAAACATGATAAGATTAACGCGCGTAAATGACAAACGTGTTAATTTTCTGCCTTCGTCATGATTATGCGTTTAAAAACCAGAAATTGATTGAAACATCGGGCAATTTACGATAGCTTGATAAACGCTATCATTAACCCACCAGAGGAAAATTCATGTCTGAATATAAAAAATACCAATGTGACGTTTGCGGTCATATTTACGACGAAGCTGAAGGCGATCCCGACTCGGGCATTGCCGAAGGTACACGCTGGAAAGACATCCCCGAAGATTGGATTTGTCCTGAGTGCGGCGTGGGCAAAGACGATTTTAGCTTAATGCCCTGAGGTTAATGTTATGCACGTCATTATTATTGGTTCAGGTGTAGCTGGCATAAGCTTTGCAGAAAAATACCGCGCCTTAACAGCGGATACCGACATTACTCTGATAACACAAGAAAATGACGGCTATTATTCGCGTCCGCTGCTATCGCGTGGTTTTACCAAAGACGATATTGAACACAGTATTATTCTAAAAACGTTCGATAAACTGCGCGATAGCCGCATCACCGTACTCAGCGACACCCGCGTCACCAGCATTTCGCGGGAAAATAAAACGCTGACCGTGTGCCATGCCGAACAGCAACAAAGCCTCAACTACGACAAACTCATCATTGCCACAGGATCAAAAGCCTTTATCCCACCGCCCTATCGTCCCTTTTCCGAGCTGTTTTTCTGCTTAAACAGCCTGAGCGATTTAAAAACCTTACGCCGTGTTCGCGCCAGCGTAAACAAGCCACACTGGGCAATCATCGGCGGCGGCTTAATCGGCTGTGAAGTAGCGTCTGACTTAGCCACAGCGGGCGATAATGTCACCTTATTCCACGTCACGGACAGACTCATGGAGCGGCAGTTAGTCCCCGAAGATTCTTTATTATTAAAGCAGGTATTAGAACAATCAGGCGTTACCGTGCTGTTAAACCAAGCAATCAGCAGCTTAAGCAAGCCACAAGAAAAAGTCACTATCATCACCGACGTAGCGCAAGAATTTGATGCCGTTATTGTCGCCTGCGGTTTTCAACCGCATACTGAACTCGCCGCACAAGCAGGACTCGCCATCGGACGCGGTATAAAAGTCAACGACCAGTTACAAACCGAAGACGAATCTATCTACGCGCTCGGCGATGTTGCCGAACTGCCCAACGGCAAACTCTACGCATTCATCCTGCCCATACGCAATCAAGCCTTCTGGTTAGCCAACCACTTGGCAGGAGAAGCATCACAAAACTGGTCGCCGCCCGTGTTTACCACTAAAGCAAAAGTGCATGGTTTTGAAGCGGCGCATCCTTATCAGGTTTAAACAATACAAACACCATGCCCTACACCGAAACCGAACGCGCCGCCATTTACCGTGTTATTTATGAACGCCGTGATATGCGGCATTTTTTACCTGACCCTATCGCACCTGAGTTATTAACGCGCTTATTACAAGCCGCGCATCACGCGCCCAGCGTGGGTTTTATGCAGCCGTGGCGGTTTATTCGCATTACTGAACCCGCATTACGCAGCCAAATACACGCGCTGGTGGAACAAGAACGTATTGCTACCGCTCAGGCATTAGACGAGCGTGAAGACGAATTTATGAAACTGAAGGTGGAAGGCATATTAGAATGTGGTGAGATTTTGATTGCCGCCTTGTGCGAACAGCGGGAAAAACATATTTTTGGGCGGCGTACTTTACCTGAAATGGACGTTGCGTCGTTGTCCTGTGCGATACAAAATATGTGGTTAGCGGCACGCGCCGAAGGTATCGGCATGGGCTGGGTGTCGATGTTTGCCCCCGAAGCCTTAAAAACCTTATTAGCGATGCCCGACGACAGTCAGCCGTTGGCTATCTTGTGCTTGGGTCATGTCGAAGCCTTTTATGACAAGCCGATGCTGGAACAACAACACTGGGCAGAACGTCAAGAACTGAACAGTTTATTATTTGAAAATTCATGGAATACACCGTGCCGTTAGATTTTGCTATTTCCCCACTCGCCACCACCTTAAAATCCGCCTTACACAGCAAAATAGACCAAAAAACCAAGCCCTTAGGTGCGTTAGGTCAGTTAGAAACACTGGCTTTGCAGATTGGTTTATGTCAAAACAGCTTAACGCCTCACTTAACCAAACCCAGCATTCTTATTTTTGCAGGCGATCACGGCGTAGTTGCCGCAGGTGTCAGTGCCTATCCGCAATCTGTCACCGCGCAAATGGTGGCGAATTTTTTGACAGGCGGCGCGGCGATTAGCGTATTTGCCAAGCAACACGCTATAAATCTGCTGGTGGTCGATGCAGGCGTAAATGCCGATTTAGCAGCTCATCCGCAGTTGATTAATGCCAAAATCGCCAAAGGAACGCAGAATTTTTTAACACAAGCGGCAATGAATTCAGCCGATTGTTTACAAGCGATACAAACAGGCGCGGATTTGGTAACACAGCAACACGCGACAGGCTGTAACTGCATCGGCTTTGGAGAAATGGGTATCGGCAATACCTCCTCTGCCGCGTTATTAATGCACACGCTGACAGGCTTGCCGTTGGTGCAATGTGTCGGGCGCGGTACGGGTTTGGACGACAAGCAGCTTGCGCATAAAGTCACTGTATTGCAACAAGCGTTAAAACAAAATATAGGATGGGCTGAGGTACGAAGCCCATCAATCGCGAACGATGGGCTTCCTGCGTCAGCCCATCCTATAGCTTTAAATGCGTTAGCCACTTTCGGCGGCTTTGAAATCGCCATGATGGTCGGTGCATATTTACAAGCCGCTGAACACGGCATGGTAATTATGGTTGATGGGTTTATTGCCAGCAGTGCGTTATTGGTTGCCAGTTGTTTATACCCACAGGTTTTGGATTATTGCGTGTTCTCCCACGTTTCCGATGAACAAGGACACCAAGCCTTATTAAAACATTTCAACGCCACCGCCTTATTAAATCTAAACTTACGCTTAGGCGAAGGCTCAGGTATCGCCTTAGCGTATCCGCTGTTACAATCCGCTGTGTTGTTTCTCAATGAAATGGCGAGTTTTGCGGAAGCAGGCGTGGATTCTGAGTAAAACGGATTTAGCCGTTTTCCAGCCAATCCACAAAGGTATTGGACTTCTTCTAACAATAAACGCAATAACCATGCTCTCACTCAAACACCTACAACTGGCGATAAGTTTTTATACCCGCGTACCTGTCCCTAAAAATCTGGATTACACACAGTTACCACAAGCGGTCGTGTATTTACCGATGATTGGTTGGTTAGTCGGTGGTTGTGCGGCGGCGGTGTTTTATGTATCCGTCTTATTGTGGTCAAAATTAACGGCGTTAATACTGAGCTTAATTGCCACTGTATTATTAACGGGCAGTTTTCATGAAGATGGTTTTGCGGATGTCTGTGATAGTTTTGGCGGTGGTTATGGTAAGGCGCAAATTTTAATTATTATGAAAGATTCGCGGGTCGGTAGTTACGCGCTGGTCGGTTTGGTGTTGTTATTGGCATTAAAGTTGAGTGTGTGGATGGAACTACCGACAAACCAATTGCCGTGGCTTTTGCTGGCAGGTCATAGTATCAGCCGTTTCCCACCGTTGTTATTGATGTACCGCTACGATTATGCGCGAGCTGATAACAGTAAAAGCAAAGATGTGTTGCACAAACCCAGCATTCCAGAGTTATTGATTGCGGCAAGTTTCGCGCTGTTGCCGATGTTGCTATTACCTGCTTTATGCAGCTTGGCTATCGTGCCAGTTTTCCTAGTCAATTATTGTCTGGGGCAGTATTTTTACCGTCACATCGGCGGCTATACGGGCGATTGTTTAGGCGCGAGCCAACAAATCGCCGAGCTTATTTTTTATCTCACAGTGAGTAGTTTATGGACATTTATTTAATTCGCCACACACAAACGGCAAGCGCGGAAGGCTTGTGTTATGGGCAAAGCAATATCGGCTTAGCACCCAGTTTTCCAGAAGAAGTGGAAATTCTGCATGATAAGTTACCCGAACTTGACGACGATTGCCGCGTCTTCAGTAGCCCGCTTACCCGCTGTAGTAAATTGGCAGAAACCTTTTCTGACTCGGTAACCACCGATGCGCGTTTGCAAGAACTGCATTTTGGCGATTGGGAAGAAAAACGCTTTGACGACCTCGACCCCGTTGCGTTACAGCATTGGGCAGATAATTTTGCCACTGCCGTGCCGCCTAATGGTGAAAGTTTCGGCGATTTGTATCAACGCACAGGTGAATTCTGGCAGGAATTATTAGCGACTGACGCAGAGCAAGTAGTTATCGTCACTCATGCAGGCGTGATTCGTGCATTACTGGCACGGGTGTTAAATCTACCGTTAGAAAATGCGTTTCAATTTCGTATCGACTCAGGATCAACACACAAATTACGCAGTGTTGATGATTATATTTACATTGAATACATTAATTTATAAATGCAGCACGGTGGCAATATTGTTGCGTTTGCGGCGCAGGTTGGCTGTTTGCCTGAACAAGTGCTGGATTTTTCAGCAAACATCAATCCCTTGCAAGCGGTGGATGTACGCGACTTATTATCAGTTTCACTCACACCTTACAGCGACCCTGATTACGGCTTATTAAAACAGGCGATTACTCAGCGTTACCCGCTACCTGAGAATGCCGATATTGAAGTATTCAACGGCGCAAGTGCGGCGATTTTCGCGCTGTTGCGCTATTTGCAACCGCGTGATGTGGTGTTATACGCGCCCTTATACGGTGAGTATGAACGACTGGCAGAACGCTTGGGTTGCAATATTCACATCATCAATCGCCTAGACTCGTTCCCACGCGCCGCGTGGGAATGCAGTGGTGGCGCGCCGCGCCGTGCTTCTAAAACGCACTGCGATAACGTAAGCCGACAAATTCCCAAAGGCAGCACAGTCATTTTCGTCAACCCAGCCACGCCAGACGGCACACTCTACAACCTGCCCGACTTATTCGCCCAGTGGATTGCCGCCGATTGCCACATCATCATCGACGAATCGTTTTTAGATTTTTGCACCGCTGAATCGGCAATGACCTATCTTGCGCACACCGAAAAACTCACCGTCATCAAATCGTTAAGCAAATTTTACGGTTGCGCGGGCATTCGCGTCGGCTTTATCGCCGCTCATGCAGATTTTATCCGCGATTTAAAACAGCTAGAACCCGCGTGGAAGCTCTCCAGCTTGGACATGGCATATATGCAGCAAGCCCTAGCCAACAGCGATTTTATAACCCAAACCCGCCAACAAACCGATCACAACCGCGCGTTATTACAGCAAGTGCTACACGACTCAGGTTTATTCGCTGAGATTTATCCCAGTGCGGCAAATTTTTTACTGACGCGTGTACACGATGACAATGACGGTTATCAGTTACAAGCCCGACTCGCCCCCGCACGGATATTAATCCGCGTCTGTGAGAATTTTATCGGCTTGGATAAACGCTATGTGCGCTTTGCGGTGAAAGAGCCGTCCATCATTGAACAACTGGCACAGGGAGTAAAACAGCTTTAGCTGTTTTTATATTTAATAGCTAAAGTGAAACTGTGCAAGTATCCGATTTTGGAGTCAAAACTCATGAGTTTTGATCCCAGTATTTAAACAAAACGAGATTAACCATGAAACCCCTAGCCATTTTCGGCACCAGCTCTGATGCGGGCAAAACTACCATCGTGATGGCATTGTGCCGCATTTTCGCCGATAAAGGCATTAACGTCGCGCCGTTTAAAGCGCAGAACGTATCCAATAACTCTGCCGTCACTAAAGAAGGGCGGGAGATTTCCCGCGCCCAATGTCTGCAAGCCGAAGCCGCACGAGTTGAGCCGAGTTATCACTTTAATCCTGTGTTATTAAAATCACATGGTAACGGTTCGGTGCAGGTGGTTATCAATGGCTTAGTGTATAAAAATCAAGGTATTAGCGACTATTACGATGAAATGGCGTTTTTAGAAACTCAGGTTCAGAAAGCCTTTGAACGCTGTCAGCAAGATTATGAACTGGTGATTGCCGAGGGTGCAGGGTCGCCTGTGGAACTCAATTTACTGCACAAAGATTTATCCAATACGTTTGTGGCAAAGACGTTTCACACTAAAAATATTCTCGTTGCCGACATTGAACGCGGCGGGGTGTTTGCTTCGATTTACGGCACGCTGGAACTGATGGATAAGACTATGCGTGACAATCTTATCGGCGTGATTGTCAATAAATTTCGTGGAGATCGGCGGTTTTTTGATGAGGGCGAACGCATTATTGCTGAGCGGTTTGGTGTGCCTGTGTTGGGCGTGTTGCCGTTTCATCCATTGAATATTGATATGGAAGATTCGCAGTCATTGCAAAATTATCAGCAACGTTTGGGTGATGTAAAAATCCGTATTGCAGTGCTGGCGTATCGCGGTTTGAGTAACTACAACGATTTGGATGTGTTAATGGCAGACCCTGAATTGTCTGTCGAATTGATTCATGAATACCGTCCGCTGGACTCGTTTGATATGGTGCTAATGATAGGCAGTAAGACGGTGATTCGCGATGTACGTTGGTTAAAAGCTAACGGTTTATTTGCCGAAGTTCAGCAATTTTCGAGCGCGGTGTTTGGCGTGTGTGGCGGCTATCAAATGTTATGCCGAATGCTGCATGATCCAGATGCGCTGGAGCATGATTCACCAACCGAAGAAGCGGGCTTAGGTTTGATTGCTGATGACGTAATTTATCAAAGCCCGAAAATTTTACAGCGCGGGATTTATGAGCTGTTCTCATACCCCGTGCAAGGTTATGAAATTCACTGCGGACGTATGGCAAACTATCCGTTGTATTACCAACAGGGGCGCATTGCGGGAACTCATGTCCACGGACTATTTGATAATAATGACTTTCGTACTGACTATTTCAAACGCCTGCACCCCGATTATCAGGGCTACGACTATGCCGCGTATCGTGATGAGCAGATTCAAGGATTTGCTGATATGGTGGCGGATAACTTGGATATGGATGCCATTATGGGGGCGTTGAGTTGATGTTCTTACTCATAGTTCCCACGCTCCAGCGTGGGAATTCATCTGGCAACGCTCCAGCGTTGCAGGACGCAGGAGCGTCCAAGGCTGCGTTCCAACGCTGGAGCGTTGGAACGATCTCTCGTTCCCATGCGCCGCGTGGGAATGCCTTTGCACCGCGCTGCGGTGCGAGACGCAGCGCGTCTCTACTGCGTTCCCACGCATGCGCGTGGAAACGAGAAAAACACTATGTTTTTTGAAGTCGCGTTACTGGCTTACGGCATTGACCTGTTATTCGGTGAACTGCCCTGCAAACATCCTGTCATTTTCATGGGTGAATTTATCAGCGCGTTTGAACGACGGTTTTATGGTTCGAGTAGCTCACCACCGACGGAAAAGCTGATAACGGGCGCGTTGTTAGTAATTAGTTTGATAGTTATTACGGGATTAATCAGCCTTAGTTTAGTCACACTGATTAATCTATTACCGTCTGTATTGTCGATACTGGTATTAGCCGTGTGCGCCTCCACTGGCTTGGCAATGAATATGCTGCATAGCAGTGTGGCGGGTATTCTGACCGCCGAACAACCCAAACTTGCCTTAAGTTATCTGGTCAGCCGCGACACCGAATCCATGAGCGACGAGGACATTTATAAAGCCGCACTCGAAACGTGGGCAGAAAATTTGAGTGATGGCGTGATTGCACCGCTGTTTTATCTTGCACTGTTCGGCTTACCTGCGGTGGCGGTTTATAAAGCCATCAATACCATGGATTCCATGATTGGCTACAAAACCCCGCGTTATTTTTATTTCGGCAAAACCGCCGCGCTGTTAGATGACGTGGCAAATTACATCCCTGCCCGTCTCACTGCATTGTTGATTGTGTTAATAGCGAACGATAAACAACGCGCGTGGCAGTGTATGAAACGTGACGGGCATAAACTGGAAAGCCCGAATGCGGGTTATCCCATCGCCGCAATGGCGGGCGCGTTGGGTGTGGCGTTAGGTGGGGATGCGGTGTATCACGGACAACTGAAACACAAACCCACGTTGGGGATTGCTATTCATGCAGTTAATCGCCACACATTAGAACAAGCCTTGGCAATGAAAACGCGCATCAATGTAGTCGTGTTTAGTCTGTTAATTATCGGAGCGGTATGGTCATGAAAACCCTATTTATCGGCAGTGTAAAAAGCGGAAAATCCCGCTTAGCCGAAAGCTATTTATTACAGAATTGCTCAGGTGCGGACAAGCCCTATTACCTCGCCACCACCGAATTTTTTGATAACGAAATGACTGAACGGGTACAGATTCACCAACAACGCCGCCAAGATTTGTTTATCACCCTTGAAGAACCTGTGAATTTATTAGCAACACTGACCAACTGCCAACGCCCTGTATTGGTCGAATGCGTGTCGATGTGGCTGAATAATATGCTGTATCACCAAATCCCCGAAGCGGCTATTTTGCAACAATTGGAAGCGGTATTATTATTACCTGTGGACTTAGTGCTGGTGCATAATGAAGTCGGTTTAGGCGTTATTCCCGACAACAAACTGGCGAGACAATTTATAGATTTATCAGGCAAAGCCGCGCAACTCATGGGACAGCATTGTGACAAGGTGTTTTTTTGCAGTGCGGGGTTGATGTTGGCGATGAAGTAAGATTATGTAGGGTGATGCACACAGCTTTATCGTGTGCATCACCATTTTTTGATAAAAGCGGTGGGCAAAAAAGCGTTTCCTGCATGACTACGAACTTTATTAACGTCTTATATTTGTCACCCTAAACTGATGCTTTGGTATCTCTGAATTACAGTGTTGACATCGATAAGTCGGAGATAACCAATACCTTCCCATAACCCAGCCAAATGCAAAGAAAATCCAACCGCCTAACGTTACTAACAGCATCAATACATTAAACGTCCATGTAAAGAACCCCCAGCTTTCCAATGGCTTTTCTCGAACCGCTACAACTAACTTGTTTTCAGATAGGGATTTACATTTACAAATTGCAGCAATGGTATCCATATAATCTCCAATTATAAAAAGCTGTTAAATTTTTTATTGACCACTTAGAATTTTTTGTTTTCTCTCTGCTTCTTGTAGGTCATTAATGCAATAATTTATGTAGTAAATGCTGAGTAAAAATGTGTAGAACCCATTCATTCTTAAATCAATTTTGTGTTCATTTAAAGCGTATTCCTGAAGTGCTTTTTTTGCCCTAAATGCCCATACAATGTATAAAACGTTCGCCGCAATACTAAGAACCATAGCTAATAAAATCATAGGAGCAGCATTAATTCTAAAAAAAAGACTGCTAAGTCCTGTACAAACAGCTAACCAAATAATAAAAACGTTGTCAGCTGTTTTTGTCTTAGCTATGTTGTCAATAATTGGGTAACTTTTATTAAGCCACAATATTGGATATATTCCCGCAGTCGCTATTGTTAATAACACTAGATTCGTGGTCTGGGTATCGATTTTGTCTTTAAGCTCTGTAATTAATGGCATAAGTCCTCTGCTTTATTATGGAGTGATGTGTTTTGATAAAAAATTCAGTTTATTTATGAAAATAACTGTTCATCGAAAGTGTAGTAAATAGAGCTTTTAATTTTGCTTGTTGATTTTTAGTTGACACTCTGTACAAATGTCATTGTGACGGTCTGATTTTGTTCTGTTGTGATAAAACTCTGAAAGTAGCTTTGAGTTACCACAACAACCACAGCCACAAACCTTTTTAAGTGAAGCTGGCATAATTTATTTTCTCTAATTAAGTAAATTAACGAGGTTCGTATTATCAAATCCCTGCCAATACTATACAATCAAGCCCCGATTGTTATTTCAACCACAGGACTGTAGATTTATGTCAGTACACGAAAAAATACGTTTTTTGAGACAGGCGAAAGGTTGGACGCAGGAAGAAGTCGCTGATAAATTGAAGATGTCGCAGAACGGTTATGGCAGTATTGAACGGGGTGAAACGGATGTTAATTTATCCAGATTGGAACAGATTGCTGGTTTATACGACATAAAATGGTCTGAGTTGCTGGGCTTTGATGAAAAGGCAGTATTCAATCAAAACTTCACAAAAAATAAACACATCCAAAATTATTGCGGTACTGGCTCACAGTCCCTTGATTATCTACAGCTTAAAGCTGAATGTGAAAAACAACAGTTATTGAACGGCACAAAAGACAGAGAAATCGAGTTATTAAAAGAAGTTATAGCGTTGATGAAAAAGGAAGTTGCCTAGCATCAACACCGCCACGAGAGTTCACTATGGCTACTTTAACGCTCAAAAACATATTCAACAGCCTATCCACAAAACACGCAGAATAATTCTTATGCTAACCATTAATTTAAGTCAGGAAGTTGAAACTGAACTCCATCAACTTGCATCTCAACGTCATACGCCTGTTGAACAGCTTATCAATGAGGTAATTTTCGGTTATTTGGAAGATTTACATGATGCGGCACTGGGTGATGCCGCTATGGATGAATTGAAGCGTGGTGAGGATACGGTAGTTAGCTTTGATGAGGTCAAGCGGCAATTAGCGTAAATGTTGGGGTTCGTGCCTCACCCCAACCTACCTTAGCATTCAAAAATCCGACAAGCTGTTAGGCGGTATCGCCGCTCTTAAGGCATTCAACACTGCCAGTACATCAATCAGTTCTTGCGCTATCGCACCTGCTACGGGTGATAAATAACCTAAGCCTGCGAATCCCATGCCGATGACGCTTAAAATCATGCCGCCTATCGCGCTTTGCAGGGCGATTTTACGCATCCGTTCACCGATATGCAGTAACTCATCGACTTTTAATAAGGAGCTGTCCATGATGACAGCATCTGCGGCTTCACCTGTTATGTCGCTGTTTTGTCCGAAGGCGATACCGATGGTGGCGGCGGTTAAGGCGGGGGCATCGTTGATGCCGTCACCTAAAAATACGGTTTTGGCTTTTTCGGTTTCTTCGCGTACTAATGCGAGTTTTTGTTCGGGGCTTTGGCTGAAAAAAACGTGTTTTATGCCGACTTGTTCCGCCAGATAGCGCACTTCGGATTCTCGGTCGCCTGACACTAGCATGACTTTATCAAACAGGTGGTTGGGTTGCAGGTGGTTGATGAATGAGGAGCTGTCGGTGCGCACTTCATCTCTGAATTGCAGGGTTGCCGCGTAACTGTCATCAATCAATACCACGCATTCCAAGCCGCCGCTGGTATCGCGAAGTTGGGCGATGTTATCGGCATGATTGGCTGCAAAAAATTTGCGGCTAGTTATTTGAATGTATTTATCGGCGACTACGCCTTTTAGACCCTCGCCTGACAATTCGGTGATATGGCTGACGGGCAATAAGGCTAGATTGGCTTTTTCACCTGCTTTGACAATGGCACTGGATAATGGGTGTTTGGAATAGCGTTCTAAACTGGCAATCAGTGCCAATACGTCGGGTTCAGTGTGGTTTTCCCCTACAAGCAATGCCGTTAATGACGGACGACCATAAGTCAGCGTGCCTGTTTTATCAAAAATCGCGGTGCGACAAGTGCCGATGGTTTCTAAAATGGCGGGGTTTTTGATGATGATTTCCCGCCGTGCTGCTAGTGAAATCGAGCTGATGATAGTGACGGGAATGCCAATCAGTAACGGGCAAGGTGTGGCTATGACTAACACTGCCAGAAAACGAATGACATCGCCGCTGATAAACCACGCCAGCAGTGCAATAATGACCGCTATCGGGGTGTACCACGCGCCTAATTGATCGCCTAAACGGCGCAGATTTGGGCGGTTTTGTTCCGATGCTTTCATGACTTCCATGATTTTGGAATAGCGTGAATCGACCGACAGTTTATCGGCGCGGATGGTTAAAGCGTTGTCGCCATTGACCGCGCCAGACATCACGGTAGAACCGCTGGTTTTGGACATTAAGTAGGGTTCGCCTGTGAGATACGATTCATCCATGGTGCTAGAACCTTCTAACACCGTACCATCCACAGGGCAAAGTTCATGCGGCAAAATCAATAAGCTGTCGCCGATATTGACTTTATCGGTGCTGATGTCGATGAGTTTATCGCCTTCTTTGCGATGTGCGACCGAGGGCATACGTTTGGATAAGGCTTCCAGCACCGAGGAGGCTTTGCGTATGGCGTAAGTTTCTAATGCCGCGCCGCCTGACAGCATTAATACCACTAAACTGCCTGCGAGATATTCATGTAACCACACAGCCGTGACTATTGATAAACCTGCCAGCAAATCCGCGCCAAAATCACCGCATATTAATTTCGCTAGTAACTGATAAAGCAACGGCAGTCCGCCCAATATTAATACCGCTATTAATGGCAGTTGCACCTGTTGCAGGGAGATTGTGCCTTGTCCTTGCCAGAGTGTTTCTATTGCGGTGCTTAACGCGCTATTCAATGACCAATAGTAAATATCGTGACCTGTATCCAGCCAATAGCGCAATACTAGATAGGTGGTGATGCCCAATAGACTTAACAGGGCGATGCTATTTTCTATTTTTAACTCAGCTTTGGTTGTCATATATTAAGGTTTCTTTTATTACGATGAAACATCGCTGTCGCTGGATTTTTTATGGCGCATAATATTTTCTACCGCCACACTGATAATATGAACACCGACTACCATCAGTGCAAATTTGGCAAAAAATTCATGCGCTATTTCCCAAAGATGTTCATAACTGCCCAGGATAAAGGCTAAAGGCCCTGCGCCTTTATCTGCACCATACACTGCCAAACCTGTCGCAACCGTCATCAATAAACTGAGTAGTAACAGGACAATTATTGCCGCCTGTACTGGATTGTAACCAGTATAGTGTTTTGCCTTACCGTTGATTAGGTCTTTAAGGTAGGCGATAGAGGTCGCTGGACTGCATAAAAAATTAGCAAACCGTGCGTACTCATTGCCGATAAAACCCCATACCAATCTGAATAGCAACAGACCGCCGACCACATACCCTGCCCACACATGGACAGTCAATAAGTTATCTTCGGTCAAGTAGGCAGTAAAAAACGCCACCACCAGTAGCCAATGAAAAATGCGCAATGGCAAGTCCCAGACTTTAATGAATTCTTTTGCGTTCATGGTGTACTCCAATCGTTATTGAACAGATTATTCGGTCTGATAAATCTATCAGCAATACTTCGTGGCATCTGTACGCTATAACACATAAAAATGGTGCCATTCCCGCGCCGAAAATTTCACAGTCAGGCACATTCAAACATATTGTAGGCGCATACAATACAGGTCTGCTCTGACGAAATGATTGACTGTAAATAGTGACCTAGAAGACAACATAAGAGTTGCAGCCTTACCCTTTACACGCCTTTGACAATACTTTGACACGACCATAAAAAGTAAAGCTCCTTGTAAAAGTTGGAAAGTTAAGCGCGGACAGGTAAGATACCCGCTCTGTGTAACAAATGACCATTAACACTAATGGTAGTTCATTAACTCTATCCTTGTTTGCTATGTCGTTATTAATAGATTATCTCGCTTTGTGCTGGTTTCGCAACAATCCCGCCGATTTACATCCGTCAAAAGCATTTATGTGGAAAACCGTCGGGTTTTACCTGATTTTAGGCATGATTGTTGAATTTCTGATTGCCGATGTTGAGGGTATACTGGAAGTATTATTACGCACGTTGATGGCATTTTCCTCAGTCACGATTCTGTTGCTGGTCATCAAAAAATGGCAGTATTTTCAACAACTGTTCATTGCCATTTTCGTCTGCGAAAACTTCATTATGGTGCTGGCGACTATGACCGAAGGACTGTATTTTTTCCTCGTCATGAAGCATTACGAATACGCAGAACACTTATCTATCGGTATAGCGGTATTATTGGTCGGCTGGTATCTTGCAATCGTCGCTTATATTTTGCGTCAGGCATTTCAGTTTAAAATGAGCCTCAGCCTTATCTTGGCATTCAGCTATTTTATTTTAACTTATGGTATTCCAATGTTGTTTATGGATATGTAACAGGCGGCGTAAACAGCCCCACTTTTTAATTAACCCTTTTTACAGGTAACCAAGTTCATGCGTAACTATTTTCCAACTCTCATCGGTGCTGTTCTCACCTTATGTTCAGTGTCCGTTTTTGCAGGAGCTGTGATAGCTCAAGATGCCCTTCCTGAAAAAGTACAGGCGGCTTTTAACAAAAAATTTCCTGCCGCTGTCAGCGTCACTGCCGAAGCAAAAAAACATTTCGGTCAGGATCTGTACCTGATTGCCTTTAAAGAAGCCAAAGAAGCCGAGGCCAGAAAAATTGTCTATTATCGTGTCAACGGTCATTTTTATGTCAATGGTGATGATATTGATACCGCAAAAACCTCAGTTGAAATGCCGCCTGCCAGCTATGAAAACCTGAAAGCCACGTTTAACGACTACGATATTAAAGAAGCCATTTTAGTGGTTAATCCGAATGGTGCGGGCGAAGAATTTGATCTGGTCGTCAGTGCGTCAGGTGCGTTGTGGCATATTGCGCTGGATCGCAACGGCAGCATCACCCAAAAAGAAGAGTAATTAACTCGTCATGCAGACGTTACCGCCACAACGTCTGCATTTTCAGCACCCGCTTTTGTCCCCCCTGAATAATCATCATGCCTGCCTACGCACACTGGCTATCGCCAAAACTTCGCCTCAGTTCGGTTATTTTTCTCACCGCTTTATTTCTGACTGTCTTTGATAATCAGGCGTTTTTATCCGCTGTTTTTAAAGTAGTCGATAGCTCAGGTTCAGCGGGCAATGATTTTAAAATCGCAGTATTTATCTCCCTGTTTGCCTTATTCAGTTTACTGCTGTCGTTTTTTGCAAGTAAATATGTTTTTAAACCGATAGTAACCGTCATACTGCTGATTGCCTCGGTCATCAGCTTTTTTATGGACAGTTACGGCGTGATTGTCGATTTGTCGATGATACAAAACATCGTGGAAACCGATACGCGCGAAGCCACTGAACTATTGAGTTTCGGTTTAGTGCGCCATGTTGTCTTGGTCGGTGTATTACCCGCCCTGTGTCTGTATCGCATCGACATCCAATATCACTCGTTTTTTAAAGAATTGGGGGTTCGCTTAACAACGATAGTGCTTATCAGCATGGTACTGGGCGGCATTGTTTTTCAGCACTACAAAAATTTCTCGCTGATTGACAGAAACAACCGCGCCTTGCGTTACCTCATCAATCCTAATTACCCGATTTACGCCTTAGGCAAATATGTCAACCGCGCCTTAAATCCTGAAATTATTACCCTGATGCCTATCGGCAAAGACGCGCAACAACTGAGCACATGGAAAACACGCGGTAAAAAAGCGATTGTGGTCATTGTGGTCGGTGAAACCGCCCGCGCTCAAAACTTCTCCCTTAACGGTTATGAGCGTGACACCAATCCGCTGTTAAGCCAGCAAGCTGTCATCAACTTTCCTGATACCCATTCCTGCGGTACGGCAACCGCTGAATCCTTGCCGTGTATGTTCTCTGATTTCGGGCGCGGCGATTACAGCGACAGCAAAGCCAAGCATTACGAAAACCTGTTGGACGTACTGAGTCATGCGGGTATCAACGTCTTATGGCGTGATAATAATTCGGGGTGTAAAGACGTGTGTGAGCGTGTCCCGACTGACAACATGGAAAAACTGACGATTGCTGAATTCTGCAATGATAAAGAATGTTTTGATGAAGTGCTCTTACAGGGCTTACAAGAAAAAATCGACCGCTTTAATAATGACGGCGTTATCGTGTTACATCAAAAAGGCAATCACGGCCCTGCGTATTATTTGCGTCATCCCGAAGCCTTTAAAAAATTCATGCCTGAATGCACCACTAATCAAGTGCAGGATTGTCCGCGTGAACAGATTATCAACGCCTACGATAACAGTATTTTATACACCGATTATTTCTTGAATCAGGTTATTAGTTTTCTGCAAAAAAATGCCGCTCATTACGCTACCGCGTTGTTGTATATGTCATATCATGGTGAATCGTTAGGCGAAAACGGCATTTATTTACACGGTCTACCGTATAAAATCGCCCCTGATGAACAAATCGACATCCCCTTTATACTCTGGTTATCGCCTGAATTTGCCGACCATTTTAATATTGATACCGAGTGCCTGAAAGAACACAGTAGCGAAGCCTATTCGCACGATAACTTATTTCATTCAGTGTTGGGAATGCTCGATATACAAACAGGTGAATATGATGCGGAACTGGATATATTCAATCGTTGTCGGCATTGATGCGGCTACCAACATTTAGCTACAATCATTTCACCGCTACGAGGTTTTCTCGTTTCCACACACGGCATCACTGCCATTAAATTTAGTAGAATTCAGGCTATTGTGGGAGTGGCTTTAGCCACGATGATCGTGGCTAAAGCCACTCCCACCATTTTGTAAAAATACTTAACTGTGTTCACTCACCTAAAAAGGTTATCTCCTAATGAACAAACAACTGCTTGCCGCTGTTTTATGCCTCACCTTAAGCGCGTGTGCATCCACACCCCAGCACACAGCTTCTGCAAACCACCACCACTTGGGATGGTAAAGCGGTCACCTACCCCACCGATGCCAAAGCGCAAATCACCGCGCTGATGATAGAAATTCCTGTTAATGCTGAAACAGGCTGGCATCGTCATCCCGTGCCGTCTTTCGCCATGATTGTCGATGGTACGCTGGATGTGATGCTGAAAGATGGCTCAGTTAATCACCTGAAAGCAGGCGATCCGTTAGTTGAAGTGTTTGACACTGCGCACAATGGACGCAACACTGGCAACGTGCCTGTTAAAATCATGGTGTTCTATACCGGCACAGTGAACAGTGTGTTGACGATTAAAGAACCGCATTAATAACCCCTGTATTAGCTCTCCGCGCCGTTAACAAGCGCGGAGAGATACCCGCGCTTTAAAACGATACAACGCCCTAAAGTTTGCTGCGCATTATGACCTGATGTTACGCACACCTCGCCCCGAAAGCGTACTATTAAAAGATGAACAGAGAAAATTTAGCTATATACACTGATTACTTGATATGCACTAACGGATTCACTACCGCAACTGGATTATCGGCACTATCGGACTTGAGGATAGAATCCATCACTTTAATATCTATTACAATCGTTTGAAATAAATCTGTTTAAACATGACTGCCAGTCCTTAAAGGACTGGCAGTCATTGTGTTATCAAACCACGCAATACAACAAAATCAAATTACTAATCAGCAATAACACCGACAATCCTTTCCAGAATCTCAAGGGATTACGTTCAATTAACGGCACAAACTGCTCACCTTTTAAAAACGCGGGATTGGGTGTTTCAAGGTCATACAAAAACTCTGAC
>JAUYBJ010000047.1 GCA_030693155.1 Methylococcales bacterium
CAGTCGTAGAGTTAATAATTACGCACAAAACGTTTCAATCTGCGCCAGAATACTGTGCGTATCCAAACCACAAAACGCCAGTAATTCCTCGCGCGTGCCTTGTTCAACAAAGCAGTCAGGCAAGGCGATATTCAACACGGGCATGAGTACGCGCTGTTGTTGTAAAAAGCTATTGACGGCTTCACCTGCACCGCCCGCCAAGACATTTTCTTCTATCGTAACGAACACATCGTGGGTTTTCGCCAGTTCTAAAATCAGTGCTTGGTCAATCGGTTTGACAAAGCGCATATTGACCACGGTGGCATTCAGTTGTTTACCTGCATTCAGTGCAGGAGTGACCATGCTGCCCCATGCCAGTATGGCAATGCGGCTGCCTTGATGTTTGATTTCCGCTTTGCCTATCGGTAATTCGCTCATGGCTGTTTCCACGGCAACACCTGGGCCTTTGCCGCGCGGGTAACGCACGGACGCTGGGCCGTTGTGTAAAAAGCCTGTGTAGAGCATTTGCCGACATTCGTTTTCATCGGCAGGTGCCATAACCAGCATATTGGGAATACAGCGCATATAGCTGTAATCAAAACTGCCTGCGTGCGTCGGACCGTCAGGACCGACTAAGCCAGCGCGGTCTAGGGCAAACAGTACATCCAGATTCTGCAAGGCGACATCGTGAATCATTTGGTCATAGGCGCGTTGCAGGAAGGTTGAATAAATCGCAACCACAGGTTTTGCTCCCTGACAGGCTTGTCCAGCCGCTAGGGTGACGGCATGCTGTTCGGCAATCGCCACGTCAAAATAACGTGTGGGGTATTGTTCGGAAAACTTCACCAAGCCAGAACCTTCACGCATGGCGGGGGTGATGCCCAACAAGCGGTCATCTTGTGCCGCCATATCACACAACCATTGCCCGAACACTTCGGTATAGGTGGGGTGCGGGGAGGGTGCGGATTTGGGTAGATAATCTTTTGAGGGATCAAACGCTGGTACGCCGTGATACGCCAACGGGTCAAGTTCGGCTGGGGCGTAGCCTTTGCCTTTTTTGGTGACGATGTGCAGAAAACGCGGCCCTGAAATTTCTTTTAGATTCTCCAGCGTGGATACCAGCATTTCCATGTCATGTCCGTCAATCGGACCGATGTAGTTGAATCCCAGTTCTTCAAACAGGGTGCCGGGTACGACCATGCCTTTGATGTGTTCTTCGGTACGGCGGGCAATTTCCCAGACGCTGGGCATTTTACTCAAGGCTTTTTTGCTTTCTTCGCGGATGGAGGAATAAAATTTGCTCGACAAAATTTTCGTCAAATAGTTGCTCATCGCGCCCACAGGTGGGGAAATGGACATATCGTTATCGTTGAGAATCACCAGCAGATTGGCATCAATTGCCCCTGCGTGGTTCATCGCTTCAAACGCCATACCGCCCGTGATACTGCCATCACCGATAATCGCCACCATTTGTTTGTCTTCGCCTTTCAGCGACGAGGCAATTGCCATACCTAATGCGGCACTGATGGAGGTGCTGGAATGCCCCACACCAAAGGCATCGTATTCACTTTCCGCACGACTCGGAAACGCCGACACACCGTCACGACTGCGAATGGTGGTCATGCGGTCTTTACGCCCAGTCAGAATTTTATGCGGATAGGCTTGATGCCCCACATCCCATACCAGCTGATCTGACGGGGTATCAAACACATAATGCAGGGCGACGGTGAGTTCTACCGTACCCAGCCCTGCCGAAAAATGCCCGCCCGACACGCTCACCGATTGGGTTAAAAACTCGCGCAATTCTTTTGCCAACGGCTTGAGCTGGTTTTTGCGCAGTTTGCGGACATCGGCGGGCGTGTGGATGTGATCGAGTAAATGGCTTTGTGTGGTCATATTAGTAGAGGGGTTCGCGATAGAACATTAGGATAATGCCAATCTGAAACAGAGCGGCAACAGAAATAAAACCGGCAATGCGATTTCTGGGATTATCGAGCTTTAATTCCAGCCAGCGACCGCACGCCAGAATCAGGGAAAACACGCCCATTGTAGTGTGACCGACTTGGATCAAAAACGCGCTTTTCGGTTGAAAACCAACGTGTGAATGGGTCAATAACATCAAGCCACCAAACGCCGCTAATACGGGAAACACCAGCGGCAATCTGCTGTGCGGCTTTTTACTGACTCTTGCGGTGAGTTCAATTACGCCCAAGACAAATACCAGTAAAGTGGCAATACGGTGTTGCAATACTTCGCCATTATTAAAGGTGCTGTCCCAAAAACCAATCGGCCCCAGCGGCCAGCTTTCGGCATCACTGCGGAAAAACAAGAAGATGCCTAAGCAGAAAAAGCCCACAGGCCAGTATCTGCTTAAGCCGACATATTTATTGGTTTGCGCCAGTTTCAGATACGACACCATCGCAAAAAAGCTCATGGTGGTGAGGAAAATACCTGCGATATTGTGGTTATAATTTGACCATTCGGTTGCTGCCATTGACGGCGTTTGGTCAATAATCGCCACCCGTCCCGCTTCACCTGCCAGTAATGCGGTGTGTGTCGGTGAGCTGGTTTGTGGGATTTGAGGGTGAAAGGTATTTAACACTTCTTGCCAGCTTGCGGTTAGATGCGCAATATCAATCGCAGGCGGTTGTGAGGCTAAACTAGCAGCAGTAAACAATAAAGTAATTAAAACAAAGGTTTCAGCTTCAATGTAATACGGTACACGGTTGTTTAATGCGTAGCTGTCACCTGTTAATCTGTACGCGACAACAGCGGATTTATTGAGATACGCAAAGCCTAACGCAAGTGCCATTAAGCAAATTTTGACCAGCAATAAATTACCGTAGCCTGTGCCGATAAATCCGTTCCAAGTGTCGATGTATTGCAGGGTCATCAGCACACCTGAAAACAAAATCGCGCCCACAGAAGCAATACCAAACTTGGAAAACCGCTCTAGTAATAACGGCCAGCACTCAGCCGAAACTTGTTGTTTTTCGCGTAACAGCCATAAATTAACCAGTTGAAAAACCCCGCCTATCCACGCAGCGGCGGCTAATTGGTGAAACACGGTGAACGTCATTAAAAAATAGCGATTGTCAAAGCGACCCGCACCATGTATCAACCACGCGCCTGAAATAATCATCGGCACGGCGACGATGCCTGTGGTTATCCAATGTTGTTTGGAATAGGGGTGATGCCGCAATACTTGATAAACATAAGTAGCCAGCACTAATGTTAGCCCTGTGCGAATCAGTCCACCGATAAACTGCGTGGTACTGGCAAATTCAGGAAACGGCCAACGTTCCAACACAGCCGTCATCAACCAGATTTTCAGCACAATTTTAAATGCCTGTGCCGCCGCCAACCAAAAACCGCCTTTGTATAACAGGGCAATGGTTTTTTCCATTAATAACGGATTAAACTTGTCCTGTTCCAACCACGGACGTAATAAAAATAAGCCCCAAAATAAGCTGCCGATTGCCAGCGCGTAGCAAATCAGGTCAAAGCCGCCAATCAGAGAGTCGAGAAAATCTGCAATACCTGCCATGACTAATACCTAGGGTGTAACCGTAAAATGAATCAAGTCTTCGGTTAAATGCCCATCAGCGGCAAATACTTTCAGACGAATGGCATAATCACCCGTGGCTAACGGCGGCACAGTAATGATAACCTGCCCTTGTTTCTCGCCGTTGACCGCTTGCAATAACTGGTGTTTATCGCCTTTACTGACTAAAAATAATTGTGATAAACCCAGCTCTACTTTGGAGTTAAACGACAGTTCTACTTTACTTTCCTGATTAGCATGAATCGGCGTGACTTTTAATGAATAATTAGTCACTACGGCATGAGCGTATACCATAGAAGTCTGAGAAACAGACCAAAGTAATAAGCTGAGTAGAAGTAATTTTTTCATTAAGTGGCTTCCTTTATTTTTTTAATGCGTGACCAGCCAAATTTTTACCCAAATCCCAGATCGCACCTGAAATTTTATGGGTGTCGGCAATGGTTTTATCAAATGAATTAACAATATTATCGCGGTCTTTTTGCGTTAAATTCAACGGCGGCAATAGTTTGACTACGTTCATGCCGTGTCCTGCCACTTGGGTCAGAATGTGGTGTTCTTTAAATAACGGGATAGTGATCATTTGGCAGAACAAACCTTTATTCGCCGCTTCTATCATCGTCCAGCCTGCGCGTAGTGTCAGACTTTTCGGCGCGTGGAATTCAGCAGCAATCATCATGCCTTTGCCGCGTGCTTCTTTTAAGAATTCATATTTTCCAGACAGTGCGTTGAGACTGTTAATGATGTCCGTGCCAACTGTCAGGCTGTTTTCTACCAGTTTTTCTTGTTCCATAACGTGCAGTGTTGCTAAACCTGCCGCCATTGCCATATTGTTTTTGGCAAACGTCGAACCATGCACCACGGCTCTGTCCATGCGGTTATACACGGTGTCCATGATTTTATGGGTCATAGCGACCGCACCGACAGGCACAAAACCACCCGATAACGCTTTTGCCATACAAATCATGTCAGGCTGTACGCCCCAATGTTCACACGCCCAGAATTTACCTGTGCGTCCTAAGCCCGTTTGTACTTCATCAGCAACGAACAGCGTGCCGTATTTTTTACATAAACGTTCCACTTCGGGCAGATAATTATCGTCGGGTACGTTTACGCCTTTGCCCTGCACAGGCTCAACGATAAACGCGGCAACGTCTTTACCGCTCAACGCGCGTTCCAAGGCTTCAATATCATTGAACGGGACAGCACTGCAATTGGGCAATAATGAACCAAAACCTTCACGGAAAATATTTTCGCCATTCAGCGATAATGCACCCATGGTCAAACCATGATAGCCGTGTTCGCAATAGACAATTTTGTCGCGTTTGGTGGTGTATCGAGCGAATTTAATCGCCGCTTCCACTGCTTCTGTACCTGAATTACAGAAAAAGATTTTGTCCAGATTATCAGGCGTGGTTTTCAGGATTTCCCGTCCCAATAAACCGCTCAATATCGACACATCCAACTGCACTAAGTTTGGCATTTCCAGTGTCAGGGTTTCTTTTAAGGCTTCAATGACGGTCGGATGATTACGTCCAATGGCAAACACGCCAAAACCACTGAGCAAATCTAAATACTCTGTGCCGTCCTGATCATATAAATACTGCCCAAGCGCACGTTTATAGTGGCGGTCATAACCAATGGTTTTTAATACACGCACCATTTGATTATTCAAATACTGTTCATACAGTTCAAATTTATCGGTAGCGTGTTCAGTAAGAAGTTCGGAGATGCTAAAAGTCATAAGTGTGGTTCAAAAGTAAAATTAAAAAAATTAATTCGTAGGTTGGGGCAAGGTACTCACCCCAACATTAAGCCAATAATCAAACCCGTTTGCCGCTAAACGCAGGCAATACAATCAACGAACACAATACGGTAAAAAATAAACCGATGGAGAGCAGTAAACCCATGCTTGCCATACCTTGATGCGAAGTGAACGACAAACTGGAAAAACTGCATAAAGTCGTTATCGAACTAAAAATAATACCGCGCGTGGTACTGCTGTGCAGTAAGTTTTCATCTTCATGCACATTAAAGTGCAGGCGGTGCATAATTAAAATACTGCTGTCGATACCCATACCTAACAATAACGGTAAAGCAATCACGTTGGCAAAGTTAAATGGGTTGTCCAGTAACACGTTAGTTGCGCCTGTTAATAACGCGGCAAGTAACAAAGGGCCAATCACTAATGCCATGTGTTTAAAGTTACGATAAATTGTCCACAATAACAATGAAATTACCGTAAATGCACTGCCGAACGCCTGCACGAACGCCCCAACGACGGCATCACCACCTGCTTGGTTGGCAATTGGTAAGCCCGATACGTTGTTATCAATGCTTTGCACTTGGGTCACAAATTCACGTTGATTGGCTGCGTCATTTTGATCTTTTTCAGGGCTGATAAGGACGCGATACAATCCGTCTACACTCAGCCAATGGGATTTAATATCAGCGGGAATGTCGCTCAACTCAAATTCACCCGCCGTTAAACTGGTTCTTAACCGTTCCATTGTATAGGGTAATAATCCCAGTATATCTTTTTCTAATTGCGTATAACTTGCGGCTGGATTGGGCGATTTATCGGCTTGTGCTAAAAATGCGTCAACGCGCTGTTGCAATTGTTGTAGCGTGGCAAGCGGTGCATTGGGGGAGTTTTCCGCAATGGCTTTTTTCAGTTCATCATTGAATTTAAGCAATGCGGCTTTTTGGTCGTCATTATTCAAAGTGGCATCAAAGTTTTTTAATTGATTACCGAGCATTAAGTTCAAATCATCGAGAATGACAAGTTTGTCTTCCTGATTGTTGGCAACGAAACTGGATAAGGTAATCGTGTCATGTACAGAAGATAATTTCCCCATTTTTTCCGCCAGCTTATCGGCTTCGTCCAATGAGTTAGCTAAGGCATTGACGGCAAAGGGTGAATCATTTTTAGATTTCAATAACTCTTTGATGGTCGAAACGGATTCACTGTTAGGATCACGCAAATTAATCGGATTGGAATCAAAGGTAAGGTTGGTTAATACCACGCACGAGCCGATACCGAGCAGTATCGACACAATGCGTATCGGTGTCGAATAATGAAACGGAAAAGTGACGACCCATTGCGGTGCAAAAGCTGATTTTATCGGTTTGGGATTATTAACGGGCATTACGCACAGCAAGGCGGGTAATACCGTGACCGAAATAAGCAAGCCAATAAAAATACCGCCACCTGAAATAACACCCAGTTCTGACACACCTGAATAATCGGTGGGAATAAAAGCCAAAAAACCCAGCGCGGTGGTCAGAGCACATAAAAATAATGAGGAGCCAACGCCACTCATGCTGTGATGTATGGAATCGACATTGTTATAACCGCGTACCCGTCGATCTCGATAATACAAACAAATATGCACGGCATAATCCACGCCCAGACCTATGTATAAACTGGCAAACGCGATAGAAATAATATTTAAATGCCCGACGGTGATAGATGCAAAACCTGCGGTGAAAATCAAACCCATTATCAGCACGATATAAGTAATGATGAGCAGTTTGAAGGAGCGAAAACCAATCCACTGCACCACAAATACTAAAATCAATGACGCAACACCTGCCAATTGTGCACCATAAGTAACACTGTTTAATTCTTCATGTTCTAACGCAGGCTCACCTGTGATACGAATTTTAACCGCTGGATTACTGCTCATAACGACGTTGGCGGCGGCATGGGCGGCATTTTGCGCTAATTCAGCGGGCAGCATGGCATCAAAATGCAGTATGGGTTTGGCGATAACAATCACACGCTTGGTATCGGTCGTGAGTTTATTATCTGCCAATAAAGTTTGCCATGATAATGCCTGTGATTTTCCTGAGGCTTGTTGTATTAAATTATTGTCGATTGCCAGTAGTAATGGATTTAAGTCCATCGGCAAGTTTTCATCACGTTTGTTAAGCGCGAGTGAGATAATTTCAAACAAGCCATTGAGCGAATAATTTTGTGCTAAATGCCCGATGAATGGCTGTGCATCGGTGAGCTTTTTCGCTAAAGTTTCAAGATCGGCGGTATCCAGATACAACAACGCGTGTTGCTGGAAAAAGGTGTTTTCGGAGGGAATATAGACCGACTCAAAGGTGTTTTTTTCTTTACTCAATAACTCAGTGAGTTTGACAGCCGCCTGTGCGGTTTCTTCGGGAGTATTGGACTCCACCACAAAAATGGTCGTTGCGGCATCCTCAGGGAACGCGCTATCCAGTCGCTTTTGATTTTGCTGAAACGGTAAATCAGGCGACAGCATATTGGCGGTGTTGGTATCGACGGGTAAGTGGTTATAAACGTAATAACCTGTACCGCCACACAACAGCATTAATACGATTAATAACGTCCACGGAAAGCGGATAATTTGTTGCTCGCACCAACGAAGAAAGGTATCGAGTAAAGAAGGGGGTTTTTTAGTCATGCGGATTAGAGGCGAGGAAATGTTCAAGTTGGTTGGCGACTAATTTTAACGTGCGTTTGGCAGCATTAAAATGTTGACCCAGTGTGATTAAGCCTTTCAGCTCGCTTGGATGAGTCAATAAAAAGATCAATAATTTACCCAGTTGCACATCACCTTGTTCATTGAGCGCGTGACTGACAGCCTGCGGTAAGTCCATTGTGACAGGATCAGCAATAGCGCGAATCACCAGAAAAGGCAGAGCGTGTGCGTGGGCAACTTTGGCAACGGCAACGCTTTCCATGTCCAAGGCAATGGCGTTGGATTGTTGGTGTAGTTGTTGTTTGTCGTGACTGGTGGCTACGAGGGTTTTACTTTCCAGTAAACTACCGCATCGCAGTGCAAAACCCGATGATTGACAGCCTGCTTTTTCCAATACCGTTCTGACGCGCCGATGCCATTCGCGATCAATGGTCATCATCGCGCCGTCTGCGTCGATTAATTCATCCGCCAACACTAAATCGCCCGATGTTAAATTGGCAGACAATGCCCCCGCACAACCCCAGCTAATCAGTTGGGTCGCACCTTGCGCAATCAGCAGTTGAGCTGCGGCTTCAGCATTGCTTGCACCTGCGCCTGAATAGGCTAATGCGAGGGTGTCCGTCAGAAAAACGCACTGACCCTTAACGACTTTTCGAGCCGTTAAGGTGCTGATTTCTTGAGGTAAGGCAACGACAATCCCCGTAATCACTGTTTATTCAGCTCATTACGGTAACGCGCTAATGCCCACAGTGGAAAGAATTTATCGTAACCGTGGTATTTCAAATAAAACACTTTTGGAAACCCTGGGGCAGTAAAACATTTGTCGTTCCACACGCCGTCGGCTTGTTGAGTGCGAAGAATAAAATCTATACCCGCTTTGACTTCAGGGCTACGCGCTTCACCTGCCGCCATTAAGCCCAATACCGCCCACGCCGTTTGAAATGCGGTACTGAAACGATATTTACCTGCGTGACTGGTATCGTGATAGCTGTAGTTATCTTCACCCCAGCCGCCGTCGCTACGCTGTACGCTTTTTAACCACGCGGCTGCTTTAGTGTACATGGGGTCGTTTTTCGGTAAGTTGGTTTGTTCCAAGCCCAATAATGACGACCAAGTGCCATAAATATAATTCGTTCCCCAGCGTCCGAACCACGAACCATCGGCTTCCTGTTCGCTACGAATGTAGTCAATCGTGCGCTCTAAAGCAGGCAAATATTCATCGTGGTCTTGAGCAACACGCGCCATTAACATCGCACAACGCGCACTGACATCAGAGGTTGGCGGATCTAATAATGCACCGTGGTCGGCAAACGGAATTTCGTTTAAGTAGTAATAGGTATTATCGACATCAAACGCGCCGTAACCGCCATTTTTAGACTGCATTCCGACTATCCAGCGAGTGGCACGGTGGATGGATTCTTCCAGTTCAGGCAGATTGGATTCTGCCATTGCAAATGCAACCACAGCGGTATCATCTACGTCGGGATAATGCGGATTGGCAAATTGAAATGCCCAGCCGCCGCCCGCTAAATCGGGTTTTCTGATGCGCCAGTCACCCGGTTCATCAGACAATTGCACGCTTTTCAGCCAATCGTAGGCGCGGGTTAAACTCGCGCTGTTAGCCACTTTATCGACTTCCTGTAAGGCTAAGGCGGCTAAACCAGTATCCCAGACGGGCGATAAACAGGGTTGGCAATAAGCATCATGTTCGTTAATGACTAACAGTTTATCAATGGCTTTGCGTGCGGTAATCATTTGCGGATCATCTTTAGGCATTCCCAGTAATAACAGGGCTTTATAAGCCGCCATCATGGCAGGTGAAATACCGCCTAAACCATCTTCACCGTTTAAGCGTTCGATAATCCAGTCTTTCGCTCTGGTAATTGCTAATTCGTGCATTTTTTTAGGAATGAGCGGACGTGTCGCATGACCGAGTTTATCCAATCCTAGAAAGATTTTATTCAGTACCGTTCTTTCAGGAAAATAATGCTTTTCTTCGTCAGGATGGGTAACAAACAGTTCCAGTATGCTGACTTTATTCGGATTAAGCGCGGTGGCTTTTAAGGTGCAGAGGATAAACAACGGCACCATCACGGTTCTTGACCAGTACGATACTTTGTCTAAATGGAACGGAAACCAGCTGGGAAATAACATGATTTCCACAGGGATGTACGGCACACCGCGCCAAGGCAGTTGCTCAAAAATCGCTAAGGCAATGCGGGTAAACACGTTGGCTTTTGCCGCGCCGCCTTGGCTGAGAATATAATTTTTCAGCTTCACCATGTGCGGTTCATCTACTGAATCGCCAGCCATTTTTAGCGCGTAATACACTTTAACGCTACAGCTTAAATCACTCGGCCCGCCTGTAAACAAAGGGTAATAACCTTCTTCGGTCTGGCGTGAGCGTAAGTACACGGCAATTTTTGCCTGCAATGGCTCGTCGATTTCACCCAGATAGTGCATCATCATGATGTATTCGGAGGGAATCGTACAATCTGCTTCCAGTTCAAACAACCAGTAGCCGTCTTTGTCTTGCAGGCTTAATAACTTATCCTGAGCTCTACTGATTGCCTTGTTAAGGTCGTAGGCTTTGGAGTGAATGGCAGTGGCAGAGCTTAGGGCATCATGAGACTGCTTGTGGTTCGTAGTATCTGTAAACATGGCGCGTCCTTAAAGGTCTAAAGTGGCTTTTGAGGAAGTTATTGTGTAACTCCAGTCGGGTGTTTTCAGCTCTCGACTGGTTAAATTAAAAAGTAAACTGAGCAAAGTGTTATTACGACCGATTAAACGGGTTGCCAGAATGGTGGTTTTAACACTGTTGCGGGTGATTTTGACCTGATTCGACTGGTTAAAATCTAAATTCTGTTTGATTTTCTTTAGTGTTAATACCGCCATACCCAATGCCCATAAACAAAAATTACGCAACCCCGTTTCATGCGCGGGGAGCAGTTGGGTATAGCGCAGGGCATTATGCAAATGGCTATGAGAAATGCTGATTAAATGCGCTAAGCCTGTTCTGAAATGTTCATCAGAGGTGTCAGGGCTTAAGTTTTTCAGATCAAAGCCTGTTTCAGTAAAAATATCTTGTGGCAACCAACACACACCGCGCTCGGCATCGTCCCAAATATCTTTCAAAATATTGGTCATTTGCAAGCCTTGTCCAAACGAAACCGACAAGTTTAACAATTCTTCTCTATGTTGGGCAATCTCAGGCGAATAATGACAGAACAGTTTTGCCAGCATTTCACCGACACAGCCCGCAACGTAATAGCAATATCTGTCCATATCTGCGAGTGTTGCGAGTCCATCATGCAGGTTTTGTGCCTGAAAAATGGGCATTCCTTCCGCCATTGTTTCTACGCAGCTTGCCAGTGCTTCAATTTGCTCGGCGGTGAATTTATGTGTAATGGCGATAACGCGCGGCAATACTTTAATAAGTGTGTGTTCCGCAGGGATGGTTTGCTCAGACAGCAAGGGCGCGAGTTCTTCGGCAAATGCGTCGGTATCGTTTCCCGTTTTGACAATATTGATAAACTCGGCGCAAAAATACTTTTTTTGCGCGGGAGATAATGAAACTTCATCTTCAATGGTGTCAACGATACGGCACAATAAATACGCATTGGCGACCACGCTATAAAGTGAGCCGGGTAATTGCGGAATAGTCAGCGCAAAGGTTCTGGATACGCCTTCAAGCAATACCGCTTGAAATTCATCATCAGAAGCGACGCTGAGTGATGCTGGATTTTCCAAAGAAAGTTGATTATTGCTCATGACGTGTGCTGTTGACCCGAAGGTTTTATAGTGATTGTTAAAGGCAATAATAGACTGTTTGTTGGTGATTTGCAAAACAATGTTGTTTTGTTGGCAATGGTTCTGGTTGGTTACAGGATATAACTATTTATTTATAATAAAAACAGTATGTTATGTTTTTGTGTCTTAATTGTAAATGTGTTGTTAATTTGCACAACTCTTGTTGGTTTTGCAATAATTCATCGTAATAACTGGAGTCGTTTCGTAAAAGGTAGTATTCTAGTCAACAATAGATAAGCGGTTGTATTATATGAGGGGCTTGCTGTTATTTTCCAGATATGGTCGCCGAAAATGGCTGGGCATTTAATGATTTTGGAGAGATGAACAGCGTTGTTGTTTTATTGATACACGATTTATCGTTGCACATATCAATGTGGTTTCAGGGTAGTTAAGGTGACTTGAGCTACCAACAGTTTTAATATTTTTGAGGATTTATTTGTGGGTGTTCCTTTACGTCAACAGCTAACAGTAGGCAGTTATCTGATTAAACAAAAGCTAAAAGGGGTAAAAAAATACCCGTTGGTGCTGATGTTAGAGCCTTTGTTTCGGTGCAATCTGGCTTGTGCGGGTTGCGGTAAAATTGATTATCCTGATGACATACTCGACAAACGTTTGTCCTTTGAAGAATGTATGCAGGCAGTGGACGAATGCGGCGCACCAATGGTGTCCATTCCAGGCGGCGAGCCGTTAATTCACAAAGAAATGCCGCAAATTGTCGCAGGTATTATTGCGCGTAAAAAATACGTCTATTTGTGTACTAACGCTTTATTGTTGAAAAAACGTATTGATGATTACACGCCATCGCCTTATTTAACGTTTTCTATCCATTTGGATGGAATGCAGGAAAGACACGATACCTCTGTTTGTCAGGAAGGTGTATTTGACCGCGCCGTTGAAGCGATTAAATTGGCATTGGGCAAAGGTTTCCGCGTCAATATCAACTGCACACTGTTCCAAGGCGAAAATGCCGAAGAAGTTGCCGAGTTTCTTGATTATGCAATGGAATTAGGCGTTGAAGGCGTGACTATCGCACCTGGTTTCAGCTACGAACACGCACCGCAACAGGATGTGTTCATCAAAGGCAAGGATGTTAAGGATTTATTCCGTGGCATTTTCAGAATCGGTAAAAACCGCAACTGGCGTTTAAACCACTCCAGCCTGTACCTTGATTTTCTGGCAGGCAATCAAAACTACGAATGTACGCCTTGGGGCAATCCAACACGCAACGTATTCGGCTGGCAAAAACCGTGTTACTTATTAGCTGACGAAGGCAACGCCGCCAGTTTTCAGGAATTGCTGGATACGACACCTTGGGACAAATACGGTAATGTCAATAATCCTAAATGTGCGAGCTGTATGGCGCATTGCGGTTATGAAGCCACCGCTGTTGAAGATATGCTGAAACACCCGTTGAAAGGTTTGTTGACCTCACTCAGAGGCCCGAAGACTGAAGGCGAGATGATTACTGAGCCGACACCTGCTTACGAAGCCGCCGCATCAGGTGCTACGCTTGCTGGTATTCCTATCAAAGTCGAAAGATAATTCAGTCACTACCATAAGTTTCTGGTAGTTCCTGTCTACAGTTAAGCAATTTTTGCAGAGGCAATCCCTTGGGTTGTCTCTGCAATCGGCTTAACTTATCATCAATACGGTAGTGCTTGTTGTCAGAGACAGCGAAGACGTTTATCAATACATTATGTTTTTATGAGGTTTGTTGGTTATGGTGTTAAAAAATGTAAAGCTGGTTGCTATTTTTATAAGCTTGTTATTGGGCGTTAGCAATGTATTTGCCGCTGATGCGGGTACAGCAACCGCAAAGCAGGTCGTGGACAAATTTCAATCAGAATTGATAATTGTCATGAAAAACGGTAAGCAATTAGGCTATGCGGGACGTTATGACAAACTGCGTGATTCCGTTACTAACAGCCATGACTTAAACAAAATTGCGCGTATTGTCGTTGGTAAAGAGTGGGAAAAATTATCCGAAGAGCAGCAAAAAAAGCTGATTGATGTATTCAGTCGTTTGAGTATTGCTTCTTATGCCCACAATTTTAAAGAATATGGCGGCGAGTCATTTACCATTGATTCCGAAGAAGAAACAACCCGAGGCGGCGTTGTGGTCTACGCTCACTTGAGTATTCCTAATGACAAAGATGTGAAGTTTGAGTATCATCTAAAAGAGAATGACAAAAGCTGGCGAATCATCAATATCGTTGCTAATGGTGTGAGTGATTTGGCATTAAAGAGATCAGAATATACCAGTATTTTACAACGCGAAGGCTTTGATACCCTGATTGCAAAAATCAACGAAAAAATTGATAACTATTCAAAACTGTAAGTTCGATTTTTGCGGCTATCAATTAAAATACAGGTAATAAACTGAATAATTATAAAAAAGTAAGAGAGTAACTATAGGTTTTATGGTAATGAATAGACTACATAGCGGTAACGGAAAAAAACTCAACGTTTCTTTGGTGGTACTCATCAGCGCATTATCGCTGGGCGGTTGTGCAACAACAGGCGAGCCACAAACGACAGCGAGTAAAGTCGATCCTAATGAAAGTATTAACAGGCATATATTTGCTTTTAATGATGTCGTTGATGACTATGTGGCCAAACCTATTTCTGATAGCTATAAATGGGTAACACCGCAATTTGTACAGACAGGTATTTTTAACTTTTTCAATAACCTGAAAAATGTCAATGTCGTTATTAACGATGTGCTGCAAGGCAAGTTTCAACAAAGTGCCGAGGATAGCGGTCGTTTTTTAGTGAACAGCACTATCGGTTTAGGCGGTCTGGTTGATGTTGCTAAAGACGTTGGCTTGAAGCAAAATGATGAAGATTTTGATCAAACTCTGGCTGTCTGGGGCGTGCCACAAGGCTCTTATATCGTATTGCCGCTGTTAGGCCCAACCACAGTACGCGGCATTCCAGGCGCGATACTTGACACCGCCGCAAATCCTGCAAACTACATCGGTATGCCTATCCAACTGGTACAGATGCTGAATGCGCGTGCTAATGCACAAGGCTCATTAGATGTCGTAAAAGAAGGCGCGTTAGACCCTTATGTATTTATTCGTGAAGGTTATTTACAAACCCGCGAACATTTAGCAACTGACGGTAAAAGTCAGGCTACTAATGATGTTGATGACGAATTTGCTGATGATGCGGCAAGTCCAAAATCAGCCACTGATAAAAAAGCCGCCACAAGCACCTCGTCAACTGACAAAGCAAATTACGCGCTGCATTTAACTGCCGCCGAGCAATCATCCAATTCGTTTACTGGTGTTACGCAGTCATTTGACAATACTGCTAAATCATTTGAGAATGCCAGCAGCAAAATAGATCAGCTAGAAAAACAAAAAAGATCAAGAAAAGCAAAATAGTTCCACTGAAGTAGAGACGCATATCGCGTCTCTACTCATTAGAAATGCAGTAAAGAATGTACTTCGTAACCGCTAAGTTTTTCCCGCCCGTTCAAAAAATCCAGCTCCACCACAAACGCACACGCCTCCACAGTAGCACCCAGTTTTTCAACCAGCTCACAACTGGCTTTTGCCGTGCCGCCTGTCGCTAACAAATCATCAATCAATAACACGCGATCATTGCTGTCGAGTGCATCAATATGAGCCTCAAGCATCGCTGAACCATACTCCAAATCATAAGACACGCTTTGGACATCGTAAGGCAGTTTTCCGGGTTTACGCAAAGGTACAAAAGGCAAACCCAATTCCCACGCCACTAATGCACCGAAAATAAAGCCGCGTGCTTCCATACCCGCAACAGCGGTAATATCACGCCCTAAAAAAGGCTGTAATAAGGAATGCACCGCCAATCTTAGCGCGGCAGGGTCTTTTACCAACGGGGTAATATCTTTAAAAATAATACCCTGTTTGGGAAAATCAGGAATATCGCGGATTTTATTTCGTAATCTGTCCATTATTTATCCAGTCGTAGAGTTAATAATTACGCACAAAACGTTTCAATCTGCGCCAGAATACTGTGCGTATCCAAACCACAAAACGCCAGTAATTCCTCGCGCGTGCCTTGTTCAACAAAGCAGTCAGGCAAGGCGATATTCAACACGGG
>JAUYBJ010000048.1 GCA_030693155.1 Methylococcales bacterium
CCCACAGGCTTCTATCCCTATCAGACTCTCTGTATAGTTGGCAAAAAACCGCAGTAAGTCTGCCCTTTTTAATTTCTTCTTCGTGGCTTTTCCATCTGTACCAAGGCTGTATAAATGGAAGATGTTTTTTGCTATGTCTAAGCCAACTACGTTAGTATTCATCTCGGACTCCTCTTCGTGCCGTTGTTTAAACCAGTGGTGCATTATGACACCGTCAGGAGCGGAGAGGAGTCCATATCATCATCCTATTGTATTGTTAGCAGCAAGTAGCCCAGTTGGAGCGTAGCGGAATCAGGGCTACTTCACAATCAATGCAGTCGTTTATCAAGCCCTGACTTCATTCAGTAAATCAGGATGTCGGTCGAGGATTTTGAGCAATTTGACCAGTGCTAACGGGGGTTTGGTTTTGCCGCTTTCGTAGCGTGAGAAGGCATTGACACCGCCGCCAAAAATTTCTGCCGCTTCCCGTTGGTCTAGTAACAGTTTTTTGCGAACGCTGATGATAAAGTTAGGGTCAATAATTGAGGCGTTCACTTGTTTGTTAAATTCCAGCATAAAACACATGGTGCGCCGCGATTCGTCGGCATTTAAAATGGATTCATCACAGGCTGGGCAGAACTCACCAGTTACGGCGGGAATAACAGTGGTTTCACCTTTGTAGGTATAGGGCATATCACGAGTGTCATGCACTAAGTCTGCGACTGCACAAGAGGGACATTTCATATTCATAGCTCCTTAAAAGACACGATAAGCACGTCATCAATGACGGTGAGTTTTAGATAAATTTCACCCACTGGCGTAGTGGGACGATAGACATCTTGCCAGATTCGATGATCGGCATGAGTGGTCATGCTTTTATAAAAATCAGCGGGTGTCAGTGCCATTATTACCGCAATCATGCTATCAAAATCGAACCCCAGCGCAGTGCCGCCTTCACGCGCCGCTTTTGTTGTCCGTACATTTCCCGCTTCAATCATGGCTTTGACAACGGACAGTTTGCAATGAGGTGTTTGTTTTCCATGTACTTAAATTAACCTAATAGGTTAAATATAACAAGTTTTGTTTTTGAATAGTTTAGTATGGTAGGCATTATGTTAGTGCTATTAACTGGCGATTGAGGGTAACCCAACAAGCCACGCTGTTAGACGATAAGAAGCGGCAATGCTACACTAGCCGCCACTTTTAAAACAATGGATTCACTACGATGGCACAAGATTCACAGCACTTAATCTGGATAGATTTGGAAATGACAGGGCTTAATCCCGATACGGATTTGATTATTGAAATAGCGACGATTGTTACTGATAAAGAGTTGAATATTCTGGCGCAAGGACCTGTGATTGCGGTGCATCAATCGGATGCGGCATTGGCGGCGATGGATGATTGGAATCAGTTGCATCATGGGCAGTCGGGTTTGATTGAGCGGGTTAAGGCTTCGACGGTGGATGATGCGGAGGCGGAACGCTTGACGATTGAGTTTTTACAGCAATGGGTGCCTGCGAATACTTCGCCGATTTGCGGTAATAGCATCGGGCAGGATAGACGGTTTTTGGTGCGTTATATGCCGAAGCTGGAAGCGTATTTTCATTATCGTAATATTGATGTATCGACGCTGAAAGAACTTGCTGCACGTTGGGCTCCTGCATTAAAAGACGGTTTCAAGAAGCAAACCAAGCATCAGGCTTTGGATGATATTATTGAATCCATTGAAGAATTGCGTTATTACCGCGAACATTTTATTAAGTTCTAAGCATGAATCAGTTAATCGTCGTTGCGTTAGGCGGTGCGTGTGGGGCGATAACGCGCTTTTTAGTGTCGTCAGGCATTTATCAGTGGCTGGGGCGTGATTTTCCTTATGGTACGTTGGTAGTGAATGTTATCGGCTCGTTTTTAATGGGCTTGTTGACGGAAGGTCTGATTCTGCACCGTATCAGTATCGGTATGGAATACCGTGCGGCGATTTTAATCGGTTTTATCGGCGCGTTTACTACTTTTTCCACCTTTTCTCTGGAAACCTTTTATTTACTGGAGCAGGGCAGTGTTAGCAGGGCTGCGTTGAATATCGCGGTCAGTGTTGGCGGCTGTCTGTTGGCGGTTTGGCTGGGTTTGTTGTGCGGTAAAGGCTTGTTTTCCTATTCGGGCGGCGTGGTGCAATGGTCTAATGCAGTGATTCCTTATGCCTTACTGATAATCAACGCGCTGGGGGCGTTTTTAATCGGTATTATCGCCACTATTTTGCTGCAAAAAATCGCCTTGCCTATGGAGCAACGCGCCGCGATTATAGTGATTATGCTCGGTAGTTATCTCACTTTATCAGGCTTGTATCTGATTTTGTTTTTGATAGATCAGGGTTATTCATTCAACAGCCATTTGAATGCGATGCTGGGCGTTTTTGTCGGTAATGGCTTGTTATGTCTGTTTGTGGTTTGGCTGGGATTGCTGACAGGCAGACAGATATGAGTTTTTCAGGTTTGCCAATGTGCAGAACGTGTAAATTGTTTTTGCTCTATCCGTATTATTAGTGCTACTATTGGGTGCAGTAAAAGATTGAGCCAGCTTTAATTTTGAAGTTGGGATTTGTAAAGTCAGGTAAAACTGGCGATTTTTAAGTATAGAGTGAATTATGTCAGAGCAAGTTGTAGGTACCGTTAAGTGGTTTAACGATGAAAAAGGTTTCGGTTTTATTGAACAAGAAGGCGGTAAAGACGTTTTTGTTCATCACAGTGCAATTAACGGTACTGGTCGCAAAACCTTGAGAGAAGGTCAAAAAGTTACTATGCAAGTAACTCAAGGCGCGAAAGGTCCGCAAGCTGAGAATGTAACTGCAGCATAATAGCTTCAATTAAGAAAGCCCAAAAGCCGATCAGCTTTTGGGCTTTTTTTTTGCCTGTTGGTTTAACGACTGCCACTGGCAGTCGTAGAGTTAATAATTACGCACAAAACGTTTCAATCTGCGCCAGAATACTGTGCGTATCCAAACCACAAAACGCCAGTAATTCCTCGCGCGTGCCTTGTTCAACAAAGCAGTCAGGCAAGGCGATATTCAACACGGG
>JAUYBJ010000060.1 GCA_030693155.1 Methylococcales bacterium
CGGGTGGCTTTATTTTTCACCATTTCAATGGCTAATATCATGCCTGTTTGTCGCACTTCGGCAACGTGCGGATGGTCATGAAACCGCGCCGCGACTTTTGTCATTGTTTGTATTAAGGAACGGTTTTTTTCGATAATGCCCTGTTGCTGGAAAATCTCCAGCGTTGCTACGCCTGCTCGACACGCGAGCGCGTTGCCCGTGTAACTGTGCGAATGCAAAAACGCGCTCAACTTCACATAATCATCATAAAATGCCTGATACATGACATCGGTGGTCATCACTGCTGACAGCGGCAAATAACCGCCCGTCAGACCTTTGGATAAACACATAAAATCAGGCGTAATCGCCGCTTGTTCACAGGCGAATAACGTACCTGTGCGTCCAAAACCGACCGCGACTTCATCGGCGATTAAATGCACCTGATATTTATCACAGGCGGCACGCAATAATTTCAAATACACCGCATCGTACATCCGCATACTACCCGCGCATTGCACTAAAGGCTCAATAATGACCGCGCTCACGGTGTCGGCGTGTTGTTGCAGCGTCTGCTCCATCAGCTCAAAGCGACGGATAGAATACTCTGCCCACGATTCACCGACTTCACGGTGATAACAATCAGGGCCGGGGACGGTGATAACATCCATTAATAATGGCGCGTAAGTTTCTTTATACAGCGGCACATTACCGACCGCCAACGCACCCAAGGTTTCCCCGTGATAACTGTTTTCCAGCGTGATAAATTTGGTTTTCGCAGGTCTGCCCTGATTGCGCCAATAATGAAAACTCATTTTCAGCGCGACTTCCACCGCCGCCGAGCCGTTATCGGCATAAAAGCAGCGCGTTAAACCGATAGGCGTTACTGCCACCAGTTTTTCTGCCAGTTTAATCGCCGATTCGTGGGTAAAACCCGCAAAAATAACGTGTTCCAGATTATCAAGCTGGTCTTTTAACGCTGCGTTGATAGCAGGATTGGCATGACCGAATAAATTCACCCACCATGAACTGACGGCATCAAGATAGCGATTGCCTTCAAAATCTTCCAGCCATACACCCCGCCCTTTTTTAATAGGAATCATCGGCATGGTTTCATGGTCGTGCATTTGGGTACAGGGATGCCACAATACAGAAAGGTCGCGCTGGGCAAGGGATTGGTTTATATTCATAAGTGATGGGTAAGTAAATAAGCAATTATTTCTATAGTAACCTGAATCGAATCGCAATAAAAATGCGTAAAGTCCAGTATGATGTGGTGTTTTTTAAAAAAACTATCAGAGAATTAAACAATGAATCACTATAACGAAAGCAAAAAAGCGCGGCGGATTGCGGCAGTCGTTTACCTGCTGATTATGGCAATCGTCATGGGTGGAACGTATTTATCCGAACAAAAAAAAGCCGCGGCTAAAGCGGCGCAAAATTCAGCGGCTCGCTGATTAATCATGATGACAAATGTTAATCCCGCGCGTAAAAATGATGCTGATACGCAAGCCGACGAACTGATGACATTAATTGATTTTACCCAACTGAACAACTTGTTTGAACCTTTTTTAACAGCAATGGGTTTGCCTGCGTACCTGATTGATCTAAATGGTACGGTACTTGCCTCGTCAACCTGTACAGCAAGCGATAGTTATCAGACAGGCAACGCTTATGCCGCAGCTGTTATGGTCGAAGGTTGTCATCTGGCAAATGTGTGTGTTGTCAAACCCGCCGATATTGACTCAATAGCCGAGGAAAAACTGCCGCCACTTGTGGCAATGCTGGCAAGCTGGACACAACAAATAGTCGTACAAAGTCTTGCTGAACAACGAACCATCGCAGAACTGAATATCGCCAATACCAATGCCGAACTGGCCATTCAGGAAAAATGCCTTTATTGCCCATATAAGCCACAAATTACGCTCACCGCTGAATGCGGTCATGGGCTTTGCTCAACTCATGTTACACACTGATAATTTACCCGATGAACATCATGAGAATGCCAACATCATTTATAACAGCGGCACTCATTTATTAACGCTCATTAATGATGCAGTTCAGAATTGTACAGAGAGCGAACTTAAAAAATATACACCCTCACTGCTCACCACGCAACACCTCAACGTTATGCCAGCTGAATGGCTTACGCAATTATCCGATGCTTTACTGCAAGGGGAGACCGCGCACTTAATGATGCTCATTCATGATATTCCGCCCACACAAGCCTTTTTAAGCGAACAGATGACCGAATTGGTAATGGAGTTTCAATTTGAATATAGGGCATCTCGAAATACCACCTAAATAATTTAAACGCTTGCTAATGGTAGTCAATCGGCACGAGAACGCTCACAATTTAAGTTTTACCTTGGCAAGAGGGCTTGTTTTCCGCCTAACATCACCTGAACAGGTGATGTTAGGGGGATCTTGGCTGTTAAAAGGCGACGATTTCATTTGTTTTCAAACTGCATAGGCGTCGCAGATTATAGGTGGCTACCTTCCAGTTAAGTTGCAAGGTGGCTCGCTCTAAACCGATACAGCGTAAGCTCTTGTCACCCAGTTGCTCATATATGCTCAACCCGTACCCGCGTTTTGGCGATACGGGTATTGCGCCGCTGTTGACCATCAGACAAGGGCTTTCCTTGGATGGCTTTACGTTGAATATGCACTCGCCAGCCCTGGGCTTTCAGGCGAGCCTCGCGTTCGGCATCCACATACCCTTTGTCGCCATAGAGGTCGCGACTGGTATTGGCTGGATCCAGTTCGTCGTCCAGGTGACGCGTGTCATGTTCGCTGGCGGTACTGATTTTGATCTTGCGAATGAGCTTGTATCGTTTATCCGCACAGGCAGAAAGCTGATAGCCAAAGTAAGATTTGCCGTGTTTCTTGGTTCAACT
>JAUYBJ010000067.1 GCA_030693155.1 Methylococcales bacterium
AGCTGCAAGCTATCACCCAGCTTGTTCAGCTTGGCTTCTCGTTCTTCGGCGGCAAATAAACTTTCTTTGATCATGGCAGGTAATACATCGATGGGTGATTAATCATTATTATCCCATGACTATGGGTTTTTCGAGATGCCCTAGAATTGCAATACCACCTAAGGAATTAACGATTGAACTTGAAAAAATAATTGTGCCGAGTTTTCAGAAAAAATGATTAACGAAATTGAAAACCAAACCCTAGCCAACCTCCGCGATTGGCTGTTACCGATGCTAATGAATAGGGCAGGTAAAGGTAATCTAATTACTCGTTCCCATGGCGCGTAGGAACGAGCTTCTAACCCGCTATCGCCGTGACTTGTTCTTCCGCATCCATCCATGCCATCTCTGCGTCTTCCAGCAATTTATCGACCTGCACTTTTCTGCCCAGCACCTGTTTTAATCGCGCTTTTTCGCCGTCTTCATAAATAGCGGGATCGCTCAGTTGCTGTTCCAGTTGTTTTTGTTCGGCGTGGAATTTTTCTACTGCATCTTCGGCTTTTTTCAGCGCGTCGTAGAGCGGCTTGTATTTGCGGCGATTTTCCGCGTCCAGTTTGCGCTGATCTTTACGCGATACCCCTGCATCAACCGCTACTTCGGTTTTTTCGTCGCCTTTTTTCTGTTCGGTCAGCCATACGCGGTAATCATCTAAATCACCATCAAACGGTAATACTTTGCCGCCTGTTACTAATAATAATTGGTCGGTGACGGAGCGCAACATATGTCTGTCATGCGATACCACCACCATCGCGCCTTGAAAATCCTGTAAGGCGACGCTTAAGGCATGACACATTTCTAAATCCAGATGGTTGGTCGGCTCGTCCAATAATAATAAATTCGGGTTTTGATACACCAGCAACGCCAATACCAGACGGGCTTTTTCGCCGCCTGAAAACGGTTTGACCACTTCCAAGACTTTATCGCCGCGAAAATCAAAACCGCCTAAAAAATTGCGGATGTCTTTTTCGGTGACAGTTTTATCCAGTTGCTGAACGTGCCATAACGGGCTTGCATCAAGGTGCAGTTGTTCTAATTGTTGCTGGGCGAAATAGCCGACTTTTAAACCTTCGGCTTCGCGGCGCGTACCGAGTAGCGGCTGCATTTCACCTGCCAATACTTTAATCAGGGTCGATTTACCCGCGCCATTCGGCCCCAGTAAACCGATTCTATCGCCAGAGGCAATGGTTAAACTGGCTTGTTTGATGATGAGTTTATCTCCGTAACCAATGTCAATTTTTTCCATCGTCAACAGAGGATTGGGCATTTTTTGCGGCGGCGGAAAGCTGAAGTCAAACGGCGAATCGACATGAGCCAAGGCAATCAATTCCATGCGTTCCAAGGCTTTGATACGGCTTTGCGCTTGCCGCGCTTTGGTGGCTTGGGCTTTGAAACGATCGACAAAACTTTGAATATGGGCAATTTCGCGTTGTTGTTTGGCGTAAGCAGATTGTTGTTGTGCCAGTTTTTCCGCTCTCATGCGTTCAAAGGCGGAATAATTGCCCGTGTAAATTTCGGCTTTGCCTTGCTCAATATGGACGATGTGGTCGGTAATAGTGTCGAGAAAATCACGGTCATGCGAGACTAATAATAACGTGCCTTCGTATTTGCACAGCCAATCCTGCAACCAGATGACCGCGTCCAAATCCAGATGGTTGGTCGGCTCATCGAGCAGCAACACATCGGAGCGACACATCAACGCCTGCGCCAGATTCAAGCGCATCCGCCAGCCGCCGGAAAACGAACTGACAGCATTTTGTTCCTGATTGGCAGTAAAGCCCAAACCGCTCATTAACCGTGACGCGCGGGTTTGTGCGGTATAGCCGCCGATAATTTCCAGCGCGGTGTGCAGTTCTGCCTGTTTTAAACCGTCATCGGCTTGTTCCGCCGCGCTCAGTTGCTGTTGCAAGCGTCGTAATTGGGCATCTCCGTCAATGACATAATCAATGGCGGCGCGTTCCGTCGCGGGCGTTTCTTGGGCAACATGGGCAATCTGCAAATTAGGCGGCATAGTAAATTCGCCCTCATCCAAATGCAGTTCGTCTTTAACCAGCGCGAAAAAGCTGGATTTACCCGCGCCGTTCGCGCCCGTAAAACCGACTTTTTGTCCTTTGTGTATCGTGAAAGAAGAGTTGGCAAACAAAACCCGCGCACCACGGCGCAGGGCGATATTTTTAAAATTCAGCATGGGATTTTAGGGAGGTTTTCTAATGGATTATGGCGATTTATGCAAGACATTGTACGATATAATGACTTTATACACACCGTTCATACTCTGGCGTGACAGCCATATAACAAAGGTAACTATGAAAAAATTTCATTTAATGCAGGTCGTGCCGCCGCACCGTCATAAGCTGGTCGGTTGTAATGAGCTTGTCGATACGCTGAAGTGGGGCTTTGAGCAACTGGGCTATCAAGTTAGTCATGCGATTAACAGTTATGAACTGGGCTATACCAATATCATTCTGGGTGCGCAGGTGCTGCCTATCGACTTTATCAGCGGTTTTCCCGATGATACGATTGTTTATAATTTAGAGCAGATGAACGGACTGACAGGTGATTATATTCGCGATGAAATGCACTTTTATGCCCAGCGTTTTGAAGTGTGGGAATATAAAGAAGAGAATTTAGTGTCGTGGGCGAGTGTGGAAAATACGCGCAACATCAAAGTAGTTCCTATCGGTTACGCGCCTGTGTTGACGCGCATTCCTAAACCTGCACTTCAGGATATTGATGTACTTATTTATGGCATACCCTCAGAAAATCGACTGAAAGCCTTTGAGTTGCTTGCCAATGCAGGTTTGACAATCGTATTTGCGTGCGGCTTGTATGGTGAGTCGAGAGACAGTCTGGTGGCGCGTGCCAAAATCATTTTGAACGCGGGAGCGTATCAACTGTGCCAACAATTTGAAATTGTCCGTGTGTCTTACCTGCTAGCGAACAAAAAAGCCGTGGTATCGCTGTTGAATGAAAAAACCGTCGTCGAAGAAGATATAAAATCGGCAGTTAAATTAACCACGTTTGACACTTTAGTCGCTGATTGCTGTCAATTAATCGACAATGAAACTTTGAGAACGGATCTTGAAAATGCAGGTTTTGAAACGTTTGCGCGGCGTGATATACGCACGATATTAAAAAACGCCTTGGCTTAAAACACATTCACCTGTTCCCATACGCGGCGTTATTGCTCACAATTAATCCTGTTACATTCAGCATGAATGACTGCCAGTCCTTTAAAGGACTGGCAGTCATAAAATAACAGATTGAATACATCACCCAACAGACACACTTACCGCCAAAAATTTATCATCATGTCGAATCAAAAATATACACTGGGTTTTATCGGTATCGGTTTAATGGGGCAACCCATGACCTTGCGCTTATTGGGCGCGGGTTTTACCGTCCATGTCTGGAATCGCAGTCCTGAAAAACTGCACACGGTGCTTGAACACGGCGCGATTGCTCAAGCGACTATTGCCGATCTGGTGCGTGTGTCGGATGTTATTTTGTTATGTCTTGCCGATACCCACGCGGTGGAAACGGTGGTGCGTGAGCATATTGTATCCTGCGGTGCGGCAAATAAACTGGTGATTGATTTATCCAGTATGCACCCCGAAACCACCCGCCAGTTAGCGGGTTTACTCTATGAACAGCACGGCATGGGCTGGGTGGACGCACCTGTATCGGGTGGCGTGTCGGGTGTGGAGCAAGGTACGTTAGCCATTATGGCGGGTGGTAATGATGAGCATATCGCTATCGCGCTTGAGGTATTGGCTCCTTTATACCAACAGCTTACCCACGTTGGCGCGGTCGGTTGCGGGCAGGTGACCAAAATCTGTAATCAGATGATTGTCAGCTGTAATGTGCTGGTGATTGCCGAAATGATAGCGTTAGCCCAACGGGCGGGTGTGAACGCCGAACAAATTCCTGTCGCCTTAGCGGGTGGTTTTGCCGATTCCAAGCCTCTGCAAATTGTCGCGCCTCAAATGGCAACCGAAACGTTTGAGCCTGTGAAATGGCGGGTGAAAACCTTATTAAAAGATTTAACGATGGCGGGAAATTTAGCCGCCACGCTCAGCACATCTATTCCAATGTCGGGTTTAGCCGCGCAGTTGATGCAGCTGCACGGCAGTCATGGTTATTTAGAACACGATCCCGCCACACTCATTAAGTTATACACAAAAAGATGATGCTGAAATTCTCCGCCAACCTGAGTTTACTGTTTACCGAACTGCCCTTGATTGACCGTTTTGCCGCCGCTAAACAACACGGCTTTTCTGCGGTGGAAATTCAATTCCCTTACGAACTAAGCCCAGAAACCTTACTAAAAGTATTTCAGAACAATGGCTTACATCTGGTATTATTTAACGTCTCCGCCGATGATTTAATGCAGGGCGGTGAAGGTCTGGCGTGTGTGTCTGAAAAACGCGCACAATTTCGTGTTGCATTGGAGCAGGCGGCAGACTATGCGCGAGTATTACAGCCCGAAGCCATTAATATACTGGCGGGGCGGTGTTTTGATAACGCCCGTTTAGCGGAATATCAGCAAACCTTTAAGGATAATCTGCGACTTGCCGCTGATACGTTCGCGCCCTTGGGTATCAAAACCGTGTTTGAAGCGATTAATACCCACGATATGCCCGCGTTTCTTATTCATAGAGGTGAGCAAATGCTGGCGGTATTGGCTGAACTTAGACACCCCAATCTGTTCATGCAGCACGATATTTATCATGCCAGCCGTATGGGAGCAGACCCCGCGCAGTTTATTCGCCAATACGCGGATAAAATCGGGCATATTCAATTTGCCGATAGCCCGAATCGCGGACAACCCGGCACGGGCGAGCTGGATTTTACGCAGTTATTCAGCGTGATTGAGCAATCAAATTATGCAGGTTGGACGGGGGCGGAATATAAACCCGTCGGTACAACCGCTGACAGTTTGGGCTGGTTGCGTTTTCTTTCATAATTTTTGTCCACGAAAGGCACGGAAGGCACGAAAATATTGCAGGAGTAAAACAGCTTCTCGTTCCCATGCGCAGTGTGGGAACGCTTTTGCACCGCGCTGCGGTGCGAGACGCGGCGCGTCTCTACTGCATTCCCACGCAGGCGCGTGGGAACGAGGAAAAAATGCTTATCACGACTGCCAGTCCTTAAAGGACTGGCAGTCGTTGATTTACTCATTAACCCACTTTAGGAGAAACCAAAAATCATGTCATTAATTATTTACGACGAGTGCATCAACTGTGATGTGTGTGAGCCAGAATGCCCCAACGGTGCGATTAGCCAAGGCGAAGATATTTATATCATCGACCCTGAGTTATGCACCGAATGCGTGGGACATCACGGTACACCGCAATGCGTTGAAGTGTGTCCCGTTGATTGCATTACCAAAGACCCCGCTCATGTTGAAAGCAATGAATCGTTGTACGAAAAGTATTTGAAATTAACCGCCGTGTAAGGTTATGAATCACTCCGCGCACCCTGCCGAACAGATTAGCCACACGGTCAATAAACAGGCGTTTGTGCGCCAGTTGCAACGCCAGCTTAAATCTGAAAACATTCTGTCATCACCTGAGCAATTACGCCCTTATGAGTGTGATGCCTTATCGGTTTATCAGGTGTTACCGTGGCTGGTGGTGTTGCCTGAAACCACCGAACAGGCGCAAGCGGTATTACGACTGTGTTCTCAACAGGGCATACCCGTGGTGGCGCGGGGTGCAGGGACGGGTTTATCAGGCGGCGCGTTGCCTATCGCAAACGGCGTATTATTGAGCATGGCGAAATTCAATCGTATTCTGGCGATTGACCCCGATAATCGCTGTGCGCGAGTGGAATCTGGCGTGCGTAATCTGGCAGTATCCGAAGCCGCCGCGCCTTACGGTTTATATTACGCGCCTGACCCATCGTCACAACTGGCGTGTACTATCGGCGGTAATATCGCGGAAAATTCAGGCGGAGTGCATTGTTTGAAATACGGCTTGACGGTCAATAATGTGCTGTCGGTGCAAATGCTCACTATTGACGGTGATTTGGTGACTTTAGGCGGCGCGGGTTTAGACAGTTCAGGTTATGATTTACTGGCACTGGTCACTGGTTCGGAAGGTTTATTGGGCATCGTCGTGGAAGCGACGCTGAAATTATTGCCCATGCCCGAAACTGCGTCCACACTGTTAGCCATTTTCACCAGCATAGAACAAGCAGGCGCGGCAGTCGCGGCGATTATCAGCGACGGCTTGATTCCCGCAGGCTTGGAAATGATGGACAGCTTAGCCATTCAAGCCGCCGAAGCCTTTATTCATGCGGGTTATCCCGTCGATGCGGCGGCGTTATTACTGTGTGAAATGGACGGCATGAGCGAACAAGTGGCAGAAGATATAGAGCGGGCGCGGGCTATTTTTTATGCACAGGGTGCGAGCGAAGTACGACTGGCAGAAACCGACCATGAGCGCAAAAAACTCTGGGCAGGGCGTAAAGCCACTTTTCCTGCGGTCGGTCGTTTATCGCCTGATTATTATTGTATGGATGGTACGATTCCGCGTAAGTATTTGGCTGAGGTGTTGCGCGGTATTGCCGATTTAGCCGCGCAATACGGCTTGGCGGTTGCCAATGTATTCCATGCGGGCGATGGTAATTTACATCCGCTGATTTTATACGATGCCAACAAAGATGATGATCTGGCGCGTGTGGAAGCCCTGGGGCAACAGATTTTACAATTATGTATCCGTATGGGCGGTACGATAACGGGTGAACACGGCGTAGGCGTGGAAAAACTCAATGGTATGTGTCTACAGTTTACCAGTGCTGAACTTAGCCAATTTCACGCCGTGAAAGCTGCATTTGATGCGCGGGGTTTGCTCAATGCAGGTAAAGCCATTCCCAGTTTGCGGCGGTGTGCCGAATTCGGCGCGTTACACGTTCATCATGGACAACTTCCTCATCCCGATTTAGAAAGGTTTTAAGCATGGATAACACTGAACAATTACAACAGCGCGTTTTATCCGCCATTGCCACCAAAACCCCGCTACACATCATCGGCGGTAACAGCAAAGCCTTTTACGGCAGACCGACCCACGGCGAGCCGCTACACGTCGCTGAACACAGCGGTGTGATTCACTACGAACCCACGGAATTAGTCATCACTGCTCGTTGCGGTACACCGTTGGCAGAGATAGAAAAACTCCTGTCTGCCAACGGGCAGATGCTGGCGTTTGAACCGCCCAATGTTGGCAGCACCGCCACCTTAGGCGGCACAGTTGCCGCTGGCTTGTCGGGGTCAAGACGTGCTTATACTGGCGCGGTGCGTGATGTGGTATTAGGTGTCGGCTTGATTAACGGGCAGGGCGAAGTATTAAAATTCGGCGGCGAAGTGATGAAAAATGTCGCGGGTTTTGATGTGTCGCGGCTACAAGTCGGCGCGTTAGGCACATTGGGCGTGTTGCTGGATATTTCCTTAAAAGTCTTGCCGCGTCCTGAAAGTGAAACTACGCTCAGTTTCATCATGGGTGAAGCCGAAGCGTTAAGCACCATGACGCAATGGGGCAGACAAAACCTGCCGCTATCCGCGATGTGTTTTGCAGACAATATTTTAAACGTGCGCTTATCGGGTGCGGAATCCGCCTTAAAAGCCGCGCAACAACGACTAGGTGGTGAAGTGTTATCGCCGCTGATTGCCAAAGCATTCTGGTTGTCCATTCGCGAACAGCAACACGATTTTTTTCGGGGCGATACGCCGTTGTGGCGATTGTCACTCGCCCCCGCCACCCCGCAACCGCCATTATCAGGCAAGTGGCTGATAGATTGGGGCGGTGCGTTGCGCTGGTTAAAAAGCGACGACAGCGCGGAAACCATTTTTGCTACCACGCAAAACCTGTCCGCGCACGCCTGTCGATTTCGTTCGGTTGAAGGTTGTGAATTTCAACCGCCCTCTGAAGCCGTCGCCAAACTGCACCGCAATCTTAAACAGGCGTTTGATCCGCATGGTATTTTTAATCTGGGGCGTTTGTATGCCGAATGGTGAGTTAATCAGGAGTCCAAAACACGTTTTGGACGTTTTCAAAAGCCCAAGTCATGCCTTGGACTCCGAGATAAATATACGCCCACTTTTTAAACCATGAAAATCCAAGCCCTGACCGCAGTCACCGAACACCAAGCCCAGCAAGCCGACAGCATCTTACGCACCTGTGTGCATTGCGGCTTATGCAATGCCACCTGCCCGACCTACCAACTCCTAAACAACGAATGCGACGGGCCGCGCGGACGCATTTACCTGATTAAACAAGTGCTGGAAGGGCAGGCGGCAACGCGCCCCACACTCACGCATTTAGACCGTTGCTTAACCTGTCGAGCCTGTGAAACCACCTGTCCCTCAGGTGTGCAGTACGGAAAGCTGTTGGATATAGGGCGCGAACAACTGGAGCAGCAAATCAGCCGTCCGCTACTTGACCGTAGCAAACGCGCGGTGTTGCGTTACATCCTGCCGTATCCCCAGCGATTTGCGCCGTTGTTGAAATTAGCACGATTGTTCAAGCCGCTGTTGCCTAACAGCTTGGCGATACCACCGCGTAGAGACGCGATTAATCGCGTCTCTACTACACAAACACGGCAAATGCTCATTTTAGAAGGCTGCGTACAAAGCACACTCGCGCCCAGCATCAACCAAGCCGCTGCCCACGTCTTACAACAACTGGGTATCAGTCTCATCAGCGCACCCAGCGCGGGCTGTTGCGGCGCGTTGAGTTATCACCTGTCCGCCCCCGCCGACGGTTTGGATTTCGCCCGTCGCAATATAGATGCGTGGCTGCCGTATTTGGAACAGGGCGCGGAAAACATCGTCATCACCGCCAGCGGGTGCGGTGTGATGGTCAAAGATTATGGCGAACTGCTGCAACACGATACCGATTACGCCGACAAAGCGCGGCGCGTTTCAGCGGCAACCGTCGATTTAGTCGAAGTATTCGCCGCCGAAGACCTCAGCGGTTTACACTTAAAACACACCGCTAAAATTGCCATCCAAGCACCCTGCACCCTGCAACACGGACAGAAATTAACAGGCGCGATGGAGCAGTTATTACAACGTCTAGGCTTCACCTTAAGCCCCGTCGCCGATGCGCATTTATGTTGCGGCTCAGCAGGCACATACTCCCTATTGCAACCTGACATCTCCACCAAATTGAGGCAAAATAAACTCACCGCCCTAGAACAGCATCACCCCGACATCATCGCCACCGCCAACATCGGCTGCCTAACGCATTTACAAAGCAAAACCGAAACGCCTGTGCGCCACTGGATAGAAATTGTCGCGGCGGCGTTGGTAGTGTAGATTTTTAGTCTGTTTGGATGACGGTATTTTAACCGTACAAATACAAGCTGCGTCTATTTGATGCTAACATCCAGTTTATTTAAAAGTCTGTTTCGATACACTATGTCAATAAACTCAACCCAAAAAAACCTCCAGCTATGACCAGTTACCTTATTCGCCGTTTTTTATATGCGTTTCCCTTGTTGATGGGGGTGAACATTTTAACCTTTGTGCTGTTTTTCGTGGTCAATAGCCCTGATGATATGGCGCGGTTGCAACTGGGGCAAAAACACGTTACCGAAGCAGCGATTACCAACTGGAAGCATCAGCACGGTTATGACAAACCGCTCTTGTGGAACAGCGAAGCCGAGGCAGAACAGAAAGTCACTGACACCATTTTTTATACTAAATCCGTCGGTTTGTTTTTGTTTCGTTTTGGTACGTCGGACAGCGGTAGAAATATCAGTGATGATATTCAACAACGCGCCTTGCCCAGTTTGGCGGTGGCGTTGCCGACTTTATTGCTGGGTTTGGTGGTCAATATCAGTTTTGCGTTGATGATGGTGTTGTTTCGTAGTAGTTATCTGGAACAGGCGGGCGTGGTGTTATGCGTGGTGTTAATGTCTATATCCTCGTTGTTTTATATTATCGGCGGGCAGTTTGTCTTTGCCAAAGTCTTAAAACTGGTGCCGATTTCTGGTTATGACGACGGTTTGGCGGCAATTAAATTTTTAATTCTACCTGTATTAATCGGCGTATTTTCTGGCATTGGTTCAGGTGGTCGCTGGTATCGCACGCTGTTTTTAGAAGAAGTAGAAAAAGATTATGTGCGCACCGCCAGAGCCAAAGGCTTGAGCGAAACGCAAACCCTGTTCCGTCATGTATTACAAAATGCCATGATTCCGATTTTAACAGGCGTAGTCGTGGTGCTGCCGTTGTTATTCATGGGCAGTTTAATCATGGAATCGTTTTTCAGTATTCCCGGCTTAGGCAGTTATACGATTGATGCCATTAACAGCCAAGATTTCGCCATCGTGCGGGCAATGGTGTTTTTGGGGTCGGTGCTTTACATCATTGGTTTGTTGCTTACCGATATTTCTTATACGCTTGTTGACCCTAGAGTGCGTTTGTCATGATAGGTCTGATGCTGTGATCGAATATGACTTAGCTATTTAAGTCATTACAATAAAATTCCAGAATTTAACCAATTAAAAATTAAATGGATACAAAATGAGCGATGATATAGAAGAACTTGAAGGTCTTAGCAAAGACGAGGATGCTTCTTTAGGCGATTATCCTATAGATACTTTGTTAATTAGAAATGAGTCGCGAACTGTCTATGATGTGGTACGGCGTATTGAAAAAGGTGGCTTCGTTATGGATCCAGATTTTCAGCGTGATTTTGTTTGGGGTGATGATAAACAAAGTAAATTAGTTGAATCCGTACTCATGCGTATTCCCTTGCCTGTGTTTTATTTAGGTGAAGATGACAAAGGCAGAATGATTGTTGTCGATGGATTACAAAGATTAACGACTTTCAAGCGTTTTCTTAATAACGATTTTCGCCTAAAACTTTCTCATCAAAGCGAACTCGACAAAAAATTGTTCAAAGAACTATCCCCTAAACTACAAAATCGTATCGAAGATTGTAATTTAATTCTTTATGTTATTGATGCCAAAGTACCTGAGCGAGCGCGGTTAGATATTTTTGAGCGCGTCAACAGTGGTGAATCATTAACGCGGCAGCAAATGCGTAACTGTTTGTATAACGGAGACGCGACTAAATTTTTAAAGAAGCAAGCAGAAACAGAATTGTTCAAGACGGTAACAGGAAATAGCTTAAAGCCTAAAACAATGCGTGACAGGGAATGTATCAATCGGTTTTGTGCCTTTTCTTTATTACCGATTGAAAATTACAAAGGAGATATGGATGAATGGTTGGCTGAGGCATTAAAAGAGATGAATAAACTCGATGATGCTAACTTGCAAAACATTGCCACAGAGTTTAAAAACGCGTTACAAAATAATGATCTGATTTTTGGCAATAGAGCATTTCGTAAACATACACCTGAACAAAATTGGAGAGGTTTTTTTAACGTGTCTCTTTGGGATGTTATGACAGTAGGGCTGGCAAAGTATTCTAATGAACAAGTAAATTGCCACATGGATGAACTCAAACAAGGCTTTTATTATTTACTCAATGATAAGAGTTTTAATGACTCTATTACGTTAGGAACTAACAGTTCGCGAAGTGTTAATTATCGTTTTAACGCGACCAAAGAAATGTTTCGGGAGATATTTAATGCTTAACTCTCTAAATTTGAAACACTTCAAATGCTTTGAATCACTACATTTGCCTTTAGCACCGCTTACACTTTTATCAGGTACAAATGCTTCTGGTAAATCATCCATATTACAGGCTTTGGTGTTGCTACATCAAACCATGCGAGAACATGAATGGTCAACTCGATTAATGCTAAATGGGAAATCTATTAAGTTAGGTACAGTATTGGACGTTGTTAATGAATCACACGGAGGAAAAAGCTTTGAAATTGGTTTAATGTATAAAAACATTTCATATTCATGGGCGTTCACAGGAGAGCGCAATGAATTATCTATGGATGTTGAAAAAATTTGTATTATCAATCATGGTACTAATACACCGATTGAGTATGACTATCCCAAACTAAAAAAAGAGCATCCAGACCATATCGCTCCTAATTATTTACAAAAGCTTTTACCAACATACTACACATTAGCCCGTCATGATTTTCATGTACCTTTCTCAAGCGGAAAACGTAAAGATAATTTTGTAACTGATATTCATCAACCTTTAACAACGGGTTTTACCTATATTACAGCCGAACGCATAGGACCGCGCGAAGTGTACGTTCTTGAGGATAGACACATTGCCTATGCTGTTGGTCCAATGGGTGAATATGCAATGAGTTTATTTTATTCAAAACGTGATGAACCTATTTTAGATGACTTAGTTCTCGAAACAGAAAGCCGAAATACATTGTTTCATCAAGTTACCGCACAAATGCAGCAATTTTTCCCCAATTGTTTATTAGCCGTAGAAAAAGTGCAAAACGTCAATGCGGTTACATTAAGATTAAAAACATCAAATGAAACAGAATTTCACCGCCCTATCAATGTTGGTTTTGGCTTAACGCAAGTTTTGCCGATTGTGATAGCCGCATTATCCGCCCAAAAAGAAGATATTTTACTGATTGAAAACCCCGAAGTGCATTTACATCCAGCAGGACAAGCATTAATGGGGAAATTTTTAGCGAAAGTTGCCAGTACGGGTGTACAAGTTATTATCGAAACCCATAGTGACCATATCCTTAATGGTATTCGCCGCTTTGTGAAAGCAGGCGGGATTTCACACAAAGATGTTGCCTTACATTTTTTCAGAGCGCGGTCTGCTGATGTGGCGCAAGTTATTAGCCCACAAATCAATGCAAACGGTGATTTAGATTGCTGGCCCGACGGTTTTTTTGACCAGTTCGACAAAGATATGAATCACTTTGCAGGGTGGGATTAATGGAAGTGCTACTTAATGAATTATCTTTACATGGGCAATTTGCCAGTGTGCAGGCTTTTCAAACAGCCATAGATACAGTCATGTTGGCGAGGGGAAAAATGCGTCAATTTGGTGGTGAGTTACGTTGCCATCGCAATCTAACGCAAGCTAAAGTTACGCACGAGTTAAATTTGCAACAAGTCGTTTCGCAACTCGACATAAATAAACGTCGTACGTTGATGTCATGGCTCACTAAAGATGGACCTTTTTGGGAAGATAGCCGCCAACATGACGCTGATGATTATTTGATCTGTCAAGACTATCCAGACCCTGTAACTGATACCGCTTTAGGCGAAGCTGCACACCATTGTTTCAATGGAAATGACTATCACGCGTTTAGTTTTGAACCTTCAAATTGGGAAAAAATTAACCCCATTGTTGTTGATTGGCATCGTGATGATAACGTTATTACCATTAACGTAACCAATCACTGGAATATCAGCAGTCTTGAAAACTCACTACAAGTTGCAGACTCACCGATAAAGTCTTGGCGACAACTCGCTACAATTATGCCAAGTCGTTGTCCAAATTTAACTTTTTCCGAAAACAGTTTTGAATCTCTATATGCACACCCTTTTGTTGATGGCGCAGCAAAACGCATTATTGAACTATTAAACGTATTAGATAAATTTAAGACTTGCTTTGATTCTCAGAACAAAAGAACAGATGAGAGGCAACGTTTGTATGAGAAACACTTTATGGGAAGCAAAGCTTGGTTTAGTGATTCATCAGATAGTGAAAAAATTGAATTTAAAAACGAGTTCACCTTCAATCATCCAAAAAACAAGGGCGAAAAACTGTTTTGTCCTTGGCACGGCAAAGTAAAAACGCCGCAAATACGCATTCATTTTTCATATCCAGTATCTGCTAATGAGCCGTTGTATGTACCATACATTGGCCCAAAAATAACGAAAAGATAAGTTATAAAAATTGAGTCGTGAAATTTTATTTTTCGGATTGTTATAAGGTTAATTAATTTCAAGGTATGTTTTTTATGACAGTGTTATGGACAGATGGGCTGATTTTCGCGCTGATTTTCAGCATTTTGACGTTGGGTTTTGCGTTACGCGGCAAAGAACATTTACAACGCCCGTTGCGAACTATCGCCAGTAATTCAGTGGGTATGGTGTCGCTGGTGGTGCTGGTGTTTTTTGTGCTGATAGGTTTGCTGGATTCAGTACATTTTAAACAGCAAGGTGCGGGTAATGAGATTATCAGCGCGTTGGATTATTGGGCTACGCCGTTACGCACACACAGCGAAAAAACTTATTCCGCCCCGTTTGCCACCACCTTGTACAGCAAAGAAATGATGACTTTGGCTGATGGTTCAACGGTGTGGGGTTATCCGCGTTTGCAGTTTGGCGGTCAGCATTTGGCTGATGATAACGATAAACTGGCTGATGTTGTGCAGAAAACGGCGGTTGGGGTTTTTCAAGGGCTGGCAGTCTTTTTATTGCTATGGGTTGTTAAGACTCAAGGTTCAAGGTACAAGGTGCAAGGTACAAAAAGCACCTTTCACCTTTCACCTTGTACCTTTAACCTTCTTCTGCATCCTGTACCTTGCACGCTGTTTGTCCTGATTACCCTAAGCTACGTCCTGATTCACCTGTCGGGCTACTATCACGTTCTAGGCACGGACAAAGTCGGCGAAGATGTGTTTTATCAGGCAGTCAAAAGCATCCGCACAGGCTTGATTATCGGCACGTTGACCACGTTGATTATGTTACCGATGGCGATTATTTTCGGCATATTGGCAGGTTTTTTTCGCGGCTGGGTTGATGATGTTATTCAATATATTTACACCACGCTCAATTCCATTCCCAGCGTGTTACTGATTGCCGCGTCTATTCTCATGGTGCAGGTGTACATGGCAAATCATGAAGCCGATTTCACCAGCGTGGTGGTGCGCTCTGATACGCGGCTGTTATTTTTATGTTTGATTTTGGGCGTAACCAGCTGGACGGGTTTGTGTCGCTTGCTCCGTGCGGAAACCTTGAAACTGCGGGAAATGGAATATGTACAAGCCGCTTATGCGTTGGGCGTGAAGCAACATACCATTCTACTGCGCCACATTCTGCCCAACGTCATGCACATCGTATTAATTTCTGTAGTGCTGGATTTTAGTTCGCTGGTATTAGCCGAAGCGGTGTTGTCTTACATCAACATCGGCGTTGACCCTACCACCAACAGCTGGGGCAATATGATTAACGGCGCACGTCTGGAAATGGCGCGTGAACCTATCGTCTGGTGGTCTTTATCAGCGGCGTTTGTGTTTATGTTTGCCTTGGTATTGGCGGCTAATTTATTTGCTGATACCGTGCAGGATGCGTTTGATCCGAGACGCGGGACGCAAAGCCATTAACACTGGAGTGCAAACCTTGGTTTGTATTCCACTAGCGCGGTAGGTTGGGTTGCGGCTCTTTTGCAACCCAACAAACGCAATGAACAAATAACATTTGTAATCATAATCGTGCGTGGTTGTGTTGGGTTGCCCAAAAGATGGCAATCCAACCTACACGACTGATATAAATTGGTTAAATGACCTGTTCTTATCTTAAAAACGTATTAAATAACATAGTTATTCAGTAAATTATTTATAACCATTTGATTATTAATAATTTATTTTATGGCACTTTTTTTGCTTAATACCTCCCTTTATCATTAAAGTAATGGAGTGTGTTTGTGCCTTTGAAAAATAAGCCCTATCAAAAAAATAACTTATCTGTGGCGATTACCCTGTTGTTGACAGGCGGGTTACTGTCTCTTTCGGCACACGCTGCCGATAAAAATAAACCCGCTCCGCAAGATAATTCAGTTTTTGAGCTGGGTACAATGGACGTAACCGACACACGCGCCCCATCTGGCAAATTACAAAGTCGCGATATTTTAAGTTCGGTGGATATTATGAATGCCGATAAAATCGAAAATCAAAACGTGCTGACCAGTTATGATTTATTTCACCGTATGCCGGGTGTACAAATCACGCAGTTTAATCAAGGCACAACCACAGGCAAATTCTCGTTTCGCGCATTTAATGGCGAAGGCAATATCAACGGGGTGAAATTGCTGATTGATGGTATTCCCAGTAACTCCAATGATGGCAATATGCCGTTTATTGATGCGATTTTTCCGTTAGATATTCAGTCGATTGAAGTGGTGCGCGGCACAAACGACCCGCGTTATGGCTTACACGCGATTGCGGGTAATGCCAACATTAACACTTATGAGGGCGGCAATTATGCGAAAGCGCGGCTCAGTTATGGCAGTTTCGGTACGCCGCAAATTCAATCGGGCTTAGGTTATGAGTCGGGCGGTTTTACACAAAATTACACTGTTGATTATATTGATACCAACGGTTATCGGGATCATGCGGCTTCTGAGAAAAAAAGTTTTTCAGGTAAATGGTTTTATACGCCAGAGAGCGGCAAGTATAAAGTCGGTGTCATTGCCCGTTGGAGTGATGCCGACGCAGATGAGGCGGGTTATCTGACTGAGCCTGAAACACGAATCAGCAGAACCCAATCCAGACCGCATAATGCGACCGATGGCGATGAGCGTCAAATGGGGCAGTTAAGCGGGCATTTGGATGTCAATATTACCGATGAGCTGTTTTGGTCAAGCAAAGTGTATGGTAATTCGTTTGATGATAAACGCTGGGTAACGTTCAGCTCTAAAGTCGCACAACAAGAACGGTTAGCCGAAGAAATACAATATGGCGGCATGACTTCGTTAACCTATCATCCTGATGTTGCTTGGTTGGATGATTTTTCGCTGGAATCGGGCTTTGATATTCAATATCAAAATAATAAAAGCTATCGTTTTCTGACTAAAAATCGTACCCGCACGTCACAAACCCGCAATCAAGAGTTTGATTTTGTTGATTATGGCGGTTATATGCAGGCGATGATACAGCCGTTTAAATGGGTACGCGTCACTCCGGGGTTTCGTGTTGACAGCATTCAGGGTAATTTTGTCAACCGCGCCAATGGCAGACTGGCGGAAGTCAATAATTACGGCAGTATCTGGCAACCTAAAGTCG
>JAUYBJ010000072.1 GCA_030693155.1 Methylococcales bacterium
TGTTCTGGATTTTAAACTGCACATGGTACTGTCCTTACAGTGTCGCCTTGTTTGAATGGCACGCCTACATGGTCAAACTTGTCGAAAACTGGTGGTGTCCGTTCACCCATGAAAAGAAAGAAACCTATAAAAACGCGACCATTGATAAATCTTTCTGGCATATATACTCTGAAGATATTGTTAAGCTGGAAAAAGAAGATTTAGACAATCCTATCTGGAATGATACTAACGATTGATGATGTAAAGGTCGGGTTAAACTCACGCTAATCCGACCTGTATTACCAAATGATTCCCCCATTAAACCTGTTTTCAGGTTATGATACGCGCCTTTTTCGATTTCATAACACTCATGCAAATAGGCTCTTACTTACTGGATAACAAGCTCATTCTCGCACCGATGGCAGGTATCAGCGACCGTCCATTCAGAGAATTATGCCGCCAAAAAGGTGCTGGGTTTGCGGTATCGGAAATGGTCGCCTCAAATCCTGCTTTGCGTCATCATCAAAAAACGGTATTAAAAGCCGATATAAACAATGAATCAGGTCTGGGTTCGGTACAGATTTTAGGTACGAATCCTGAGTTTATGGCAGAAGCCGCGCAGTTTAATGCTGACCGTGGCGCACGCATTATTGACATAAATATGGGTTGCCCTGCTAAAAAAGTCTGCTCGGTTGCCGCAGGGTCGGCATTATTAAAAGATGAAGCCTTGGTCAGAAAAATCCTGACTGCCGTAGTGAATGCCGTTGATGTCCCTGTTACGTTAAAAATTCGTACTGGCTGGGATACCGATAACCGTAATGCGGTCTCTATCGCACACATTGCCGAACAATCTGGCATTGCCGCACTGACAGTACACGGACGCACTCGCGCCTGTAAATTCACAGGCGAAGCAGAATACGACACCATCAAACACGTCAAGCAGGCAGTCACCATTCCTGTGATTGCCAACGGCGATATTGATTCGGCTGAAAAAGCCCGCTTCGTACTGACCAGTACAGGGGCTGATGCCATTATGATAGGGCGTGCAGCGCAAGGAAATCCGTGGCTGTTTACGCAAATAAATCACTTTCTTAATACAGGAAAAATCATTAACAAACCAACCGTTACCGACATTCACCAGACAATTCTGACCCACTTGGACAGCTTATATAGCTTCTATGGCAACACGCTGAGTGTTAGAATGGCACGAAAACATATCGGTTGGTATTTTAAGCATTTTGACTCCATAGACTCCGACACTAAAGCAATTATTAATCAAGCACAAACACCCGACGAACAACGTAAACTGATTAATGCTGTATTCAACTCTTTAACCACCGATAACGCGACATCATAATGGAAGCCTCTCAAAAAACAGCTGAAATCATCAGCATTGATCGTAAAAAAACGGCAGATATTGTGCTTTTGTCGGTCTATGTCAAACAAACCGTAGGACAGTATTTTGCACAGTTAAACGGTCATGATGCAGTCGATTTATATGCGATGGTACTCAGTGAAGTTGAAAAACCGCTACTGGAAGCCACCTTGGAACACACAGGCTACAATCAAACCAAAGCCGCTAAAGCACTGGGCTTAAGTCGCAGTACCTTGCGTAAAAAAATGGATCAATACGGTATTAGCTAGTTATTACAATGTCCGCGAAACACACAAAAAGCACGAAAAGACATAAAGCAGCCAAGTGGTTTGCGAAAAGTCAGCGCGTACAAATCACTCAAACCTGCGAGGTCTTTAAGACCTCGCAGGTTTATTTATACAGTCGAACGGAGCATGAACTTATAGCCGCTTCATGCTACAAGTATTTTTCGTGGCTTTCGTGCTTTTCGTGGACAATAAATAAGTTTACATTTACTCTCATTCAAAGGTCTGTATGAACAAAAAAATCACCCGCGCTCTGATTAGTGTCTCCGATAAAACGGGAATCGTTGATTTTTGCCAACAACTCAACCAACTGGGTATAGAAATTCTATCCACAGGCGGTACGTTTAAACTCCTGTCTGAACAACATATTGCCGCTACTGAAGTCTCTGATTACACAGGCTTTCCTGAAATGATGGATGGCAGAGTGAAAACCCTGCACCCCAAAGTGCATGGCGGTATCTTGGCGCGACGCGGTATAGATGATGCAGTGATGGCGGCTAACGGCATCAATCCGATTGATTTAGTGGTTGTTAATCTGTACCCGTTTGCAGAAACCATTGCCAAACCTGATTGTGATTTTGAAACCGCGATTGAAAATATTGATATTGGCGGCCCGACCATGATTCGTGCGGCGGCTAAAAATCATCATGATGTGGCGGTTGTGGTTGACCCAACTGATTACTCCGCGATTATTGCCGAACTTAACGCTAATGCAACTAGCCTCAGCCAAACAACCCGCTTCAACTTGGCGTTAAAAAGTTTTGAACACACCGCAAGCTATGACACGGCGATTGCAGCGTATCTGGGTGGTTTGAACAACAAAGTATTGCCTGAAGTGCTGAATTTACAATTTTATCAAAGCCAAACGCTGCGTTATGGTGAAAATCCGCACCAAAATGCCGCGTTTTATGCCGAAAAATCACCTGTTTCTGGCACAATTGCCGCCGCTCAACAAATTCAAGGCAAAGAATTATCCTACAACAACATCGCCGATGCCGATGCTGCCTTAGAATGCGTCAAAGCCTTCACCGACAAACCCACCTGTGTGATTGTGAAACACGCTAATCCCTGCGGTGTTGCCGAAGCCGACGACTTGCTGAGTGCGTATAATTTAGCCTACGAAACTGACCCAACGTCTGCATTTGGCGGCATTATCGCCTTCAACCAAGAATTAGACGAAGCCACTGCCACAGAAATTATCAACCGCCAATTTGTCGAAGTGATTATTGCACCAACCATTAGCGCGGGTGCAAAAACCGCTTTAGCCGCTAAAGCCAATATTCGCGCTTTAGAATGCGGCGCGTGGACTAGCACAGAAGCCGCGTGTCTGGATTTCAAAAAAGTCGCAGGTGGCTTGTTAGTGCAGGATAAAGATTTTGGTAAAATTACTGCCTCCGATATTAAAGTCGTCAGCAAACGCGCACCGACTGCACAAGAACTTGCCGATTTATTATTTGCGTGGAAAGTCGCTAAATTTGTTAAATCCAATGCGATTGTGTATTGCAAAAACGGACAAACGATTGGGGTTGGTGCAGGACAAATGAGCCGTGTATATTCCGCTAAAATCGCTGGTATTAAAGCCGCCGATGGTGGTTTGGTGGTTGAAGGCTCAGCGATGGCTTCCGATGCGTTTTTCCCGTTTAGAGATGGCATTGATGCCGCCGCCGAAGCAGGTATTACCGCCGTGATTCAACCGGGTGGTTCAATGCGTGACAACGAAGTGATTGCCGCCGCCGATGAACACAATATCGCCATGGTGTTTACAGGTATGCGCCATTTTAGACATTAAAATTCAGCACCTCGCTTAATGACCGTCGTTGCTTTAAGGGCTTGCGGTCATAGCGTGGCTACAATGACTCTATTTACGAGACTCGCTTATGAAAATCCTCATCGTCGGTAACGGTGGACGTGAACACGCCCTCGCATGGAAAGTTAAACAATCGACCAAGGTTGAAAAAGTATTTGTCGCCCCAGGTAATGCAGGCACGGCACTGGAATCTGGCGTAGAAAATGTCGCCATTGCAGTGGACGATATTGCAGGTTTATTGGCATTTGCTCAACAAGAAAACATCGGTCTCACCATCATCGGCCCAGAAGTTCCGTTAGTATTAGGCGTTGTTGACAGCTTTCAACAAGCAGGTCTGGCGTGTTTTGGCCCCAGTGCAAAAGCTGCACAACTGGAAGGCTCAAAAACTTTTTGTAAAGATTTTATGATTCGATATGGCATTCCCACCGCGAGTTATCAAAGTTTTACCGACCAGCAACAAGCCATTGCCTACATTCAACAACACGGCGCACCGATTGTAGTCAAAGCCGACGGTTTAGCCGCAGGTAAAGGCGTTATCGTTGCTCAAAGCGAAGCCGAAGCCATTGCTGCTGTTGAAGATATGTTGTCGGGCAATAGTTTTGGCGAAGCGGGACATAGAGTCGTTATTGAAGAATTTTTACAAGGTGAAGAAGCCAGTTTTATCGTGATTGCCGATGGTAAAAATGCCTTGGCAATGGCAACTTCACAAGATCATAAAGCGCGTGATAATGGCGATAAAGGCCCGAACACAGGCGGCATGGGTGCGTACTCCCCTGCCCCGATTGTTACGCCTGACATTCATCAACGCGTCATGAATGAAGTCATTGCACCTACGTTGAAAGGTATGGCGGAAGATGGCTTGCCTTACACGGGTTTTTTGTACGCAGGTTTAATGATTAGCCCTAATGGTGACATTAAAGTATTGGAGTATAACTGCCGCTTCGGCGACCCTGAAACCCAGCCCATTATGATGCGTTTGAAAAGTGATTTAGTGGAACTGTGCGAAGCGGCTCTGGCGGGCAATCTTGATAAAGTCAGCAGTGAGTGGGATGAACGGGTTGCCTTAGGTGTGGTGTTAGCAGCAGGCGGTTATCCTGATAATTATGCCAGCGGTGCGATTATTTCGGGTTTGCCTGTTGTCGATAATGACAATAGCAAAGTGTTTCACGCAGGCACTAAACAAGTCGGTGATGATATTGTCACCGCAGGCGGCAGAGTGTTATGTGCCTGTGCATTAGGTAGCGATATTAAAGAAGCGCAAACCAATGCCTATATACTTGCCAAACCTATTCAGTGGAATGGTATTTACTACCGCACTGACATTGGTTTTAAAGCGATTAATTAGCAGGGATAACAATGAGTATTCTTGATGCGTTTAATCAGTATTTTGAGATAATACCTGCCGATTCAGAGGAACTTAAACAAGAAGTGTATAGATACTCTGTTCAAAATCAAGCACATTTTGCTAACAAAGCCCATTAATTTTCAGCGACGGGGATAGCATAAAAACGGGAGTTATCGAAAGGCTGGTTGTGTTTCAACATACCGTGAATAGCGTGTAGCAGTTTGCGCATGACTGCGCAGACCGCCTGCAAGGGCAGCTTACCGTTATCGACGAGATGTTGGAAGTA
>JAUYBJ010000085.1 GCA_030693155.1 Methylococcales bacterium
ATTAGTCGGTATCGAATTGTTATCTATAGAAGCACGCGTTGTTATCGCTTCTGTTGAAACTTATTTGAAATATGCAGAGGCGATTGGCCTTACTGCTAGTGCCGCTACTCCTGCTTAATTAAGCAAAGAGTATAGAGTAACCTGCCGTTGAATTGAATATTCAGCGGTGTGGTTGCCTTTCACCGCCCCGACTTTACCTATTTGGGGTTTTGCTAAAGTGAAAACCATAAGGAGAACACCTATGGGACGCTTAACAGATGATATGAGACGGTTACGCGGGGATATCGATAGTAGTCGCAGTTCTCGTCTAGCTCAAACAAATGAAATGCAGAACAATGTAAAAGCGCAGCTTGCTGATTTTGCATCGACTCGTATTAAAAACGGGCAACAAGATTCACGCATGCGTGCTAATTTTGTCAGTGATATGTCTAAAGCTACCTCAAATTTAATCTCTGATTTTAATGCTGATCGTAGAAGTATGGCAGAACAAACCTCGACAGAAAGAGCTAATTTTGTCAGTGATATGTCTAAAGCTACCTCAAATTTAATCTCTGATTTTAATGCTGATCGTAGAAGTATGGCAGAACAAACCTCGACAGAAAGAGCCGATTTCGTTACTAATCTAAGTAATGGTGTTTCAGCTTTTATCAATGATATTGCGACAGATCGTGCGGACGCTCACGCCGTGTTTTTCGGCACCGTATCTAAAAAAAAAACAGTATAGCCCTTCGCCTGATTGACGATACTCCAGCAAAAAATCATGTAGACTCTTCGAGTCAACATGAATCGCAAGATAGTGGACACGCCGAGTTAGCAGAGACTGTACAGACTCAACATGAATCACAAGATAGTGGGCAAGTCGATCTAACAGAGGTTGTAGAAGCAACACCAATAGTGCAGGAAGTCTCCTTAGCAAGTGAGACTAAAAAGCCTAAAAAACAAAAAAGAAATACAGAGAGTTAGTGGTACTCAACGAATGCAGAGTAAAGACGATAAGGGCAACCCCCTTAGCGGTTTACGATGAGTCGTTCAGAGGAACATAAGCACCGAAGCTAAAGTTTTCAAGTGTTTTTAAAACTCAACGGACGTACAAGCCCAGGCGTGTACTTCATATGTAATCTGAAAACTTAATGTTTAAGTGCTTATAGGTACTTTTATATGGAATTCATAACTCAAACAATAAGTAACGATTGTTGATTAAATGGCCATTTTATAGACCTTTAGTGCTGGGTGTTATCCGTGACACTGAAGGTCTTAAGCCTTACTTTATAGCATGACAACAAGGATGTCTTAATTAGCTGTATGACAATGGAGTGTACATTCTACAGCCTGTGAAGTTGTTCAAAAACAATCCTAATAATTTTTTATCTCTTGTCATTGGCAAGGATACCCTTTGGTACAGGAATATTTTCATGACTAAGCAAAATACTGCTCCACAATACTCATCAGAAGATGATCTTATCGTTCCAGAAGCGAGCGATCATTTTGTTCAGACCTCTTATGTGAAAGACATTGTGGAACGTGCGTTGGTTTATCTAAATGCAGGCTATCCGGTCCATTTTGCTGGACCATCAGGCACAGGAAAAACGACACTAGCCTTTCATCTTGCCGCTCAATGGGGTCGTCCAGTCACCTTATTGCAAGGTAATGAGGAATTTGTTAGCTCCGATTTGACAGGGAAAGACATCGGCTATCGTAAAAGTAGCGTCGTTGATAATTACATTCATTCGGTACTTAAAACGGAAGAACAAATGAGTCGCATGTGGGTGGATAATCGCTTAACGACGGCGTGTCGTAATGGCGATATGTTGATCTATGACGAGTTCAATCGCTCAAAAGCAGAAACCAACAACGTGCTGTTATCCGTATTGGCTGAAGGTATTTTGAACTTACCTGGTTTGCGTGGGTCAGGGGAAGGCTTCATGGACGTACATCCGAATTTTCGTGCTATTTTTACCTCTAATCCAGAAGAATATGCGGGCACACACAAAACCCAAGATGCACTGATGGATCGTATGATTACCATCAATGTCGGTCAGGTTGATCGTGATACTGAGCTACAAATACTTCATGCCCGCTCCGAATTAGATTTTAAAGAGTCGGCGTATATCGTTGACATTGTTAGAGAGTTGCGTGGTAACGAAAACCAGACTAAGCATGGCTTACGCGCAGGGATTGCTATCGCCCGCATTATCCATTTGCAAGGCATAAAACCGCGTTTTGGCGATAAGTTATTTCATTCCATTTGTTATGATGTGTTAGGTATGGAAACGGCAAAAATACAACGTGCGGGTCATTCGGTATTTCATGAAATGGTCGATGGCATTATTCGTAGAATCTGTCCGCCCGTCGGCTCAGAAGCGATCAAAGTATCGACCAAAATGAAAGTAGTGGAGTAACTGTTATGGCAGTCAGCACACGACCCCCTCGGACATTGTCCGATATAAAAACCCATTCAGGACGAGTAAGCAGTGACCATCAAGTGTACCGCGATTACTTTCAGGTTGGTGCGCTGGAACTGGAACGTTTGCGGCGTAGCAAAGAACGTGAAGCCGCTTCATCACGCATTGCTACTATTGATAGCCGTATGGCGGAGATCGATATGGAAAAAGAATCACTGCTTGCAGGGGCTGCTGCTGTTTCTGCTGCCACTGATAGCAATGGCAATAAAATAGAATCGACTGAGAAGAAAAAATCTTCTGGTTTGCGTATTAAATATTGAGGTTGTCATCATGAACATTATTCGTACCCTCGCGACTATTCGTACGCCTCGTATGCTTAAAGGTTTTCGTGCTTGTGTCAATACGACAGGGAAATCACACATTATTGCCGATTATGGACGGGTTGGTTTGGAAGAATCTCTGCGCCTGAATCGTGTACAAAATATCGAAAGTAAACGTATTTTACAAAAAGGTGTCTTATGAGTGCCGTTAAGACCAGCAGTTATCGTGCTAAAGTTCTTTATGCCCTTTGTGCGGCGGATGACACCAAACCAAACTACAACTTACGCGGACTCGAATCTGCTGCGGTGTATGCCATTGATCAAGATGGCTTAAGAGCGGTTGTTAGCGACACACTGAGTACCCGTTTACGCCCAGAAAGACGCAATATCACGGCACATCAGGCGGTGTTACACGCGCTGACCGAAGAAAGAACCGTTTTGCCAATGCGTTTTGGCATTATCGCCCGCAATGCAGAAGCCATACAAAAGTTATTAGCTGCCAACCAGAGAGAGATTAAAGAACATTTTGAACGTCTTAATGGACGGGTAGAAATGGGATTGCGCGTTGCTTGGGATGTGTCTAATATCTATGAATATTTTGTTGCCCTGCACCCTGTGTTAAGTGAAACACGCGATGAAATCTGGGTTAAAAATGCCAACAATAAAAATCTTCGCGATGAAAAAATTCGTTTAGGTAATATATATGAAGCACTGCGTACTGCGGATAGAAAGGAATCTGCCGAAAAAGTAAAAGAAGTGTTATTTGATTACTGCGAAGATATTATTGAAAATCCCGTTAAAAAAGAAAAAGACGTGATGAATCTGGCGTGCTTAGTAGAAAGAGATCGGCTAGATGAATTCGCTAGAGGTGTTTTTGAAGCATCAAAGTTATTTAGTAACGTTTATTTGTTCGATTATACTGGACCATGGGCACCTCATAATTTTGTCACCTTAGATTTGCACGCTCCAACATCAAAGAAGAAAGTGGTGACTGACTCAGATGATTCAGATGACGAAAGCGTTCAATCCGATTGAGGTTAAGCTATGTTGTTGGTTGATGACATCCTGTTTTCCCCCATCAAAGGTATCAATTGGATTTTTAAAAAAGTTCACGAACTAGCGCAAGAAGAGTTGGTGGGAGAATCTGATCGTCTTCGTGAGAGTTTGACAGAGCTTTATATGCAGCTCGAAGCGGGGCAAATTACCGAAGAAGAATTCGAGCAACAAGAAACGCTATTGCTAGATAGATTAGACGCGTTGGATGAAGACGATAATATGATCGGGGATGATGAGGATGATGAGGATGACGAGGATGATGAGGACGATGAGGACGATGAGGACGATGAGGATGAGGATGACGAATCAGAATGAAATCAGCCATTTATCCTGAATTTCTACAAGCATCACCGTTGAAATTGGTCTTCTTTGGCGGCAAAGGTGGGGTAGGAAAAAGCACTTGTGCGAGTGCGACCGCGTTAAAACTTGCGCAGCAGCAACCACAAGATCAGTTTTTGCTGGTTTCTACTGATCCAGCACATTCTCTACTCGGTATTCTCGCTGGTGTTGTGTTACCTAGCAATTTGCAAGTACGCGAATTAGATGCCGCCGCGTCTCTGCATGAGTTTAAAACTCAGCATGATGCTATTTTCAAAGAAATCGCGGAACGGGGAACGTTTCTCGATGAAAAGGACATTCAAAATTTAATGGATGCGTCGCTGCCGGGTATGGACGAGCTAGCCGCCTATCTTGAAATTGCCGAATGGATTCAACAAGATAATTACACACGCATTATCATAGACACTGCACCGACTGGGCATACCTTGCGTCTATTGGAAATGCCTGCGCTGATTCGCCGTTGGTTGATTGCTTTAGATACCTTACTTGCCAAACACCGCTACATGAGACAACATTTTGGCGGCAATTATCAATTGGATCATCTGGATGATTTTCTACTGAGCATGAATACATCGCTAGAAGCCATGCACAGTCTGATGATAGATAAAAAACGGTGTCGGTTTGTGTTAGTAATGTTAGCCGAGACCATGAGTGTGGAAGAAAGCATTGATCTCGCTAAGGCATTGGCTTTGCAGCAGGTTTCACTGTCTGAGTTAGTCGTCAATCGCCTGTATCCTGAAAATAACTGTACAAGCTGTTGTGCAGAGCGTAATCGGCAACTGTCAGCACTTAAAAATGCCATCAGTAAATTACCTCAGCTTGTGTTTTGGACATTGCCCTTGCTTGCTGTAGAGCCTCGGGGGGAATTAATTGGTAAACTATGGTCCAATGTGCATTTGCTGGATAAAAATGCCGTCGTAATGACTAGCAATACCCAGCGATTGTCTTTACACATAGAAAATCCTGTGCCACTGCCTGACAGAGGGTTTCGATTATTGATTTTTTCAGGTAAGGGTGGTGTGGGTAAAACGACCTTGGCGTGTGCTACTGCCTTGCGTTTACATAACGATTATCCAGAATTGCGTATTTTATTGTTTTCAACAGACCCTGCGCACTCGCTGAGTGATTGTCTTGGTGTGACCGTACAACCACATCCTACCACGGTGCTGTCTACCGTTGATGCCCAAGAAATCAATGCCGAAGCGGATTTTGAAAAAATCAGGCTTAATTACCGTGAAGAACTAGAACATTTTTTGCAAGAGGTGTTGCCACATCTGGATATTACCTTTGATCGTGAAGTAATGGAGCATTTACTCGATTTAGCTCCGCCGGGATTAGATGAAATTATGGCATTGACGACTATCATGAATCATCTCGATAGTGATCGCTATGATATGATAATCGTAGATGCTGCCCCTAGTGGTCATTTGCTACGGTTATTGGAATTGCCAGAATTGATTCGAGATTGGCTAAAACAGTTCTTTTCCTTATTACTAAAATATCGTCAGATTATGCGCTTACCGCAGTTATCAAAACGATTGGTGCAGCTCTCACAAGATTTAAAGAAGTTGCGTGTTCTCTTGCAGAACAATGAACAAACGGGTTTGTATGCGGTTGCTATTCCAACGCAATTGGCGATAGAAAAAACCGTTGAAATGACCGATGCCTTGCAGAGACTTGGTATTTCAGTAAAAGCATTGTTTATTAATCAGATGACACCTAGCAGTGATTGCGAATTGTGCGAAGCAATTGCCAGTAGGGAAGGATTACAAGTTAAACGCGCACAGACTATTTTCCCTAATTTGCCACAAGCACATATTTTTCGTCAAACAGATCCTTCTGGCTTGAATGAATTAATGGCATTGGGTTCGGCGATATTTTCATAAGGTATGAGTAAAGCAGTATGTCAATAAATAAGCAGCATCAAGATGAAAACCAGCAAGTCTCGCTCTGTGAGGCATTGGATCGTATTTTAAATAAAGGCGCGGTAGTGGTTGCCGATATTACTATTTCTGTCGCTAATATTGATTTAATTTACTTAAGTTTACAGGCGTTAGTCGCTTCTGTGGAAACAGGAAAATTGTTGCGTGGCAGAGAATAACACATGACATCCTCACAACTTCCGAAGTTTAACTTGCCTCCGCTAACCACACCACAGCGAGTGGGTGAAAACAAACAGCGGAAATTAGAAATCGATGGTGATCGTGTTCGTAATGGCTTGGCGCAACTGGTGTTAACGTTGGTCAAGCTATTACACGAACTACTGGAGCGGCAGGCAATCAGGCGTATGGATTCTGGGTCACTGAGTGATGAAGAAATCGAGCGTTTAGGTTTGACGCTCATGCAGCAAGCCGAGGAACTAGATCGTTTACGCGAGGTTTTTGATCTCAAAGACGATGATTTGAATTTGAATTTAGGCCCATTAGGGCGACTACTATAAAGGACGTGTACAATGAACGACAACACGCAATCAGAATCTACTACAGAAACTGTCACCGTCACCGTCACTGACATTGTCAGTGAAACGCCAACAGAGAAAGTTGTCGCATCCAATAGCATTGTTGATATGGATTCGGCAAAACGTAGTTTGTTACTGCGTATGAGCAATACTCGGTTTGAACAAGGTGAACTACGGCAAGCAGTTGATGGCTATCTCAATGTTATTGAGCAATATCCTAACAGCGAAGAAAGTAAGACCGCGCAAGCTCAATTATTAATTATTGCTCAACGCTACGAACAAGAAGGTACGTTACGGCTATCGCTAGATGTATTTGAGCGACTTGAGCAAATGCTGGCGACCGAATAAGCTTTAAAATACCTTAGGTCTAGGAAATTGTGGATTTAAGACCTTTAGGTCAACTATGTAAGGATTTACGCTATGAGCGATAACAAAAGATTAACCCATTCAACCAATTCGACCACCGTTGCCGATTTGTTGGAGCGATTACTGGACAAAGGTATCGTTATTAGTGGTGACATTCGCATTCGGCTGGTTGAAGTCGAATTGCTTACACTGGAAATTCGCCTACTTATTTGCTCGGTCGATAAAGCCTTAGAAATGGGGCTAGACTGGTGGAGTGGCAATCCAGCCTTTGATTCCAGAGCCAGAGGTGCGGCAGCATTACCTTCTCCAGAGCTAGAAGAGCGTCTACAGCGTTTGGAAGCTCGTTTGGAAGCATTGCCTACTGTTAATGAAGAAACAAACACATAAGGTTACTGTTTCATGCGTGCATTGATTTATTTTCCTATTATTCATAGTGCCAAGGATTTAGGTTCGCTAGGCGATGCTGTAAATAACTCCAGATCAAAAGAACAAGTACAACAATATTCGCGTGCCATTGAAAATTTCTGGAACATAATCGCAACGACGATTGAGAGTCTGGAACTGAACTATAGCGGTTTGAAACTCTATCAGGATGGCTTGCCTGTTTGTGGCAAAGAAAAGGAAATAGTGCGTGATGTCGCCGCATTGGGTAGTGAAAACTACCGAATGTTACAAATGTTACAGGATAAAGGCGCAGTACTAATGGGAACGGAATCGTCTGAATTATTGCTGCAAGAACACGCTTTAATGACGCAATTACTTCAGTCTGGAGAGCGAAGCGAGTCTGCTTTAGCAACCGCGCAAACCTTATTAAATCAGCGTGATGCTTATATTGCACAGCGCATTAATGAAACATTACAAGATAATGAAATTGCTATACTTTTTCTGGGTTTGATGCACAATATCGAAGCAAAGTTACCCGAAGATATTACACTTATTCAACCGTTGGGCAAGCCTAAATAACAGTTACACAACTACTTAATTACTCATTGTAATTGCCGACTATCGGTAATATTCTAAACAAAAAGGGTATGCGACCATGACAAAACAACTAAAAAATGATGCTCAAGTAGAACAAAAGACCTGTCGTTTTTGTCGTGGTAGTGGGAAAGATCTTTTTGGTGTGATGTCTTGGCTTTCGAGCTGCTGCGTTTGTGGTGGCAAAGGCAGTGTTTTTGTACAATTGCCGAATAAGGCGTGCGCCCATTGTTGCGGAACAGGGGCAATTAAAACTCTGACTTGCACTTGTTGCTCAGGAAAGGGTTTCGTGCCGATGAATAAAGGAAGTAACTCTCGATGTCCAGATTGCAATGGATCAGGAGACGATCAAATAAACCCGTATTTAGCCTGTCCATTACCCACATATTTTTAGCTAATAATATCAATCTGTTAGGTGATAAAAAATCGATTACCTATTGAAATTGCACGAACAACGAAGCATCAAGAACAAAAAATCGATTAGATTACCAATCTCAAAATGTCTTTTTATGCCTCGGTGCGGCAAATTATCAACGATAAGTTCTCTGTAACCCTATGATTTTAAATTTTTTATATTCAATAAATGATAGATATAAGTGTAATGTATTGATTTTAAACAACAAACGTACTTGTGGGTAATGGACAGCGTATTTAGCCTGTTTGTGGTGTCGAGGACGAGGCTTCATAGGCAGTTTTAAAACATAAACTGTAACGAATTTAGTCAATGAAAAGTGTTGATCGCAACTATGTGCTAATAATTGATGATAATAGAGATATTTGCCATTTATTATCATATTTATTAGAACGCGAGGGTTATGAAACCCAGCAAGGTTATGATGGAGATAGCGCGTTAAAATTATTGAAACAGCGTGAACCAGATATATTGTTACTTGATATTATTATTCCTGAACCCAATGGCATGGCAATATTAGCTCATGCAAGAGATCTTTATCCGCAACTTCCCGTTATTATTATTACAGGTAATGCAGGTATTCTCGGTGCGGTATGTGCTATTAAAGCAGGTGCATGGGATTATATTCCAAAACCCTTTGATAATAATCGCGTTCTGGAATTAGTAGACCGTGCCATGCAAACCAGTTGGCGTAGGCATAATACCGATAATTGCAAATCCAACCGTGATAGTAAAAAACGTATTGCTGGCATGATGGGTAATAGCCATGAAATTGAATGTATTGCAAAAGATATTATTCGTGTGGCACATACAGTTTTTTCAGTCATTATTCAGGGTGAAACAGGCACAGGTAAAGAACTAATTGCCAAAAATATTCATTTGTCGAGTCAACGTGCCAAGGGTGTTTTTATTCCTGTTGATTGTGGGGCTATTGCAGACTCGTTAATTGAAAATGAATTATTTGGTCATGAAAAAGGTTCATATACAGGTGCGGATTCGATACGCATGGGTAAATTTGAAGCGGCAGAAGGTGGAACATTATTTTTGGATGAAATCGCCAATATGTCTTTATCCGCGCAAGCTAAATTATTGCGTGTTTTACAGGAACGGGTTATTTACCGTATCGGCGGTACTAAAGCCATAGCAGTTAATGTACGAATATTAGTAGCCAGTAATGAATGTTTGCTGGATTCCGTGGTGAAGGGTAAATTTAGAGAAGATTTATATTATCGTCTTAATGAATATGTTATTCATATTCCTCCCTTACGCGACCGTCTCGATGATATTATTTTTTTGGCAAATCGTTTTATAGAGGAAACCTGTGCTGAATTAGGTAAAGAGCCAATGGATTTTACCATTGCCGCGAAAGCCATGTTATTACGTTATTCATGGCCGGGTAATGTACGCGAATTACGCGCCGTTATTCGCCGTGCAGCTTTAATTGCAGAGCAAAAAATTGATATTGATAGTTTAAGTCTGGTTTTCAAAGGAGAGGAATTACCAATACTGCCTAAACAATATTATGCAGATTATACGCAGGATTTTCGTTATGAAGGGAAATCATTAAAAGAAATTACGCAACATAACATTGATCAAATGGAACGGATTATTATTCGGGAAACCTTAATAAAAACGAATAATAACAAAGCAGAAGCTGCACGATTGTTGAATATAGATTATAAAACGCTGTATAGCAAACTTAAAAAAATCAATAAGACAGGATAAATAATTGTGAACACTAAAAAAGGTAATCCGTTAGGTAATGTCGAGGGTATGTTGCGTGGCTTGGGCGATTTAGTCGAAAAGCTGGGCGAATTGGCAGAAAAAGGCGAACAAATGAAACGCAGTGGCGTGTTCGACATCAATACCGAAGACGGTAAAAATGCTAAAGCTGTCTACGGTTTTTCCATGAAAATGGGCTTAAATGGCGATAAAGAACCCCATATAGAGCCGTTTGGTAATGTCCATCGTGATGACAAAACAGGCGAAACCACCGTACAGGAAGTCTCTGAGCCACTGATTGATCTCATTGAAGAAAGCGATCATGTGTTAGTGCTGGCAGAAATGCCAGGGGTTGGTGATGAAGATATTACCTTAGAATTAAATGGCGATATTCTGGTGCTGCACGCTGAAAAAGGCAGCAAGAAATATCATAAAGAAATTCTATTGCCACGTTCTTTTGAGCCTGATGCACTGGAACGCTGCTGTCGCAACGGCATTTTAGAAGTCAAACTCAAAGTCTGAGGCGATTATGTCTGAAGAACTCAAGCTCAAAGTTGTCGAAGCCTTACCCAAAGACACGGGACGCGGTTACGCACGCTTAGACCCTGCCGATATGACTAAGTTAAACTTAGCCGTCGGTGACATCGTGCAGTTAAGCAGTAAAAAGGGAAAAAGTATCGCTAAATTGATGCCAACTTACCCCGATATGCGCGGTAAAGGTATTGTGCAGTTGGATGGTTTAACGCGGCGCAATGCGGCACTTAGCCTCGATGAAAAAGTACAAATAGAAGCGGTTGCCTGCAAACACGCCACTCGCATTGTGCTACTGCCGACTACCATTACCCCTAGTCAGCGCGACATGGACTATATTGGCAGTCTATTGGATGGCTTGCCCGTGCAGAAAGGTGATTTGCTACGCGCCCATCTGTTTGGTAGTCGTTCTGCTGATTTTAAAGTTGAAAGCACCACCCCCGAAGGTGCAGTACTGATTAATCCAACCACTACCTTAGTTGTCAGTAAATCGGGCGAAGGCAAGAATGCGGGAGCGAGTACCCCCCGCTTATCTTATGAAGACGTGGGGGGGCTTAAAGGTCAAGTGCGGCGCATTCGAGAAATGATTGAACTGCCGTTACGTTATCCAGAAGTTTTTGAACGCTTAGGTATCGATGCACCCAAGGGTGTATTACTCAGTGGCCCTCCTGGTTGTGGTAAAACCCTGATTGCCCGCATTATTGCTCAAGAAACCGATGCAAACTTCTTCACTATCAGTGGTCCTGAGATCGTGCATAAGTTTTATGGCGAAAGTGAAGCCCATTTACGCAAGATTTTTGAAGAAGCGGAACGCAAAGGTCCCAGTATCATTTTCCTCGATGAAATTGACTCTATCGCGCCGCGCCGTGACAAAGTCGTGGGCGATGTAGAAAAACGCATTGTCGCGCAATTACTGGCATTAATGGACGGTTTGAAGAGCCGAGGCAAAGTGATTGTCATCGCTGCCACCAATCTACCTAATGCCATCGATCCTGCATTACGCCGTCCTGGACGTTTTGACCGTGAAATAAATATTCCTATTCCAGACCGTGAAGGTCGCCGCGAAATTATCGACATTCACAGTACAGGAATGCCACTGAATGACGATGTGGATTTGAACATCGTCGCCGATGTCACCCACGGTTTTGTCGGTGCTGATTTGGAAGCTTTATGCCGTGAAGCAGCGATGAGCGCGTTGCGGCGATTATTGCCTGAAATTGATTTTAGCGCGGCGGAATTGCCTTATGATCGTCTAGCGGCATTAACGGTGACTATGGATGATTTTCGTGCCGCTTTATGCGAAGTATCGCCATCGGCAATTCGGGAAATGTTTGTCGATATTCCCGATGTACGCTGGGCAGATGTTGGTGGTTTGGATGATATACGCCGCCGATTAATCGAATCCGTTGAATGGCCTATTAAATACCCAGAACTGTATCAGCAAGCAGGTGTTAAACCGCCTAAAGGACTGTTATTAGCGGGACCTCCAGGGGTGGGTAAAACCCTGATTGCCAAAGCCATTGCCAATGAAAGTGGCGTGAATGTTATTTCCGTCAAAGGACCTGCGTTAATGTCGCGTTATGTGGGCGATTCTGAACAAGGGGTTCGTGAATTATTCCACAAAGCCCGTCAGGCTTCACCGTGTATTATTTTTCTCGATGAAGTGGATTCTGTCGTGCCTGCGCGGGGCGAAGGCTCAACCGATTCACACGTTGCCGAACGGGTGTTAAGTCAATTCTTGTCAGAAATGGACGGCTTGGAAGAACTAAAAGGTGTTTTCGTGATTGGTGCAACTAACCGTGTCGATTTAATTGATCCTGCCATGCTGCGTCCTGGGCGTTTTGATGAAATTATCGAATTGGGTTTACCCAATGAAGAAGCGCGGCAACAAATCATGGCAGTGCATTTACGCAATAAACCGTTAGGTGACAATATCAGTGCCGAAGCCTTGGCTGCACGTTGTACTGATGCCAGTGGTGCAGAATTGGCAGCGGTGTGTAATCGTGCCGCCTTAGCCGCCTTACGCCGAGCCGTACAGCAAAGTAAAGGCGATAATGCGCCAGAATCGCTAACGGTACGCATAGAACAGGATGATTTTGACGAAGTGATTGCTGAAATGTTTGGTGATGAGGCTTAATCGTGAGTGTTGAGACACAAACCGTACTGGCTATTTACCTCTACGGTTTTACCTTGCCTGAGTTGATTCCGCCCACGGTGTTAGGCATAGATAATGAGCATTCTATCAGTGTGCATTGCTGTGCAAGCTTGAATGCCATTATTAGCACTACCGCCTTAGGCGATTTTACGGGCGAACTGGGCGAAACCAATTTACAAAATGTCGCTTGGCTAACGCCCCGCGCCTATCGACACGCGCAGGTTATTGATCAATGTATGGAGCAAGGTGCGGTATATCCGTTATCATTCGGCACGCTGTTTTCCAATATCGCCGCGCTGGAACAGGAAATGCACCGCTGTTCGGCAGATGTTCTGACAGTGTTAAAACACATTGCAGGCTGTCAGGAATGGGCGTTAGAAGCGACATTGGATCGCAAACAGGCAGTTGATACGTTACTGGCTGATGGACTGTCTTCGGGGCGATTTAGTTTGCCTGACAGTGTCGGTCGTCGTCATTTAGAAGAACAGAAATTGCGCCGCAGATTCACTGCTGATTTGAATGACTGGTTGGTGGAGTGTTTAACCACCCTGCAAGCTGAATTACAGCCATTTATGCGTGATTTTCGCGTACGGCGATTAGTGGATGACAAAATAGTAAATTGGGCATATTTACTACCCGCCGAACAAGCTGAAGGCTTTCGGCAACAGGTTGAGGACATTAGCCACCGCTATGCAGTTTACGGTTTTAATTTTCGTATAACAGGGCCGTGGGCAGCCTATAGTTTTTGCCAGCTTGCCACATCATCATGAGCTTATTATTGTATGGCATTGTGTTTGAAGATGCGCAGCTAGAAACCGAGGAAGACATACAGCTTATCAAGGCGGCTGGCTTAGCCGCTGTAGTCAAAGCGAATGACACCGAAATCAGCCGAGAACCTGCTGTTGTCATCGCTTACGGCGAACAAATCAACCGTATTCATCAACAAACCACCCTCATCCCTATCCGCTATGGCAGTGAGCTGGCAAACGAAAACGAAGTGATACAGCATTTAACCAGCAATGCCCTACATTACCAGACACGCTTAGCCGAACTCGCAGACTGTGAAGAAATGGGCATAAGACTCCCCATCGATTCACTTGAAGATAATCAGGTAAGCAAACCCATTAGCGGTTATGATTATTTATTGGCACGAAAACGTGTTTATGCAGTTCCTGAACAGACTGAACAACAAGCCAGTGTACTGAATAACACTTTAGCAGGACTGTATCGCCAACAGTGTGCAGAACTCAGTGTTTTTAATGGACGGCGTACTTATCTGCTAAGCTATCTCGTACCACGCACCGAATTGCCCCTTTTTCGTGAAAAATTGCGTGATCTTATCGACAGTAGTTTTATTAGCGGTCCTTGGCCGCCCTATAATTTTACTCATTAAATAACTAACAGGCATAACCTCTGATGTTAGATTTCAAAAAAGCACCCGAAAATAATTTTGAACTTTTGTATCATACCTTGTTAGATGCAATTCCTTCTTCGGTATTGATGATTGATAAATCGCTGAATGTGATTTCCGTCAATCGTAATTTTTTAATCAAAAGTCAGCGTAACAAAGCCGATACAGTAGGTCGTCCGTTAGCACAGGTATTTCCAAGTATCATTTTAGAGAATACGGGGCTTGAAAATCGCATACGCAATGTATTTCAGAGTAACTTACCCATCAAAGCCCAGAAAATGACCTATCGCGCTCCAGGTGTGCCGATTCGTATTTACTATTATTCTATCTTACCGATTCAAAATAATCAGGTGATATTACTCATGGAAGATGTTACCGAACAAATGCGCCTTTCCGAAGAAGTGCGACGGGTTGAACGCCATCTTGCGTCAGTGGTAGAAAGTGCCAGCGATATTGTGTTATCGACTGATATTCAAGGACGTATATTGACATGGAATTCGGCAGCGGAAAAATTATCAGGATTAACGGCGCATGAAGCACATGGACAGTTCTTTTTTGATTTCTGTAGCATCCATCAGAAACAGTCGATGCATTTAATTTTTAAACAGATGGTGAGTAGTAATAATCCGCACACCGCCGAATTTGATTTATTAACTCCTAATAATGGCAATGGAATACTTATTTCTTGGGTATTTTCGCCGATGAAAGATGATTACAGTCAAACAGTTGGTGCTGTTGTCGTGGGTCGTGATTTGGCTGAACGGCGTAAGCTGGAACTGCAATTACGGCAATCACAAAAATTAACGGCATTAGGCGTTATGGCGGGCGGGATTGCGCATGAAATTCGTAATCCGCTGGCTGTTTGTTCTTCCGCTGCGCAATTTTTATTGGACGATAATATTACCGCAGACTTTCATAAAGAATGTTCAAAAAAAATACAAACTAATCTTCAAAAAGCCTCGGATATTATTAAAAATCTTTTACGTTTCTCACGTTCTTCGCTCGACGACACCGACATGGTGGAAGTTGATTTGACCAATGTACTAAAAGAAACCCTTGAATTAATCACTAATCAAGCTAACGTCAAAAAAATCCGCATTGAATTTTCTGTACAAAACGAACATATCTTGGTGATGGGGATTTCAGGGTTATTGCAACAAGTATTTATGAATATTTTTCTTAATGCTATTCATGCAATGCCAGAGGGTGGTGTATTAAGCACTACGGTTAACACGGTTGAAGATCAGATTATCGTGCGTGTTGCTGATACAGGCACGGGTATCCCTGCTGGTGAACTGGATAAAATTTTTGATCCGTTTCATACCTCATCACCCGCTGGAAATGGCACAGGGTTAGGTTTATCTATTTGCTATAGCATAGTCCGACAACACCTAGGTTCTATCCGTGCAGAGAGTATTTATGGCGAAGGAGCTACTATTATCCTTACCTTACCTTACTGTCCAGCGGGTTCTGTCGCAAAGTTTGTCAGCCTGAAGTAAAATTCTGCAATTTCGCGATTGAACGATGATCAGTTTTAACGGCACCCACTTTCCAAAAGATGTTATTTTATACGCGGTATTTTTCTACGTCAGATATGGTGTTTCGTA
>JAUYBJ010000097.1 GCA_030693155.1 Methylococcales bacterium
AAGCGTTACCGCATTCTTTCTGACAGACTAAGAAACCATCTTATTGATTTATATGATGATATTCTCGGAGTCTGCGCGGGGCTTTGGAACTTCTATCTCGCTAACTGATTGTTTTATAATGGAACAACAACTCTAATGAATAAAAATGCGTAAAAATTAGCCCAAAAATCAAACAAAAGGCTAAAATGTCACGCTATTAAACGAAGGCAGACTTAATCACTGCGGGCTGTTTAAACAATCTTCCATTAGCGAGCCTATCAATATGCAATCACAACACCCCCCGTTATTTAGCTTTGAATTTTATCCGCCTAAAACCGAAGAGGGTGCGGCAAGTATGCAAGTAGTACACAGCAAACTGGCGGCACTTAAGCCTGATTTTTTTTCCGTGACGTTTGGTGCAGGCGGTTCAACCCGCGATAAAACCTTTGATACGGTGGTTGATATTCAGGCAAAAGGCATCGCCGCCGCGCCGCATTTATCGTGTGTGGCTTCAACGAAAGACAATATCCGTGCCATTTTGAAAAACTATCAGCAGCACGGTATTGCAAAAATTGTCGCGTTGAGAGGGGATTTGCCGTCGGGTACGTTGTCAGCGGGTGAGTTTCGCTATGCGAATGAACTGGTTGAGTTTATACGGCTGGAAACGGGAGATTATTTTGATATTCACGTTGCCGCTTATCCAGAAGTTCATCCTCAGGCGGCAAACGCGACCGACGATTTTAAAAACTTTAAGCGCAAAGTGGAGGCGGGTGCAAACTCAGTCATTACGCAATATTTTTATAATGCCGAATCGTATTTTTATTTTGTCGAATTGTGTGAAAAAAATGGTATTACCATTCCCATTGTACCCGGCATTATGCCCATTACGCAGTATGCACAACTGTTTCGTTTTTCAGAAATGTGCGGTGCGGATATTCCCCGCTGGATGCGTAAACGTCTGGAAAGTTTTGGTGATGATAAAGCCTCAGTACAAGCGTTCGGTCTGGATGTGGTGAGTCAACTTTGTCAACGTTTGTTAGAGGGCGGTGCGCCTGGTTTACATTTTTATACCATGAATCAGTCTGCGCCTAGCTTGGCGATTTTAGACAATTTACAATTAAAATCATAAGGCGAACAGGCATAAAAAAAGCGGGCGTAATATACATTACACCCGCTTTTTTTGTTGCAGTCGGCTTTATTTGTTTAACTGGTTTTCTACTTCATGCTCAAGCATCGCGTCATAATGACGACGCAGAGTCGCATCAGTGGGGCGTGGTGTCATCGTTGCTGAGACTTGCGTGCGCAGGTGTGCGAGGTAATGTCTTCTTAGCGTGGAGTCTGTGGGGATGTTTGATACTGCGTGTTGCGGTGCAGCTGTGATGCTTTCAACAGCAGTTTCGGTTTGAATAGCAGGTTCAATAATAATTTCTGGCTCTGCAACGGGTACTTCTTCAATGACTTCTTGAGGTGCTTCAACGACAACGGCTGTTACGGGTGCAGGAGCAGCAGAACAAGCGGCTGTTTTTTGGCAAGCAGCATATTGGGCAATGAGTTTTTCCATAGCGGCTTCATCGCTTAAACACTGTGCAATGTCGGCTGTTAGCTGGGTATCGTAATGGCGTGCTAAGGTTGGCTCAGTCGGACGTGCTGGGCTGATTGCTGTCATCATGGCGTGTACATGAGTCAGATAATGACGTTTCAGCATGGAGTCTTGCGGCAATAAACTAGTGTCCTGTGTGCTCACAGGCTGGCTTTCAATCACAACAGCGGGAGTTGCTATAGGTACAGGTGTTTCTGTTTTTTCAGCAGGGGCAACTACTGGCTCGGCTGGTTTGGCTTCTTGCTTTACGGGAGTTGCCGCCGCAGGTTTGACTGTTGTGGTATTATCGGATTTTTTGTTGTAATTTTTTAAGAAAAACCAGATGAAAGCGGCGAAAATGGCGAAGGCAATAAGTTCGATCATAATAATATTCCAGAGGGTTGCTACCCATTAGTCCATGGGTAGTGTGTCTATTTAATGGGGTGCGAAAGGTCAGGCAGTTGCGGAAAATTATAAATCTGTCACGCCGATAATTGACCAGTTATCTATGTTAAGCGCGTCTTCTTCGTTATCACCTTTGTTATAGGTAATGCGACACGCATATTTTTTGGTGCTGGTTCCTGCGCTATCGGTGATACTGACTTCTGCATTAATGACATATTGATAGTTGCCGAGACTCCATGCTTTTAATGGTTTTTCTGCAAAGTTCATCGTTACATCGGTTTCGGCTTTCGATTTGAGGTAATTATTGCAGTGCATAAAAGCGATGTTGGACAAGGGTGTAGAGACAGGTAAATCACTGCCTTTATCTTCACTGTCCACCAAGAATAAATCTGATTTAATCACGTCGTAGACGTAGGGCATAAAAAGCTTTTGTTGCGATAGGGAAAGAGTAAGTAAACCAACGATTAATAATAATATGCGGTATTTTTTTAACAGATTTTTGAGTGATGACATATCGGGTGTTTTCATACAAATTAGGGAGTTGGTTTAGTTTAAAATTTGGGTTGGATTCTAGCAGAAATCATTGTGTTAAGCGTAGGTAATTTTTTATTGATAATTTTTTGGGGTAAATTTATCAACAGCTTACATTGATATAAAGCGACGTATCAGGTTAGTTTCGGTTATAAATTTTTGCGTTTAAGTCAAAGCCTATCAAGATGATTAAGCAGTTGAATTGTAGCCACAGCATGACTACCATGATGGTACCGATACTGCCGTACACTTTGTTGTAAGTGGCAAAATTATTGACATAATAATTAAAAAGTAATGAAGCTATGACAGATAAAATCGTTGCTAACACCGCGCCCGTGTTGATTAATTGATAGCCCTCTGCCTTAACAGGGCCGAAATAATACAGTAATGAGATAGCCGTAAATAACAGCAAAAAAGAAATAACCCACTTACCCAGTGTCAGTAAGGCAATGACTAACCAGTCGCTTAATAATAAGCCATGTGCAATGGCATAATTAATCGCCACTTCGCTGAATATAATCAGTAATGAGGCGGCCAGTATCAGCACGGTCAGTGCGATAAACAACCATAGTGACACTAAGCGTTGTTGAATGAAATTTCGGGTTTCTGCAATGTGAATAGCGTGATTAAAGGCATCTATCAGTGCGTTAATACCATTGGTGGCAAAATAAAGCGTGACTAAAAAACCGAATGATAATAAGCCGTTGTGTTGCGTGTTGACCAAATCTTTGATGGTGACTTCAGCTGCCTGATAAGCATTTTCGGGTAGTAGCGTGTGCATTTCCTTGAGCAGTTGCTGATGCAGATTGTCGATGGGCAAAAAAGGTATCAGGGAAAAAAAGAAGATGATGGCAGGAAACAATGCCAGAAAAAAAGTGAATGCTACTGCTGACGCGCGGGTGTTAATAGCACTTTTCTGGTTTTCAACGATAAAGAAATAGCCGATGTCATACAGTGCAAGACTGGCAAACCCCAGCGGTTTAATAGTTTTCGACCACGCTACTAATGGCTGTGTGAGCGTCACTAACGGACTTTGTGGTAGTTGAGTATGATTCATCATCAGCCTATTGACAGGTGTGAGTTCAGCATAAGCTGAAATTATCTTGTGCAAAAAAATTTTGATTAAATGATAATGGCTACTTAACAAAAAATATATTCACTAGAATAGCGCAGTGTATTCTATACGGTTACTTAACAATCCAATACGAGGTCGTCTCATGAAAAAAACATTATTTCTTACTATTGCGATGCTGATTTCAGGCGGTGCTTTTGCAGGCACTGAGCATTATGTCTTGCGTGATGGCAATCGCGTTCAGCATTTAAAAGTGACTGATAAAAATGGCGAAGTCACCATCAGCACGGATGTGGATTTTGAAGCCAATGCCAATGAAAAAGATCGCCCTACCTGTTCAGCCAGTCTTACTGATGAAGCCAAACGTGTCGATAAAGACAATCTGCTGGTGAAAAAACATTCTGAAGTTGATGCGTCTTTCTGCGAGTTGAAAATTAATTTAACAGACGCAGGCGCGAAAATCGAGCAGTCAAAAGACTGTGAAAGTTTCGCCACAGGTCTTTGTCATTTTTCCAGTGACGGCAAAGAATTAGTTAAAGTTAAATAGCTCTGACTACACGCGAATAACACCACTTGCCTTCATTGCCTGTGCGGGTTATTCGCGTACAACATAATCATTATGATTGTCCATTCCCCGCGTACTTAAACGTACGTCCGATACGCGCATTTTCAAACCGTTAAACACCAAGGATTACCCTGCATGAATATTTTTTATACCTTTTCTGGCTTTGCTGTCGGCTTATTAGTCGGTGTCACAGGCGTGGGCGGTGGCTCACTAATGACCCCGTTGCTGGTTTTTTTATTCAATTTTAATCCAGCGGTTGCGGTAGGCACGGATTTATTGTTTGCTGCCATTACCAAAACTGGCGGTGTATGGGTGCATCACGGTAAACACGGTTCAGTGGACTGGAGAATTGTCGGTTGGCTAGCATTGGGTAGTTTGCCATTTGCGATTGCCACGTTATTTACACTCAAGTATTTGAATTCTATAGGTAAAGAAACCACGGGTGCAATTACCTATAGTTTAGGCATTGCCTTAATTCTTACCTCATGCGCATTGTTTGTGCGCAGTGCGTTATTACATAACGCGGAAAAGTTAGGGCAAATTGATGATGAACATAGTAATCTGGAAAATGCGGCACGGTTCAAACATCTGGAAATTCCTGCAACTGTGCTGATTGGCGCGGTATTAGGCGTATTAGTTACGCTGTCTTCAGTCGGTGCGGGCGCGTTGGGTACAGTAGCATTGTTATTTTTATACCCAAGAATGACCACGCTGAAAATTGTCGGTACCGATTTGGCTCATGCCATTCCGCTGACCGCTATTGCAGGCATTGGGCATTGGACGCTGGGCAATGTGAATTTTGTGTTATTGGGCAGTTTGTTAATCGGCTCATTACCCGGTATCTGGATTGGCAGTCATTTAAGCGCGAAAATTCCCGAAAAAATATTGCGTCCTGTATTGGCATCGGTGTTATTGTTCATTGGTTTGAAGTTTGTCCTGCACTAAGTCGCCGCATGAGTCGCTCGCAACAGCAGAGTTTTTTTCGTGAGTCGCCCGATAGTCGCCTATTAACGCGCGGGGCGTATTCGCCTTCTCCGTTATATTTTCTTACGCAACCGATACCAACCGCCTCAGGCAATAAATGGCTGGTATCGCATAGCCTTCGAGAACTCGGTTCTTACGTCAATTATCGCCCCAGCCCCGAAGGTATCCGCGATTTTCTGTGTTACGGCTTTGTGCCCGCGCCGCGCACTATTTTTCAAGGCGTGTCTGCCGTTCCGCCTGAAATGCAGTGTCGTCTGCCGTTTGCTGACAATCAAATTGTCTGGAGTCGTGCTGATAGAAGCCCAAGACCAGCATTACACCAGCCAGAACAGGCATTTTGGCAACACCTCTCCGCACATACCCGTTTAGATCATGCCGCCGTATTGCTGTCAGGTGGGCTGGACAGTGCAATGGTTGCCGCCGCCGCGCACGCCGCAGGTACAAAAATTACCGCGTATCATGCGCGGTTCAGCGGTGTCGATGTGGGCGCAGGTTCGGATACGCACGCCGCACGCATGACCGCCCAGCACCTAGGCATAGAGCAGCGCGAAATAGTGGTGAATTCTTTCGATGCCCTGCGCTGGTTCGGCACAGTGATGGGCGCGTTGGATCAACCGCTGGGCGATCCTGTCTTGCTGCCGTTTTATCTGCTGTTTAAATCCATTCATCAACACCAGTCCCAGCACACGGTACTCACAGGCGAAGGCGGCGATCAGTTATTCGGTTCGTGGGCGATGAAACCCATGATGATGCGCGAGTTATACCCAGAAGCAGGATACAACCAATCGGCAGGCTATCTTGCCAGTCTTCATAAGTTCAGCGATGAATGGGACAGGTTGATTTACGCTAAATTAGGTCAGCAACTCGATAACTCAGTTGAACTGGAAAGCCCGATTACTCACGCTTTTGCATCCTCACCGTCGTCCGATTTTTGTAATCAATTACGCTGGGTCGATTTACAATTAAAGGGACTGCAACATATCGTGCCTAGAATAAACGCTATGGCAAACGCCCACCAACTCAAGACACACCATCCGTTTTTTGCGGCGGATATGATTGAGTTGGGCATGGATTTACCCAATGAATTAAAAATGTCGGGGGCGCGGGATAAAGTATTGCTGAAAATGCTGGCGCATTCCTATTTGCCCGAACAAGTGGTAGAACGGCGTAAACAAGGCATGGGCGTACCGACCAGCCTGTGGTTTCAACGCGGTTTAATGCCCTTGGCTATGTATTGGTTGAATAAAAATCGTCTTATTAAATCAGGTTTATTGAATGCAGACACGGTTCAGGAAATACGGCAAAAAAACCTGACCACCAGCGACGGACGCGGTAGACGCTGGGGGGACAGGTTATGGATGTTATGCGCACTGGAATGTTGGTTTGCCAGTCTTAACCAGTCTTAAATTAACGTTGCGAGGTGAAATAATGAAATGTATTAAATGCGGTAAAGATGCAAAAAAACAAGACCGTAAGGATAAACGCTGTCCATCCTGTCATCATCGATTTGTCACTGAGCCGACGGAAGATGGATTAACTGATATGGCAATAAAATCAGCCGAAGAAGCGGTTTCATCGCACGGCACATTTTATTTTTCCAAAGATCATCTCAAATATCAGTTACAGCGCAAACTAAGAAAACAACAGCGTGTGTATACGACTGTCTCAATGATTGCACTGTGTATTTTTATTGCTGCCTTGCTGTTGACCTTTATCAAAGGCGGCTTCTTTTTTGGTATCACGGCTATCAGCGGTTTCGTGCTGCTTATTGTCTCGACATTAAGAAGCAAACATAAAAAAACTATCAAAAATTTGGATGTTATTGTCAATAAATGGGTGACAATCAATCCGCATGAAAAATTACTCACAGCAGACAAATATCAAGCCTCATTCGGTAGTCGAAACAGTGACAATTTAGATGATATTTCCTTTGACAGGGTACTAATTTGTGAACGTAACGACACGGTGGATTTTTTCCTCAGCAACTTGTTTCACTTTCATTATTCCTGTCCAGTCCTTGGCGGTAATGGTTATCCGCAGGCGATTTGTGGTGATATGCTGAAGCGGTTAAAGCAAAATCCTAATTTAAAAGTGTTTCTCCTGCATGACTACACGCCCGCAGGTCAGGCATTTGTGCGTCGTATTAAAACGGATGCTAAATGGTTTGGTGACGGACAGCGATACGATATTGTTGATTTGGGCTTGAATGTCGGGCAGAAAAAATTATTTAAAGAAATGACCATCAAAAAAGCCGATCGTAATCAAAAAATCAAAGAAACCGCCGAAGTATCTTTGTTTCAACCAGCGGCATTAATCACCTTATGCGGCGTGGCGATTAACGAAGCCGTGCCACTGGATTTAGTCACTACGGCGGCCGCCGCTGACAGTAGCGGCAGCACAGGCGGTTATGGATGATAGCGTATCGTGGTCAGGTGATTTAGAATGACCGTTTATCAGTTTATGTCAAGTCGAGAGGTGAATAATGGAGTGCATCAGGTGTGGTAAAGAGTCAACGAAAAAAGATAGAGGCGTAAGTGGTGGACGTTGTTCAGCGTGTTATCAGGCTTTTGTCACCGAGCCGATGGAGCATGGTTTAACTGACATGGCGATCAAATTGGCAGAAGATGAGTTGTCCAGTCACGGCAGACTGTATTTTTCCAGAGAAAATCTTAAGTATCAGTTACAGCAGCTATTCAATAAAAACATTCAATGGTGCAATATCGCCATGAGTGTGTTGCTGGTTATTGCCATCGGTTTGGGTGTTATGGCGGTGATTGAAGGTGGTTTTTTTGTGAAGCTCGCTATGATTAGCGGCGCGTTAGTGCTGGTTCCTCTAGTCATCAAAGCCAATTATAAAAAATTTATCAGTCAATTGGATGTGTTGGTTGATAAATGGATCAGCGTTAATCCAAATGATAAATTACTTACCATAGAAAAATATCAGGCATCGCTGGGCAGTAGACCGCCCAGTATTCTGGATGAAATGGCGTTTAAACAAGTGCTGATTTGTGAGCGCAGTGAAACTGTTGCGTTGTTGCTCAGTAACTTGTTTCATATCCATTATGGCTGTCATGTCTTGAGCGGTCAGATCTATCCTGAGGGGGTCAATGCGGAAATGTTGACGCGGTTAAAACAAAATCCCAGCGTAAAAGTTTTTCTACTGCACGACTATTCAGCCGCAGGTCATGCGTTTGTGCGTCGTATCAAAACCGATGCCAAATGGTTTGGCGGACAGCGGGTTGACATTATTGATTTAGGTTTAAATGCCAATCAGAAAAAATTATTTAACGGCATGACCAGAAAACAGCTGGATCGCAATAAAAAAATGAAAGAAACCGCTGGCATAGCCCTGTTTTCACCTGATATATTGATGACAAGATGTGCAGCGGCGATTAAACAAGGTGTGGCTCTGGATTTAGTGTCAACCACTGTTGATGCCGAGTAAATGAGCCGCTTTCAGGTGTATTGCGGTGTTCATTTTGACCGCGTTGAACAGCAAGTTTGCGGAGAGTTGAACACGTCAGTATTGACTGCGACTGTATCGGGATTCGGGAGTTTAACAAAGCACAGCGTGTTCGCTTTTATGCCTGAAAATCGCTGTGATATTGGCGAACACGGCACTCTGTTTGCATCCCCTGACGGACGTTGTACGGGGGTTTTTTCGGGCAAATTATTTGATGTTGATCGCTTGCTCAGCGGCTTTGCCAATGACCTCAGCACGGCACAAAAATTAGGCGCGTTATTACAGCAATTACACGCTCAATACGGCTTGGATTTTCCGCTGCAATTACACGGGTTTTTTGCCATCGTCATGCTGGTTGACGGGCAATTATTAGCGGTGCGTGATGCGATTGGTGAACGTCCTGTGTACATTTTACAAACACCGACCAGCACACTTATCAGCGACCGCTTAGCGACTTTAATGAGCAATCCTGACTGTGAGCGCGTTATCAATCCTGCGGGAGTCAGTGATTTTTTAAGCACGGGGTTTTCACCGTTTGAACGTACACCTGTTAAAGGCATCAGCAAACTGCAAGCGGGCGTTATTGCTACTATCACGCAAGCAGGTATTGCAAGTCATCATTATCACCAGTTAAGCGATAGCAAGGCAGACAATGCCCAGCCTACGGAAATGCACAGCATCGCCGAGGTCAGAGCCGCACTGGAATCAGCGGTTGCCAATCGCCTTGAAAGTAATACCAAAACAGGCTTGTTATTATCAGGCGGTCTGGATTCCAGCTTGGTCGGTGCAGTCGTCGGTGGACACAATCTCACCGCCGCCTATTCGCTGAATTTTGGGCAGGAATACCGTAATGAACTGGAGTTTTCAGGACTCATGGCACAACACTTGGGCGTTCCTTCACGAGTGATTACCGTGACTTCCGAGATGATAAAAGCCAAATTTATGCAAACGGCGACCATCCTTGATGAGCCGATAGGCGATCCGTTAACCGTGCCGAATATCATCGTGGTTGAAGAAGCGGCAAAAGAAGTGCAGTTGGTGTTCAATGGCGAAGGCGGAGATCCCGTATTCGGCGGGCCGAAAAATCTGCCGATTATGGCGTTTGAAGCCTACAACATGGGAACGCAGGATTTTTCCCGCGAAGAAATGTATTTACGCGCCTATAACAAAGGGCATGAACATTTGCCGATGATGTTGTCTAAGGAATTTCAGCAACAATTGACCCAGCATCAACGTTCGGCAGAATTACTTGCTCCCTTGCTTAATGACGCGCGGTTTGATTCCTATCTGCATCGGTTAATGCACATCAATTTGCGTTTAAAAGGCGGTTCACAAATTCTGCCCAAAGTATTAAAAGCCTCAGCGGCGGCAGGGATTGCGGTGCGTTCGCCGTTATTTGACAGACAATTAACCGAATTGGCATTCAGTTTGCCGCCTGTTATGAAGCTGAAAGGCACGGTGGAAAAATATATCTTGAAACAGGCAGTCAGTGATATTGTACCTGCGGTGATTATTGACCGCCCCAAATCAGGAATGTTAGTTCCCGTGCATTATTTGTTTAACAAAGAACTCAAAGCGTTTGCCAAAGACGTGTTATTGCATCGCAATGCTAAAATTCGTAACCTAATCGAACGTAAGGCTCTGCAAAACCTGATTGACTTTAAAGGTGTAGGTATCCGACCTTATTATGGTGATAGATTATGGCTCTTGTTATCTTTGGAATTATGGATGCAAGCACACAACATTTCTGACGGACTGTAACTCATGAAACGTAACGCTTTATTTTTCACATTATTGCTTAGTTTATGGTTGGCAGGCACTCAGGTCGCCGTTGCCGATACGGGGTTATTCAATTTCGGCTCTGGTAAAGGCAAAGAAACGCCTGTTGCAGGCGCGAATGCCGAAAAAATAACCGCTACCATTAATAAAATTCCTGACATTGGCGCGGCGATTAAGCACATTGACCTGATTGAAGGCATACGCGCGATGGATGAGGAAATCGCCAGCAAGGGCGAGCTGAAAATTTTGGTTAATCTGGACTGGCAAGCCTTACTCAGTCATCCAGATCAGCGCAAAGCCTTGGATAATACCGCCGCGCGAATTATCACAGCGATTTTTACCGAACAGAACGACATCACCAAACTACGCGTTATTGTAAAAATACCCAAAGGCAATGGCGATTATCAAAGTGCCGCAAAAGTATTTTCCTTTACCCGTGCAACGTGGGAACTGATTAAAAACGATCCGCGCTATCACCCTGAAACACCCACTGGCGCGGCAGCTCTATTGGCATTAGGCGATTACGTCGTGCTGACCGAGAAAGGTTGGCTACGCGGCTATTAAGCAACAAAGAGGATTTTCATGATGACAGGGCAACTAGAAACAGGCGTGCAGGTGTGGACGAGCTACTGGGGGGAGTTGCTTCGGGATGACAGCAGTAAAAGCAATACCCTATTGTATGGCTTTGAAAATGACTCGCCCGCTCATGTGAATAACAAACAAGCCTCGATTGCCGATGAGGGCGCGTGTTTTGGCTTCGTTGCCAGTGGCAGAGTGTTTCTGCAAGACAGACACGTTAATTGGTGTCTGGAAGCTGGGCAGTGGTTTAGTATGCCCAACGGTCTGCTACTCAATTTAACCGCCAATAGCCGTGTAGTCGTCTCGCAATGTCTGGGTTATCAAGGCGTTTATGTCATGGGCGGACCGATAGAAGCGCAAGGGCGTTTGCGGTATATTGACGGTTGTAGCGATACTTTATTGTGTGCACCGTCGGTATTGGGCGACCCCTGTTTGAATCACCTGCATTTTCCTGTGGGTATTGAACAAACGGTACACACACACCCGTCCATGCGAGCGGGTATTGTTGCCACAGGGCAGGGCGTATGTGAAGCCAAACAACAGCGACTGCCGTTATCGGCAGGCACGTTATTTTATATTGCCAAAGAAACCGAACACCGTTTTATCACTGATACCAGCACAATGGACGTTATCGCCTATCATCCTGATAGCGACTGGGGGCCTACGCATCAGGATCATCCGATGGTGAATCGTACTTGGGTCGATGGGCATAAAATTGACAATCTCACACCACATCATCAGGCTGCCACGATTATTCGCGGTCGCTAACTAATAATTTTCTCATAATAACTAAGGACTAACATGGCTGAAACAGTAGACGAATTAACAGTAACTTACGAAGACGGCGGTATTGAAACCGTCAAAGAACTGGATAAAAAAGTATTAACCAAAGGCGCGTGGGCAACGGTAATGTACCGTTATCAAGAATGGAATCGCGCCAAAGAAGAATACGGCGCAGATAAATACACCATTCGCCGCTATCAAAAACGCAACGGCGAATATCAACAAAAATCCAAATTCAATATTTCCAGCACCGACCAAGCAAAAGCCATTATTGCCGCCTTGGAAGAATGGATAGAAAAATAAAGCTAGAGTTTTATCGCTGTAGAGACGTTGCACTGTAACGTCTTTTACTCGTTCCCACGCGCCGCGTGGGAATGCAGTTAAGGCGTGCCACGCCCCGAATCACACACTTCAAAAAAGCGCGTCTTTAGGGATTTGATAAGACTTAAGCCAGCTCTTCAATACTGCCGAATCTTTCGCGGCTTTATTATTCATTTGCAAACCCTTGATACTGCGTTGCAAGTCTTTCATCGCTTCGTCTAGATTTTTCATCAAATACTTAGGGCTTAAATGCACCTTCGCCGCCAGATTCATTTGCCGTTTGAACGCCAATTCAATGTCCTCAACTTCTTCTGATAGCTCAGTAAACTGCTCGTGCAGGACTTTATTAAAACGTTTTAAGCGGTCTTCGGAGAGATTATTCAGATGTGCTTGGTCGATTTGCTCAACCGCCAATTGCAGTTCCAACAACTGCAACAAATCTTTTTTACTGTATGCCACATTCACTTTCTGCATCAGCTTGGTTTTACGTTCGCGTTCCTGTTCGTCGGGTTCACGGTCAGGGTGCAGACTAGCGACCAATTGGCGATAAACACTCTGTATCGACTTGCTGATTTTTTCTTGTTCCTGCTGTTGTTTGGCGGTTTTTTTATCGGGCTGGGCGTTGTCTTTAGGTATTTTTTTGGCGAAACTGACATCCACATCAGCATCCTGCATTACGGTTTCAGTTAGTAACACCTGCTCATCCGCCGCATAGCGGTTATACAGGTCTGTCACCTCGACTTGTCCGTGACTGACCACCAGCTCATGACTTAATTCACCCAACAAATGCCGCAACTTCTTTTTATCGGCGTTACTAAAATCGTTATTGTGGTAAGCGCGGTCTAATAAATGCAGCCATTCAATCCGTTGCTGATTAAACTTAGTCATCAATGGCGTGTAAGACTCACTAAGGCGTTGATTGTATTGCGGTAAGGTAGTTTGCCATTCAAGCAACAGCTGTTTTTGCTCGGCAATTTTTTTGATTAACTGATTAAACTGTTTTTGCGCTTTTGATAATTTCTTTTTCTTAAATTCATCGGCAATATGGACAATATCGTGCTGTGAAACTGTCATGGCTGGAAGTCGCTAATAATTGCAAATGCCTTGGCTATCTCTTTCTCAGTATTATAAATATGCGGCGTAAAGCGAATGCCACCGCCACGCATGGCACACACTACGCCATTATCCTGTAAGTGTTTATACAATACTTCATTGGCAATCGTGCGGTGTTTAAACACCACAATACCTGATTTTAACGGCGATTTTGCCGACGTTATCAACATTAATTGCTCATTATCAGCAATGTGCTTTTTAACACGTTCTGCATTTTGCAAAACCAACGCCTCCACCGTTTCCATACCTGTTTCCAGCAATAACGACACACTGGCAGACAGCGCGTAGATGCCCATGGTATTCATACTGCCGCATTCAAAACGCCGTGCGGTGGGGTGAATTTCCCACGGTTTATTTTCATAATTGTGCGTGTCTTTCATATTATGCCAACCGTATTGGGTCAGCTTTAACTGCGCTCGTGCCGCAGGCGTAGTATAAAAAACGCCCAAACCTTCTGCACCAAACAGCCATTTATGCCCATCTGCCATGACAAAATCCGCATGACAGGCTTGCACATCAAACTGCACCGCGCCCAGACTTTGAATCGCATCCACACAAAATAAAATGCCGCGTTGTTTGCAGAACGCGCCGATTTTTGCCAAATCCATGCGCAGACCTGAGGCGAACTGTATCGAACTGATGGTGATTAAACGGGTGCGCTCATCCACCAGCGCAAACAGCGCGTCTTCGGGCGTGTCGCCGCTGCTTAAATCGGCTTGGCGAAACTCCACGCCCTGATTGTCCAGCGATTGCCACGGCATCCGATTCGAGGGGAATTCTTCATTGCTGGAAACGATATTGTCACCCGCCTGCCACGTTAAACCATAAGCCACGAACGATAAGGCTTCGGAGGTATTTTTCACTAGCGCAATATCATCGGTCGAAGGCGCGTTGAGCAGGGTTTGTAATTGGCTGCGTAACTCGGCTTCTTTCGCCATCCAGTCCAGATAAAAATGTGAACCGTAACGGGTATTTTGTTCAGCAAAGGCAATCACCGCCGCGCTGGTGCGTTTTGGCCATGGGGCAACGGCGGCGTGATTGAGATAAATCAATTCTTCACTGAGCGGGAATTCTGGGTGTTTGTTCATTGGGTACTCGCTTGAAATTGATGGAGTGCAAGCTTTGCTTGCGAAGTCAGGCAAAGCCTGACCTCCTTAACCGCCCGTCATATTCATATAACGCAAAATTATCGGCTGTTCATGAATATTAAACTCGTGCTTTTCGGGTTTAATCTGCATGGCGTTGATGATGGTTTGTTTTAATACGCTGGTATCGTTCGGATGTTCACGCAGCACGGCTTTTAAATCCACCGAATGTTCATTGCCCAGACACAACAACAATCGCCCTTCAACAGTCAGGCGCACCCGATTACAGGTGCTACAAAAGTTTTCACTGTGCGGGGAAATAAAACCCACGCGGGTTTGGGTGTCGGCAACAGTGAAATAATTCGACGGGCCGCCTGTTTTTTCGATGCTGGCGATTAGATCAAAACGCTGGGCTAAATCGGTTTTAATTGACTGGCTGGAATAATACGCCTCGGAGCGGTCGTGTTTGCTCACCACGCCTAAGGGCATTTCTTCGATAAAGCTAATATCAATCGCGTTATCGACGGCGAACTGCACCAAATCGCACACTTCATCATGATTGCGGTCTTTCAGTATCACAGCGTTAATTTTTATGCGTTCAAAACGCTGGGCTAAATCGGTTTTAATTGACTGGCTGGAATAATACGCTTCGGAGCGGTCATGTTTGCTTACTACGCCTAAAGGCATTTCTTCGATAAAGCTAATATCAATCGCGTTATCGACGGC
>JAUYBJ010000118.1 GCA_030693155.1 Methylococcales bacterium
GTTCAAGTTCTGCTAATACGGCATCGGTAAGTCCAGACTGACCAATGGTGACTATGGGGTTTAAACTATGCGCTTCGGACTTTAGTTTTTTCTTATCGACTGCTTTCACTTTTTATTCTCAAAATCAAAAACTTAATTCTACACCAAAAATAGGGCGATATGGCACGAAGTAAAAGCAGTAATCAATGGATGCAGGAACATTTTCATGATGAATATGTCAAAATGGCTCAAGCGCAGGGCTATCGGTCACGCGCGGTATTCAAATTATCTGAGATTCAGGAAAAAGATTCGCTGATTAAAGCGGGTATGAATGTAGTCGATTTGGGTGCAGCACCCGGTGGCTGGTCGCAATACGCTCAGCAACGGCTAGGCAAAGGTAATAAACTGGTCGCGCTGGATATTTTGCCGATGGATCCGATTGACGGCGTAGATTTTATTCAGGGCGATTTTCTTGAACAGTCCGTTATCGATGAACTTTATGCGGTATTAGATAATATGCCCGTGCATCTGGTGTTGTCTGATATGGCTCCGAATATGAGCGGTAATAAAGCCGTGGATCAGCCGCGTTCCATGTATTTGTGTGAACTGGCTTTGGATACCGCAAAAACTATTCTGGCAAAAAATGGCGCGTTTTTAGTAAAAGTGTTTCAAGGCGAAGGCTTTGAAGATTATCATCGTGAAGTGCAGCAAAACTTCACTAAAGTGGTCATAAGAAAGCCAAAAGCCTCTAGGCCACGCAGTAATGAAGTGTATATTTTAGCTAAGGGCTTTAAATAATCACTATCAACCCTTATATTTGCAAAATCGGCTACTCTTAAGTGTTAGTGAGTACCCCATAAATAACGACAGTCAGGACATTAACTCCTGATATAATTGCTCAGTTTTTAAACGGAAGAGCCGTTCAGGCCCAGGGCGTGTAAATGAACGATATGATAAAAAATATAATCTTGTGGGGTATCATCGCAGTTGTCTTGATGCTTCTCTTTAACAACGTTAGTTCACAAAAAGAACGAGCTGATTCGTCGTTATCGTACTCACAATTCATCGATTCGGTGAAATCGGGACAAGTACAACAAGTCACCATTGATGAGCATATCATCAAGGCAAAAATGCAGGGCGGTCAGCAAATTAAGATATACGCGCCTAACGACCCGCATTTGATTGATGATTTATTGGCAAACGGTGTTGATACTAAAGCCATACCGCCTGAGCAGCCTTCTATGCTGATGCAGCTATTGGTGTCTTTTGGCCCGATGTTGCTGTTGATTGCCGTGTGGGTATTCTTCATGCGTCAAATGAACGGTGGCGGTGCAGGTGGTCGTGGCGCGATGAGCTTTGGTAAAAGTAAAGCGCGTATGCTGGAAGAAGATCAAATTAAAGTCACGTTTGCCGATGTGGCAGGTTGTGACGAAGCTAAAGAAGAAGTGGTGGAAATGGTCGATTTCTTGAAAGACCCTGCTAAATATCAACGTCTGGGCGGTAAAATTCCCAGAGGCGCGTTGATGGTCGGGCCTCCAGGTACGGGTAAAACGCTATTGGCTAGAGCCATTGCGGGTGAAGCTAAAGTCCCATTTTTTACTATTTCCGGTTCAGATTTCGTAGAAATGTTTGTCGGTGTCGGTGCATCACGCGTGCGTGATATGTTTGAAACTGCCAAAAAACACGCACCGTGTATTATTTTCATTGATGAGATTGATGCGGTCGGTCGTCAACGTGGCGCAGGTTTAGGTGGCGGTAACGATGAGCGTGAGCAAACCTTAAACCAGTTATTGGTAGAAATGGATGGCTTTGAAGGTAATGAAGGTATTATCGTTATCGCGGCGACTAACCGCGCTGACGTGTTGGACAAAGCCTTGTTGCGTCCTGGTCGTTTTGACCGTCAAGTCACTGTTGGCTTGCCTGATGTACGCGGACGTGAACAAATCCTTAAAGTCCACATGAAAAAAGTGCCGTCTGCGGATGATGTGGAAGTGAAATATATCGCGCAAGGTACTCCCGGTTTTTCAGGTGCGGATTTGGCCAACTTAATCAATGAAGCGGCGTTATTGGCTGCCAGAATGAATAAACGCGTCGTCAATATGGCGGACTTGGAAAAAGCCAAAGACAAGCTCATCATGGGTGTGGAAAGACACACGATGGTGATGGACGAGAAAGAAAAGAAAATGACGGCTTACCATGAAGCGGGTCATGCCATCGTCGGACGGTTAGTGCCTGAACATGATCCTGTGTACAAAGTCAGTATTATGCCTAGAGGTCGTGCGCTGGGTGTGACTATGTTCTTACCTGAACGTGATCAGTACAGTGCCAGCAAACAAAAACTCGACAGCATGATTTCCAGTTTATATGGCGGTCGTATTGCCGAAGAAGTGGTTTTTGGTTGGGAACAAGTCAGTACAGGCGCATCTAACGACATTGAACGTGCTACCGAATTAGCGCGTAATATGGTCACTAAATGGGGCTTATCACAACGTTTAGGGCCACTTTCTTACAGTGAAGAAGAAGGCGAAGTATTTTTAGGGCGTTCAGTGACACAACATAAAACGGTCGCTGAAGAAACTTCGCATACTATTGATGAGGAAATTCGTTCTTTTATTGATCGCAACTACGAACGTGCAGAAAGACTCATCAAAGAAAATATTGATATTCTTCATGCAATGGCAGAAGCGTTAATGAAATACGAAACCATCGACAAATATCAAATTGAAGATTTAATGACACGCAAACCTGTGCGTGATCCACAAGGCTGGGATGATAAGCCACCGCGTGACGGGCTTAATGCTGATGAAATTAAATTAGATAAGCCAGCTGATACTTCACTTGGTAAAACGGCTGAACAAAGCTAAGTTTATCAAAACTAACCAAAAAGGAGAGCCTTAACAGCTCTCCTTTTTTATTGACCGATGGTATTAGCAATAATGCCAGCTTATAAAAAATTACGTCTATTTTTAAGGTTTAACATTATGGCAAATATAGCAAAAAAATATTTTGGTACTGATGGTATTCGTGGCAAAGTCGGTGAAACGCCTATAACAGCGGATTTTTTATTAAAACTAGGTTGGGCAGCAGGTCGGGTATTTGCTAGCGAAGGACATGGTTTCGTGCTGGTGGGTAAAGATACCCGTATTTCTGGCTATATGTTTGAATCCGCGCTGGAAGCTGGCTTAACCGCCGCAGGTGTCGATACCCATTTATTAGGTCCTATGCCTACACCTGGTATTGCTTATTTAACACGCACATTAAGAGCCAAAACAGGCATTGTTATCAGTGCGTCACATAATCCTTATTACGATAACGGCATTAAATTTTTCTCCGTGCATGGGACAAAATTACCTGATGAATTAGAAGAAAAAATAGAGCATTACATCGACTCACCGATGACCACCGTAGAATCGGCTCACCTCGGTAAAGCCAAACGCATCGGTGATGCCGCAGGTCGTTATATTGAATTCTGCAAAGGCAGTGTTCCCACACGCTTGGATTTTAGCGGACTGAAAATTGTGGTTGATTGTGCCAATGGCGCGACTTATCACATTGCACCCCATGTATTCAGTGAAATAGGCGCGACCGTTATTACCATTGGCGCAGAACCTAATGGCCTGAATATCAATGAGGAATGCGGCGCGACCAGTCCCGCAAAATTAGTGGCTACTGTGTTAGCCAATCAAGCTGATATAGGCATCGCACTCGATGGTGATGGCGACAGACTCATCATGGTGGATCACAAAGGCGAAATAGTCGATGGTGATGAACTTATCTACATTATCGCAAAATCACGACAGGAAGCAGGGCAAATGGCAGGGCCTGTCGTCGGTACTCTCATGACCAATCTGGGCATGGAACACGGCTTGAAACGCTTAGGCATTGATCTGCTGAGAGCCAATGTCGGCGACCGCTATGTGATGGAAATGTTGAATGAGCATAACGGTATTTTAGGTGGCGAAAACTCAGGGCATATCATCTGTCTGGACAGAACTACCACAGGTGACGGCATTATTGCCGCTTTGCAAGTCATGGCAGAAATGGAAAACACTGGTAAAAGTCTGCATGAATTAAAATCAGGGATGCAAAAATACCCGCAAATTTTAGTCAACATCAAAACCACGAAAAAAATTAATATCAGCACCAACGAATACATCCAACGTTCAGTACAAGCAGTTGAGAAAAAACTCGGAGACACGGGGCGCGTACTATTAAGAGCCTCAGGTACAGAGCCGTTAATTCGTGTTATGGTAGAAGGCGAACACGAGGAGTTGGTCAGAGAATCGGCAAATCAACTGGCAGAAGATGTTAGAAAAGCAATGGATGCTTGAACAAAACTCTATTAACCTATATCATTAGCAGTTTTATTCTATGTGGGAGTAATGATGATGCGTCGGTCTCTGGTTATCGGAAATTGGAAAATGAATGGAACTCGTGCAAGTGCCGAGTCTCTTGCCCAAGGCATTATTGCTGGTTTAGGTGCGGATATTGGTGATATTGCTGTGTGCGTTCCTTATGTTTATTTGTCCAGTGTTGGTGAAGTTGTCAAAGGCAGTCGCTTAGCATTAGGTTCACAAAACGTTGCCGATAAAGCCTCAGGTGCTTATACAGGTGAAATTTCAGCGACCATGCTGAAAGAACTCAACTGTCAGTATGCTCTGGTTGGACACTCAGAAAGACGTAGCTACTACGGCGACACCGACGCATCAGTAGCCGCCCGTTTTGTTCAGGCTCAAACGCAAGGCATCATCCCCGTTTTATGTGTTGGTGAAACCTTAGAGCAACGTGAAGAAAATCAAACGTTCGCCGTTATCGACCAACAACTGAACGCCGTTATTGATGCAGCAGGTATTGCCGCATTTAATAACGCTGTTATTGCCTACGAACCCGTGTGGGCAATCGGTACAGGCAAAACTGCAAGCGACGAACAAGCACAAGAAGTGCATCATTACATTCGTCAATTTATTGCGGCAAAAGATCAAGCTATCGCTGATAAAGTTCAAATTTTATACGGCGGCAGTGCTAAACCAGACAATGCAAAAGGCTTATTTGCCATGCCAGACATTGACGGCGGTTTAATAGGTGGGGCTTCCTTGGATGCGGAATCCTTTTTAGCCGTTTATCATTCAATCTCAGAGTAATTTAGACTTTCATGTATCAGGTAATTATTGTTATTCATGTGTTGCTAGGATTAGGCGTTATCGGTCTGGTTTTAATGCAACAAGGAAAAGGAGCTGATGCAGGAGCCGCTTTTGGTACTGGTTCAGCAGGTTCAGTGTTCGGTGCGCAAGGTGCAGCGTCATTCTTATCGCGTTCAACAGCTATTTTGGCAACCTTGTTTTTTGCCACCAGCTTAGGTCTTGCGATAGTAAACGGTCACAAAGACACCGAACGCGACTTAATGGCTACACCTGCGGCTAATGAATCAGGTCTTCCTGCGGTAGACGGTGCAAAAACACAAGATGCCATGCCGCCAGTTGCAGCACCTGATACGCAACAAGCTCCCGCATTGCCTGTTCCATCTGCTGAACAGCCCGTTGCTGTTCCTGTAGAAACACCCAAAGCAGTAGACACAACTAAACCTGCTGAAAATGTTAAACCAGCAGCAGAAAAGGCTCCAGCGGCAGAGAAAAAACCTGCCGAAGCAAAAAAGCCAGTTGAGCATAAACCTGCTTCTAAAGACAAAAAAGCGGATGCCCATAAAGGCAAAGACGCTAAGAAAGACCACTAAGAAACAAATGCCGATGTGGTGAAATTGGTAGACACGCCATCTTGAGGGGGTGGTGATCGCAAGGTCATGCTGGTTCGAGTCCAGTCATCGGCACCAAATACAAAAACCCGCAAGCCTTTGGGCTTCGCGGGTTTTTTATTGTCATTCGTTAATACACACGCCAACATCATCAACTCATCAAAGGGAATACGGTTATCATGAAGAAAACAAAATACTCGCTGTCTTGGTTGGAAAGTTTTTTACTATCAGCCTGTGACATTATTCGCGGCAACATGGAAGCATCAGAATTTAAAGAGTACATTTTTGGAATGTTGTTTTTAAAACGCTTGAGTGACAAATTTGATGAAGATAAACAGCAACTGGAACAACAACTAAAAGCAGAAGGAAAAAATGAAGTATTAATTCAAGAAGTCTTAGAAAAACCAGATAGTTACGCTTATTACATTCCAGCAAACGCACGTTGGTTAGTGATTAAAGACCTAAAGCACGAAGTAGGCGATCATCTCAACAAAGCCCTAGCTGCCATAGAAGACGCAAACACCGACAAACTGCAAGGCGTATTAAAAGGTATTAATTTCAACAAAGGACTGGGCAAAAATAAAAAGAATATCAGTGATGAAACCTTGATTGACTTCATTCTGCACTTCAACAAAATCACCTTAAAAAGCCAGCATTTTGAATTCCCTGATTTACTGGGCGCGGTGTATGAATACCTGATTAAATACTTTGCCGATGATGCGGGTAAAAAAGGCGGCGAATTTTACACGCCTAACGAAGTGGTTAAACTCATGGTGGGCTTATTAGAACCTGCCGAAAATGCGGAAATCTACGACCCTACGGTCGGGTCTGGCGGTATGCTTATCGAATCGAAAAACTACGTTGAAGCGCGTTATGGCAGTGCCAAAAACCTGTTTTTTTATGGGCAGGAACTGACAGGCACAACATGGTCACTCTGCAAAATGAATATGTTGTTTCATGAAATCTACGATACCGACATTCAAAACGGCAACACCTTAACCGACCCGCTACATATTGAAAATGGCGAATTACAACGCTTTGATATTGTAATTGCCAACCCGCCGTTTTCCTTAAACTATGGCGACATCAACAAATTCAGAGATCGCTTTCACTATTGGACACCGACCAAGAAAAAAGCCGATTTTATGTTTGTTCAGCACATGATTAGCGTGTTGAAAGCCAACGGACGCATGGCGGTGGTGATGCCGCACGGCGTATTATTCAGAGGAGGTGAAGAAAAACGCACGCGCCAGTGGTTGATTGACAGCGGCTTATTAGAAGCGGTGATTGGTTTGCCGCCCGCGCTGTTTTACGGTACGGGTATTCCAGCCAGTATTTTAATCATCAATAAGAAAGGCGCGAAAGACAGGCAACAAGTATTATTTATCAATGCTGACCGTGATTATAAAGAAGGCAAAAATCAAAACAGCTTACGCCCCGAAGACATTAGCAAAATCACCTATTGCTACAGCCAAAAAGCAGAAATCGACAACTATGCGCGGTTAGTCGATAAAACCACCTTATGCGATGAAGATTACAACCTGAATATTCGCCGTTATGTCGATAACAGCCCACCCAGCGATCCGCAAAACGTCCACGCCCATTTACACGGCGGCATTCCAGAAGCTGAAATCAACGCGCTGGATGACACTTTTGCCAATTTTAACGGACTCAAAGACGCGCTGTTTCTGCCATTAAAACCTGAGTTTATGCAGTTTCAAGACCATATCACCAGCAAAGAAGCCATACAACACACGCTGGAACAATCCGCAGCGGTCACGGCATTAAACGCCGCTTATACCGACTTACTCCAGCACTGGTGGAATAAAGAACTGCACAGTTTAGAAAACCTGCCCAAAACGCAAAACCTGTTTACTTTATACAAACAGTTTTCTGCTTCCATTATTCAAGACCTCAGCCGCCTGAATGCCTTGGACATCCACAAAAGTCGTGGCGCGTTTGCCAGTTTTTGGGACAGCTTATTATTCGATTTAAAATCCGTTGCCGCCAGTGGCTGGAATGCCGAACTCATCCCCGAAGATGACATATTGCAATCGCAATTTCCTGAGGTTCTGCAAGAATTACGCGACAACGAAGCGCGGCGTGATGAACTGGACGCGCTGTTTAAAGCCGTCAATGAACTCGAAGAAGACGATTACAACGAAGACGATTATGAAGTATTTCCTAAAACCGTGTTGCAGGATTATAAAAACCAGCTTAAAGTCATCAACAGCGAATTAAAAACGCTTAGCAAAGAGCTAAACATCACCGAAAAACGCTATTTAGCGATTGCCGCGCCCTTGTTAAACCAATATAAAAAGGACGCGGAAAAATTAGCCGCCCTGAAAGCTATCGGCTTGGGATTTAATGCAGAACTGGATGAATTAAGCACCAAACACAGCGCGAAACAACAGCTTATCAGCAACCTGACCGCACAAAAAACCGAACTGGACAACAAACTAAGCCGTCACAATGAACTGGAAGCCGAACTACGCAGCACCCGCGCTGTGGTCAAAGCCATTAAAGACAAAAAAGATGATTTAGTTGAAAAAGCGCGTGAAGCGATTAGTGAAGACCAAGCCCAAGTATTGATAGTAGCGCGTTGGCAACAGGTATTAAACAACACCGTCATGGCTTACGTCGCGCAATATCAACGCGGTTTGCTGGAACGCTTACAAAGCCTGTTTGATAAATATCAACTGCCACTACACCGCATTTTGGCAGAACGCGAACAGGAAGCGGCGGTATTGGCTGGGTTTTTACAGGAGTTGGGTTATGAGTGAATGGGAATATAAAAAGCTTCAAAATTTATGTGATGTTCGGGATGGAACTCATGACAGCCCAAAATATCATGAAACAGGCGTACCATTTATAACATCAAAAAATCTCACGACTAATGGAATAGATTTTAATAATGTGTCTTACATTTCAGTCGAAAATCATAAATCTTTCTCTATACGTTCTAAAGTAGAACGCGGAGATATTTTATTTGGAATGATTGGCACTATCGGAAAACCTGTAATTGTAAATGTAGATTTTGAATTTTCGATTAAAAACGTAGCATTATTAAAATTTGGACATTCCAATAAAGAATTAATTAATGAATTTGCCATTCAAGTTTTAAACTCAAATATTATAGAAGAGCAGTTTAGAAATAAATCGGATGGTGGCGTTCAGTCATTTATTTCATTAAGTGCCATAAGAAATTTAGACATTCCTGTTCCTCCACTTCCCCAACAACAAAAAATCGCCCGCATATTGTCCACTGTTGATGCGGTAATTGAAAAGACCGAGGCGGCGATTGCTAAATATAAGGCGATTAAAGCGGGTATGATGCACGACCTGTTCACACGCGGTATCGATGAAAACGGACAATTACGCCCCAGTTATCAACAAGCCCCACATTTATACAAACCCAGCAAACTAGGCTGGATTCCAAAGGATTGGGAAATCAACGAGTTAATTACCGTTGCTAAAGATAACCAGTATAGTTTTACTGGTGGTCCTTTTGGTTCTGATTTGAAATCTAGTGATTATACAAAGCGTGGTGTAAGAATTATTCAATTACAAAATATTGGTGATGGTTGTTTTTTGAATTCGTATAAAATTTATACCTCAGAAGAAAAAGCTGATAATTTAAGCTCCTGCAATATATTCCCAAATAATATAATTATTGCAAAAATGGCTGACCCAGTAGCAAGAGCTTGTATTATGCCAACATTTGATAATCGTTATTTAATGGCATCGGACGGTATAAGGTTGGAAGTTGATGAGAAAAGATTTAATGTTTCATTTGTTAAAGAAAGTATTAACTCACCTTATTTTAGGTCAAGAGCTATTAATTTAAGCACAGGAACTACGAGAGCAAGAATAGGGCTTTCTGCACTGAAATCTATTTTAATTAAACATCCTTTATTGAATGAGCAAAATTCAATTTCTCAAAAAATAGAAACTATCGACAAAAAAATCGAACTAGAACAAACCACCCTCAACAAATACCAAAAACTCAAACAAGGCTTAATGCAGGATTTACTAACAGGTGAAGTCACTGTTTCGGTTTAACGACACAACCGCTTGGAGATAACATGATTACTAAAGAACAACTCAAAGATGAAATTGATACCGTACAAGACCCGCAAACCTTAGAGCTGGTTTATCAATTGCTGTTAAAAATAAAACAGGGTGTTACGCCTAATAAACCAACACTGGCTTCTTTAGCGGGTTGCTGGGAAGGTGAGCGACTCGAACGAGAAAATCAAGGCGACTATGACGTTCGTCGGGAACTTTAATCATGTGGCTACTTGATACCAATGCGTGGATTGCCTATCTTGAACGTGAACCGAATCCTGTAAAAAACCGTATTGCTCAATTGCCAGAAACTGAAATTTTAATCTGTGATGTGGTTAAGGCTGAGTTGATTTATGGGGCTTATAAAAGCGCACGGGTTGAACAAAATCTTGCCAATCTGACGGTTTTATTTTCACTGGTCACTTCACTGCCTTTTGATGGCAAAGCCGCTTATGAATTCGGTGATATTCGCGCCTTTCTTGCCAAAAAAGGCACGCCGATTGGCCCTTATGATTTACAAATTGCCGCGATTGCACGAGCGCATCATTTAACGTTAGTCACGCATAATACGCGCGAGTTTTCCCGCGTCCCTGATTTAATGCTTGAAGACTGGGAAATCTAAAAGAGGTATTAAAAAATGAACAATGATGATGTTGAATTGATTAAGGGCAGTGGCAACGTCTACCGCGACTTTGGACACGCAAACGCAGGACTGGAACAAGCTCGCGCTATTATTGCCGCAAAAATTATTCAGACTTTGGATGATAGAAAACTGTCTACCCGCGATGCTGAAAAATTAACAGGCGTTGCTTACACTGAATTCTCACGCATTCGCAACGCAGAACTGCGTCGATTTACGCTGGATAGGATGATAACTATTCTTGGCAAGCTCGATGAAGATATTGAAGTTAATGTAAGTTTTCATCCCCGCCCTGTGTCAGCACAAATTGCTAAAACTCGGTTGGGTGTGTAGCACGACCGACTTTGATATAGTCAAATGGAGATAAAAATATGATTACGGCTAATGAACTCAATACACGCGGCATTGCCTGTTTAGAAGAAAGTCTTAAACATCATTCAGAAGTGGCGATTAGCGTAGAAGGCAAAGAACGCTTTGTGGTGATGAGCATTGAAGGTTATCACTATTTGCGTGAAATAGAATTAGACGCGGCATTGCAAGAATCTAAAGCCGATATAGCCGCAGGTCGCTATATTAAAGAATCACCAGAAGAACATTTGGCACGACTGGAAAGCATGGAATGAGTTATACCTTAGTCTATAAATTCATGACAATAAATTAGGATGTAAAAGATACGTCATTGCGGCAGGGATTGCCGCAATCCAGAAGCCAAGGATGGCTTATACTTAAACACATCCCTGTGACTGGATTCCAGCATCCATGCTGGAATGACGGCGACTATCATTACACGCCGACTTTCTATTTATGTCGGCAGCCATGATGATGTTTATTAACAAAACCTTTTGATTAAATACGCCCATGTCTGAATATACCAGTGTCGAAAAACCTTTTTTAGAAAAACTTGCGGCATTGGGCTGGCAAGTCATAGACCAAGGGCAAGGTATTCCACAAAACCCCGCTGTGAGCTTGCGGTCTTCGTTTAAAGAAGTGACCTTAGCGCAAACCTTTAAACAAGCGATTGCCAAGATTAATAAAACCGAAGCGGGGGAATCATGGCTCACTGACAAACAGTTAGATGAGATTTACAGCGATTTATTAGCGTTTGCTTCGGTCAATTTACATGAAGCCAATAAAGCGATTTTTGAGCGTTTAACGAAAAATACCATCGTTGAACTGAATGAAGTCACGGGTGAAGTGTCGCCTGTGGTGCGTTTGCTGGATTTTAAACATATCGAGAATAATAGTTTTATTGCGATTAATCAGTTCAGAATCGACACGCCTAGCGGGGCAAGAAATAGCATTATTCCTGACATTGTGCTGTTTGTGAACGGTTTGCCGTTTGTGGTGATTGAATGCAAAGACACGGATGTCAGTGAGCCATTATCAGAAGCTGAAAATCAAATTCGCCGTTATAGCAATCGCCGTGAGGATGATTTTGGTATTAAAGAAGGTGAAGAGCGACTGTTTCATTTTAATTTGTTCAGTATTTTGACGCATGGCATGGAGGCGCGGTTTGGTTCGATTAGTGCGGATTTTGATTATTACACTAACTGGAAAGATATTTTTCCCGAACAGTATAAAACCCTGCCTGTTAGTCTGGAGAATGAACAAACACAAGAAGTATTGATTGCGGGCTTGTTGAATAAAGAAATTTTGTTGGATGTGTTGCGGCATTTTACGCTGTTCATGGAAGTGAAAGCAGGGGTGGAAATCAAGTTATTGTGTCGTTATCAGCAATACCGCGCCGTTGGTAAAATTATCGAACGCTTAAGAACAGGTGAATCAGCTATGGCGCGTTCTGGCGTGGTGTGGCATACGCAAGGCTCTGGCAAGTCTTTGACGATGGTGTTTTTAGTCAGGAAATTGCGCTCGCAAGACGATTTAAAAAATTATAAGGTGATTATGGTCAATGATCGCGCTGATCTTGAAAAACAATTGACTTTGACCGCCAAGTTGACGGGTGAAAAAGTCCATGTAGTCGCGGCGCGTAATCAATTGCGTCCGATGTTAAGCGGTGATTCGGCTGATTTAACGATGGTGATGGTGCATAAGTGTTTGGGTGAAAATATTGCGCAGTCCAAAGCGTTATTAAAAATTTATGAGGAACGCGGGGAAGTACCAGAATTCAAAGCCTTTGAGCAGGTGAATTCCTCGGAACGCATTATTTTGTTAATTGATGAAGCTCATCGTACCCAAGGCGGCGATATGGGCGACAATTTATTTGCCGCGTTTCCTCAAGCGACCAAACTGGCGTTTACGGGTACGCCGTTATTAACCGCCCGCCATAAAGTCAAAACCCATGAACGATTCGGCTCACCTGCTGGTCAGGACACGCCGTTTATTGATGAATATAAAATTAAGCAATCGGTACGCGATAAGGCAACGCTGGATATTATTTATATTGGGCGTACCAGCCAAGATCAGATTACCGACAGTGAACAATTTAAAGTCGCTTTTGAGGATGCGTTCAAGAAACAAAGCCCAGCGGAACGGCTGGAAATTCAAAAGCGTTACGGCACAATGCAGGCCTATCTTGAAAATATGGATAGGTTACGCAAGATTGCCGAAGATATTGTCGAGCATTACACCACGGAAATTTTAGTCAATGGTTTTAAGGCTCAAGTGGTAGCCAGTTCAATACGCGCCGCCGCACGTTATGAGTATTTGATTAAAGAAGCCTTGGCGAAAAAAATCAGCATCGAACAAGCCAAACCTGAGGCAGAACGTGATGATAACTGGATTAAACAAATGCAGTTCTTAGAAGTCTGTACGGTTGTCACCATGCAGGACAATAACGAAGAGGGTTTTATCAGCGTGGCGCGTAAAAAAGCCAAAGACTTGAAAGCGGTTGATAGTTTCAAAATGGATTTTGATTTTGACAAACCGCTATCGGGTGTCGGTATTTTGTGCGTGTGTGACAGGTTGCTAACGGGTTTTGACGCGCCCATTGAACAGGCGATGTATCTGGATAAAAATTTGCGTGAACATGATTTGTTACAAACCATTGCGCGGGTTAATCGCACCAAAGGCAGAACCAAAAAACACGGCATCGTTGTTGATTATTTTGGTGTGGCGAATCATTTGAAAGAAGCGTTGGCGATTTATGGTGATGAAGATGAAAAACTGCTGAAAGAATTTTTAGATTATTTTAGGGATATAGATAAGGAAATCCCTGTACTGGAAGCGCGTTATCAGCGGTTATTGCAATTATTTAGCGATCTAGGAATCAGTGAGATTGAGGCGTTTGTTAATCAACGCATTAGCGATAAAAAAGCAGAATTTGAGGTGGCGGAACGCTGTGTGGAATTAGCCGAAGGCATACCGTTTCGAGCGCAATTTGATACTTATAGCCAAGCCTTTTTTGATAGTCTGGATTTGTTGTTTAATGTTGAACGAGCCAAGGACTTTTATATTCCTGCTAAGCGTTTTGGTTATTTACTCATGCGGATCAGAAACCGCTATCAAGATGAAACGCTGGATTTAAAATTTGCTGGCGCGAAAGTCAGGAAATTGATTGATGTGTATCTGCAATCACTGGGCATTGATAGCAAAATCCCGCCTGTGTCTTTGCTGTCGGATGAGTTTCCTAAACAATTGGAAAAGCTAGGCGGTTCTAAAGCCAAAGCCTCAGAAATGGCACACGCGGTGCGTCGGCATATTAAGGTGAATCTGGACAAAGACCCTGAGCTATATACTCAGTTTAATGAACGCTTACAGGCTCTTCTTGAGCGGTATAAAAATCACTGGAATGTGTTGGTTGATGAACTGGATAAGTTACGCGAAGACATGGCGAAAGGACGCGAACAGGGCGAACATGGCTTAACGACAGTGCAACAGCCTTTTTATGGCTTAATTGTGTTACTGGCTTTTGCTGAACAAACGATTGATGATGACAGCAAAGCACGGTTAAAAACACTCACTATTCAAGTTGTTGGCAAATTACAGGAAAAAATGACCATTACTCGCTTTTGGAAAAGAGATTCTGAAATTAGGGCATTAAGAGCGGATATTGATAATTTGCTGCATTTTTCTGATATTGCTGGCTGTGTTAGCCAACATGAAAAACTCACTCATGAAATACTGGCATTGGCTAAACAACGGCATTTTGATTTAACAGGACAATCTGAAAACTAATGTTCGCGCTATCCATTAAAAAGAGTAAACGCAAAACGCTGAGTATTTATATTGAGCGTGATGGTAGTGTGTCGGTACTCGCACCTGATTCAAAAACGGATGATGAAATAGCACAAGTTTTAAAAGACAAAGAATATCAAATTTATAAGCACTTGGCAGAATGGCACATACTGAATACTGCCAAAGTTGAACGTGAAGTGGTGAATGGGCAGTCCTATTTGTATCTAGGGCGTAATTATCGGCTGGAATTAGTGGACGAACAGTCTAAACCTTTGTTATTGAAAAATGGTTATTTTCTGTTAAGAAAACAGGATAAAACACAGGCAAACCGCTTGTTTATTGAGTTTTATAAAGAAAAAGGTTTGCCGAAAATTATGGAGCGGGTGCAACGATTTAAAACCAAAATGGACGTTGAAGTTGGGCAGGTGCGTATTATGGAATTACAAAACCGCTGGGCTTCTTGTTCTGATAAGGGCAATCTAAATTTTCACTGGAAATGCTTTATGGCTTCTTTAGATATTTTGGATTATCTGGTTGTTCATGAGTTAGCTCATTTGATCCATCAAAATCACACCCGCGCTTTTTGGAATGAAGTTGATAAGGTTTTACCCAATTATCAAAAGCAGGTGGAATGGTTAAAGGTCAATGGCGCGGCATTGGATTTGTAAAAGCATTAGATTAATGATTGCGTGATTTGTTACTATTCACCCCTAAGTTTGCCATTATCAAAGGGTCAGCCATGTTTGGAATCAGTTATATTAAGTTTGATGCGATGACTTACGTCATGCACTTTAAAAACGGGCGCGTAGCCAGAGAAGGGCGGGGGTTGTCTTTTTTCTATTTTGCGCCGAACAGTTCTATTGTGGCGATTCCGATTGGCAGTAATGATTTGCCGTTTATTTTTAATGAAACCACGCATGATTATCAGAATATTTCTATTCAAGGGCAGGTGACTTATAAAATTGCTAATCAAAAACAATTGGCGGAGTTGCTGGATTTTACCGTTGATCAACAGGGTGTGCATACCAAAAACGATACTGAAAAACTGAATCAGCGCATTATTAATGAGGCGCAAACTACGTTATCGGCATTTATTCATGGGCTGGGTTTAAAAGATTCTATTCGCTCCGCCAAAACGGTGGAAACTAAAATCACCGAAGGGTTAAAAACCTCGCCCGCGCTGACCGCGCTGGGTATTGAAATTCTGACGGTGAATATTCTTGCCATTAAAGCTACCCCTGAAATGGCGCGGGCGTTGGAAACCGAAACGCGTGAGAAATTATCGCAGGAAGCGGATCAGGCGGTTTATGAGCGGCGTAATTTTGCGGTGGAGCAAGAGCGGCGCATTAAAGAATCTGAGCTGAATACTGAAATTGCCGTTGAAGAAAAGAAGAAACAAATTGATGAAAAACGCATGGAAGCGGAGGTGCAAAAAGCCAATAACGAGCGCGTGTTGCGGGAAATGAAAGTACAGGCGGATATTGCTATCGAAGATCAGCGCAAACGCTTAATTGAACAGCAAACAGCTAACGCCAGAAAAGAAGCCGATACGCAGGGTTATGTATTGGAAGCGACGCTGAAACCGTATAAAGATATGGATTGGCGCATGATTACCGCGTTAAATGATAATCCAGACCCAAAATTCAATATCGCGCTGGCATTTCGACAAATGGGCGAAAATGCGGAAAAAATCGGCAATCTGAATATCAGTCCTGAATTATTAGAATCCGTGTTAAGTAATAAACGCAAATGACCGTCGAATACGCCATTCTGGTTAAAAATAAAACCCGCCTTGAGCGATTGATTGAACGCTTCAACACCGCTGCCCAAGCGAAGTTTTATATTGAACATTCGGGCGGTGATTTTGCTGATTATGAACGTGAACATGAGCAGTTTCATGAGTCACTGGCAAGCGTACAACGTCAGTTATCGCGGGTGATAAAAAATAAAATCGTCGAGCAGAATTTTTTACCCGCGTTTTTGTTTAATGATAAACAGGTGGTGATTGTGGTCGGGCAAGATGGGCTGGTGGCGAATACTGCAAAATATGTCAATGGTATTCCTATTATTGCCGTCAATCCTGATAGTGAACGCTACGATGGCGTGTTATTGCCGTTTACTAGCGGCAATTTTATTCATGCGGTGGAAACTGTGCAGGCTGGGCGATTTAATATCAGAATCGCTACGCTTGCCGAAGCAAAATTAAATCAGGGTCAACGGTTGCTGGCGTTTAATGATTTATTTGTCGGCGCGGCGAGTCATGTTTCAGCGCGTTATTTGATTAACTATAACCAGCAGCAAGAAGAACAATCTTCATCGGGAATTATTGTTTCTACACAGGCAGGTTCAACAGGTTGGCTCAGCTCGGTGTTTAATATGAGTTACGGCATTCAACAATTTATCGAGCCGCAAGCGCATGAAAAACCCGCCGCCATTTTACAAGCCGACCAACTGATGTTTGCGGTGCGTGAACCGTTTCAAAGCAAACAAACTCAAGCCGATTTAGTCGCAGGTATTTTAACGGCGGACATTCCGTTAAAAATTGAATCCTTAATGCCTGTGAATGGCGTGATTTTCTCGGATGGTATCGAAAGCGATTTTTTACAGTTTAATTCAGGGGCAGTAGTGACGATTGGCATTGCCGAAGAAAAAGCGGCGTTGGTGGTTGCTGAATAATGCAGGCGATTTAGCTTAGTTGTTGATTGATAAGCTCAATAATCGGCTCAAATTGATATTTTTGTACTAGTATTTGTAAGCTACTTGCTACCTCTGGGGCTATTGCTTGAATGTGAGCGACAACCCTATCCGTTTCTTCTACATCCAGATTGAGTGCGGCTGCCAGTAATTGTTGGCGTAATGCTAACGGCAGTGCATGGAGCATATCAGCAGTCAGTGCTATCGGCGGTGGCGAGGCGGCGGATTCTGCATCCTGATAAATAAATTTAACCCCCAGACAGTTTGCCAATATGCCGAAAATTTCACTGGATTGGCTGGGTTTGGGCAACACGGCATCACAACCTGCTTTTATCATGTCTTCATATTGCTCTTTGAAAGCACTGGCAGATATAGAGATAATTTTAACGGTCTTGCCGCCTTCGAGTTGGCGAATTTTTGCCGTTGCCTGATAACCATCCATGACAGGCATCCGCATATCCATCCAAATTAAATGAGGATGCCACTGTTCAAACTGATTAATAGCTTCTTGGCCGTTTTCTGCGGTACGCACGTTAAAGCCTACTCTGGTCAACATATTAACCAGCAATAAACGATTGTCGGCATTATCATCAACGACCAGCAACCGCCATGCGGGTTGATTGGGTGCGAGACTTTCAATAGGGCGCAGTTCTTCTGAAATAATAATATCACTTGAGTCGGCGACGGTAACAGGAAGCGTAATTCTGAACGTTGAACCGACCTCTATTTCGCTGGTGAGGCTGATTTGTCCGCCCATCAGTTCTATCAATGATTTGGAAATTGCCAGCCCCAGACCCGTGCCTTCTACGTTGGTATCAATTCTGGCTAGTTGCGCGAAAGGCTTGAACATGGCTTTTTGTTGGCGTGCAGGGATGCCGCTGCCGCTGTCAGTAATGTCAATAGTCAGTAATATTTTGTCAGTAAGCGACGGTTGCGTATAAGTGTGTAATATCAAGCCGCCTTGTGTGGTGAATTTTATCGCATTGCCCAGTAAGTTAATGAGAATTTGCCGTAGTTTGCCGCTGTCCACTTGAATAGTGTGTGGCGTATCACTGGCTATTTCCAAATGAAAACTTAATTTTTTATCGGTAGCGCGAATACTGAACATATCGCTGATGTCTTGAAGCAGGTTCAGCAAATCACAGGCTTGAGTATTTAATTCACGATGTCCAGCTTCAATTTTGGAAATTTCCAGCACATCATTAATCATGCTCAGTAAATGCACACCGCTGCGATTGATGATAGCAAGGGTTTCTTTCTGGCTGCTGGTAGCGGTTTTATCCATACTCATCAGCTCAGAAAAACCCAGAATTGCATTTAACGGGGTGCGTAATTCGTGACTCATGGTCGCGATAAAGGTACTTTTGGCAATATTGGCGGCTTCGGCGGCTTCCTTTGCTTTCAGCAGTTGGGTGGTGCGCTTTTCTACCAGTTGTTCCAGATGTGAGCGGTACTGCTCAAGGTCAAACTCGGTTTTTTTGCGTTCAGAAATATCGCGTACCAAAGCGCAGTTATAGCCTATGCCGTTATATTCAAAATAGTTGGCTACGATGTCAGTTGGATAACTCTGCCCGTCACGCCTTGTTTGGACGGACTCAAAACGCAGAGTTTTTTTCTGTTTTAATTCCTGCCAATGTTTAGACCATTTGTCGATTGGAAAACAGGGATCAATATCGACAACCGTGAATTGTTTGATTTCTTCTTGAGAATAGCCCAGTGCCAGACAAGCTGTTTCATTGGCATAAATAATACGCGCATTCTGATTAATCCAAAATACCTCTTCGCCTGCATGATCTATACTGAACTGCCGAAAACGCATGGCTTCTTCCATCTGTTTACGCTCTGTAATATCCAGTACCGTGCTGATCAGATAAAGCGGTTCGCCCGCTGAGTTTCTTTGCAAATAAACCGAGAGATTGACCCAGATAATGCTGCCGTCTTTACGAATATAGCGTTTTTCCAAATGGTAGTGCTTGCCCGCACCATTGAGAAGCAGATTCACATTGTAAAGATCAGTCGGTAAATCTTCAGGCAGGGTGATTTGTTGAAAAGTAAAGCCCTGACTCAGTATGTCTTGCTGGGAGTAGCCGATGATGTTGCAAAACGCCTGATTGATTTGTATGAAATGTCCTGTAGTCGCAATCTGGGCAAGACCGACAGCGGCATTATTAAACACCGCATGAAAAATTTCTTCGCTTTCTCTTAACACCTGTTCTGCTTGTTTACGCTCAGTTAAATCTACAAAAGTCACTAAAACGCCATCTTCCTGAATAATGCCTGACATGAGCATGACCCGTGTTTGCCCGTCTTTACAGGTCACGTTATATTCATGCGCTTCTATGTCTGTTGCCTGAGCTATCGCATTTTTTACTGCGGATTCCCATACACTTCGTGCCTGTTGTCGATAATTCGCATCAGGATAGGCTAATAACAGCCATTCTGTCAGAGTAGGAATGTCTTCGCGGGTATAGCCGATAACCTTTGCGAACCGCTCATTAATATAAACAATCTGATTTTTTTTATTGGCAACCGCTAACGGAACAGGCATTCGATTAACCAACTGCCTGAAGCGTTGCTCAGTTTTGCTGATTTGTTGTTGTGCAGAATACAGCTGGCGGTTTTTCAGCAGTAATAACACGAATAAAAACGCAATCGCAATGCCTGTAATCAACAGTACCAGCAACGGTTGGCGATAGCGCAGCCACACATCGGCTAACGTAAAATGAGGTATCTCATCAAAAGGCGACAGGCGTAATTCGCGTAATAATGCCTCTACTGACCCATAATCAGCAGGCGCAGCAAAGCCATAAAGCCCAGCCGCTAATATTGCCGGATGCTGTGGATCAAGTAATAACAAACTGGCAGTGGCTTTACGCGCTAATCGTGGATCAACACTGGGCAACGCAACAAATGCCCACTCAGGATATAAATGTGTTGATAATAAATAGGGGAAACTGGGTAAATTTTGCGAGTTGATGATTTTAAGTCGGCTTAAATCCAGCGTATTATGTTTTACCATGTCTTCTAATACGCCAGTACGCACAAAACCGACATCCGCTTGCGCGGTTAATACCGCGTTTACTGGATTTTCATGCGGCATTTCGGTTTCTAACAGCTGAGACGGTTGTAAGTTAATCCCTGATTGACTTAATTCGTAGCTCTGTGTTTGATAGCCACCAAAAGCAGAGGTTCTGGCAATGGCAATTTTTTTATGTTGCAAATCGGATAATTTATTTATATCCGAGCGTTCGCGCAAGCAAAAAATAACGCCACCAAAAGCAGAGACAGGCTCACCTTGATTGGAATCTATTAAAGTTGCCACCGTTCCTACCAAGGCATTATTTTCACGCAAACTCACATAATGACTGGGATGAGTGATGATGAAGTCTAATTCATAATTTTCCAGTTGCTGTTGTAATTCGGCGTAGTTTAAAACGCGCGGGTCTACTTTTTTAACGTTTAGCGAATGGGTTAAATAATCGGCTAACGGTTGCCAGCGTTGTTGTTCTTCCGCTTTAGGGTGTGTCGCAAGTACATCTAACGTCAATACCTGATTATTTGCAAAAGCCAATTCACAGCTGACACACCATAACACTAAAAATAATCGGCAAAAATTCAACATCATGGACTTTTAGGTAAAAAATCTGCAGTTACCAGACCCTGCAAGTTGTCTGGCTGTGTAAGCATTGCATTTTCTATCATCACCGCAGATAAAGTGTTAGCTGTCATGAGTAAAGTGCTTTGCTGGTCGGTTAAATATTTTTGGTTCGCCTGTTCATTCGGCAAGTTCAAACCACGAAAACTATTCAACACATCAGGTGGCGAAAGCTTCATGCGCATTGCCATTTTATAGGCGGAATCTTGTTGATTATGATAAAAATAATGCCGTGCAAGAAAATGCGCTGCTATTAGATGTTTAATGTTGGAAGCATGACTTTTCAGTACGTCTGATTTTACTGCCAACACATCAAAAATAGTATCGGGGGTTTTACGACTATCAAATATTTTATACGCCCCTTGCGCCAACAATTGACTGGCAACGGGTTCAAAAGTAATGATTATGTCGATTTGTCCTTGATTCCACGCAGCAATATGTTGGTCATAATCAACCTCGACGGGAATAATTGCCGATTTATCGACGTTGGCAGCCTGCAATAACTTATATAGCATTAACGCGCCCAAAGACGACGGTTCAAAGCCTATCCGTTTACCCGTTAATTCCGTCAAATTGTTAGATTCCGTTTTAGCCAGCACCATGTCAGCCCCCGCCGATACATCAAAGACTAGCACACAGGTCAACGGGATACCTTGCGCACTTACTTGCAGAACTTCATCCAATGTCAACGCAGCACCCTGCACTTTACCGCTTATCAATGCCTGCATTGAATCAGTCGCTGAAAGCGTTTCTATTAAGGTCACACTTTGTTCCGATAACCAGCCTTCCCGCTGTGCTAAAAACAGCAGTTCATAACCAGACCACACATGACTGGCAATGGCTAAAGGTTCTGCTATTACTGAACATTTAGACAGCAACGGCATGACAGCAACAGTGGCTAAAGCCCTTAAAAATAAACGACGTGATAGGTTGCTCATCTTTATATACGATAAAATTAGAACATTTATCGTTATTCTAATCTGAGGTAGACATAAAACTTATTGAAATTATTTTTATTTTTCAGGACATTAACCTGAGACATAAAATTCGCAGGAATGAGGTAAAAACAGCCAGCCTTTCTGGCTGCTGGATTTCGGCGAACCCTGCCAAAATGACGTATACTTTCGCAACGGTGAATAGTGATGCTGGAACGCTGAAACTATAATACACAACCCAAGCGATAAAGCCCCATGCAGCCTACTTTTATACACCTCAGACTCCACAGTGAATTCTCTCTCGTAGACGGTATCGTCAAGATTAAACCCTTGGTTAAGCGATTGCTGGAGCTGAATATGCCCGCTGTGGCGATCACCGAAAATACCAATTTATTTTCGCTGGTTAAATTTTACAAAACCACTACAGGGCAGGGCATTAAACCGATTGCGGGCGCGGATGTGCTGCTGGTTAATCCCGATGATGCCCAGAATCCGTACCGTTTAACGCTGTTGGTGAATAATCACATGGGTTATGTCACGTTGACAGAGTTGATTTCTAAAGCCTATCAAGAAGGACAGCATCAAGGTGTGCCGCTGCTGAAACTGGAATGGCTGGTGGACAATCATGCTGGCTTGATTGCCTTGTCTGGCGCGATGACGGGGGATATAGGCAAGGCATTACTGGCGGATAACGTGGAAGCGGCAAAACGGCAGGCTAAATTTTGGGCGGAATTATTTCCTGATAGGTTTTATCTGGAATTACAGCGGGTCGGTAAACCTGATGAAGAGCGTTATATCGCCGCCGCGCTGGATTTGGCGGTGGCGTTGGATTTGCCTGTGGTTGCTACCAATGATGTGCGTTTTCTGTACAGCAAAGATTTTCAAGCACATGAAGTACGGGTGTGCATCAATCAAGGGCGGGTATTGGATGACCCGCGCCGCCCTAAAGATTATACCGATCAGCAATACCTGCGTTCTGCGGAAGAAATGGCGGCGTTGTTTGCTGATATTCCCGAAGCCTTAGCCAATACGGTAGAAATTGCCAAACGCTGTAATTTAACGCTCACCTTGGGTAAAAACTTTTTGCCTGATTATCCTGTGCCTGCGGGCATGACGCTCAGCGAAGTGATGAGTCAGGATGCGTTAAAAGGTCTGGAAGAACGCTTGACGCATTCGCCCGCTGTCGGTAAAGGCACGGATGCCGACAATCGGCAGGTATATTATGACCGTCTCGATTTTGAGTTGAAAATGATTACTCAAATGGGCTTCCCCGGTTACTTCATGATTGTTGCCGATTTTATACAATGGGCAAAAAATCACGGTATTCCCGTCGGGCCGGGTCGTGGTTCGGGCGCGGGTTCGTTGGTGGCGTATGCGCTGAAAATCACCGATTTGGATCCGATAGAATTTGATTTGCTGTTCGAGCGATTTTTGAATCCAGAGCGGGTTTCCATGCCCGACTTTGATATTGACTTCTGCATGGATAGGCGTGACGAAGTGATTCAATATGTAGCCGAGCATTACGGACGCGATCACGTTGCGCAGATTATTACTTACGGTTCGATGGCGGCAAAAGCGGTTATTCGGGATGTCGGGCGCGTGTCGGGTTTGGGTTATGGTTTTGTCGATAGTCTCGCCAAATTAGTACCGTTTGAAATTGGCATGACGTTGGAGAAAGCCTTACGCGACAGCCCAGATTTGAAGCAGCGTTATGACAGCGAAGAAGATGTTAAGGCGTTGATTAATATGGCGTTGTCACTGGAAGGAACAGTACGAAACGCAGGTAAACACGCGGGCGGCGTGGTCATTTCACCGACGAAATTAACCGATTTCACCGCGCTGTATTGTGACGAGGAAGGCAATAATTTAGTCACCCAGTTTGATAAAGACGACGTGGAAGCGGTCGGTTTGGTGAAGTTCGACTTTTTGGGCTTGCGCACTCTGACCATTATTGATTGGGCGTTACAGGATATTAACGCCAAACTGCAAGCTCAAGGTAAGCCGCTGGTCGATATTACCCTGATTCCACGAGACGATAGCGCGTCTTACGCGCTGTTAAAAAATGGTGACACCACCGCTGTGTTCCAGCTGGAATCACGCGGCATGAAAGAGCTGATTAAAAAACTCAAGCCCGACTGTTTTGATGACATTATCGCCTTAGTCGCGTTGTTTCGCCCCGGCCCTTTGGAGTCGGGCATGGTCGATGATTATGTCAACGTCAAACACAAAACCCAACAAGCCGAATACGCTCATCTCTTATTAGAGCCGATTTTAAAACCCACCAACGGCGTTATTTTGTATCAGGAACAGGTGATGCAAATTGCGCGGGAAATGGCACTGTATACGCTGGGTGGCGCGGATATGCTTCGCCGAGCAATGGGCAAGAAAAAGCCCGAAGAAATGGCGAAGGAGCGCGATAAATTTATCACGGGATCGACAGAAAACAACGTTGATGAATCAATTTCCAGTTACGTTTTTGACTTAATGGAAAAATTCGCAGGGTATGGTTTTAATAAATCGCATTCTGCTGCGTATGCGCTGGTCGCTTATCAAACCGCGTGGTTGAAAGCGCATTATCAGCCCGAATTTATGGCGGCGGTGTTGTCATCGGATATGGATAACACCGATAAAGTGGTGATTCTGATTGAAGAATGTCAGCGTATGAAATTGACGATTCTGCCGCCGACCATTAATTACTCCAAGTATAAATTTACCGTGGATAAACTGGGGCGGATTGTGTACGGCTTGGGTGCGGTGAAAGGCGTGGGCGAAGCGGCGATTGAGGAAATGATTGTTGAACGCAATGCTAACGGGAATTTTTCTGGCTTGTATGATTTATGCAAACGGGTCGATTTGCGTAAGTTTAATAAGCGGGTGTTGGAGGCGTTGATTCGTGCCGGGGCATTTGATGTCTTTGATGATAACCGCGCCGCGCATTTGGCAGAATTGCCGACGGCGTTAAAAATTGCTGAACAACACGGCAAAATGGCAGCGACAGGGCAGAATGATTTATTCGGCTTGGCAGTCAGTGATGATGCCGATGTTGATGTGAGCCAGACGTATACGACAGCGGTTACGCCTTGGTCGGCAAAAGACCGCTTGGATGCGGAAAAAACCGTGTTAGGTCTGTATTTAACTGGGCATCCGATTGACCATTACGCAAGCGAATTAAAAGACTTGGGTATTAAAAACATTGGCGCGTGGATGACGGATTTAACGCGCTCGCGTGGCGGTGTGAAAGCGCGTGTGGCGGGTTTGGCAATAGACATTGGTGTACGGCAGAATAAGCAGGGTACAAATCGCGGTGTGGCAATTCTGGATGATAATACGGGACGATTGGAAATTGCGGCATACCATGAAGTATTTGACGATTATCAGGGTATTTTTGCCCGAGACCATAAAGAGGCGTTGTTGATTGCCGAAGGGTCGTTGTCGATGGATGAGTATTTGAATGCGCCACGGTTAAAAGTGGAGAAGCTGTATAACATTCATCAAGCCAGAGAAGCGTATGCGCGGAATCTGACGCTGACGTGGGCATCCGATAGTTTAACGACTACCTTGGAAACAACGCTTATGCCATTTAAAGGCGGGCGGTGTCCTGTGGTGATTGAGTATAGTTCAGCGGTTGCGCGTGCTACATTGCAATTGGGTGAAGCGTGGCGGGTACATCCGACCGATGAATTATTGGTGCAGTTAAAGGCTGTGTTTGCGGATGCGGCGGTAAGGTATAAGTAGCATTTAATGACTGCCAGTCCATTAAAAAGGACTGGCAGTCATGATTAACTTAAGACTCTGAACCAGAGTCTTGTTGTTTCACTTCAACGCTCACTTCTCTGGTCTCAGCTTTGGGTGCTTCAACTTTAGGCGCAGGTGCGGCAACGGGGGCATGATGCTCCTCTGAGTTTGGCGCATGGACAGGTGCTTCAATACGCTCGACTTTTTCTACCCGTTCGGCAAACTCACTGTCGTAAGAACGGACTTTGGTTGACCGTGGTTCGCTGGTGTTTGCTTCCGCACTCGCGTTTGAAAATTCATCGTTATGATGCACGGGTGCGTCATTATCAAACTCAGGTTTTTTGTAGTTGGGGTTACGCGGTCTTCTGCGGTTCGGCCCTCTTCTTGAGTTATTTTTTCTTTCTGGTTTCGGTGCCTGTTCTTCAGTGCTTATCACAACCTCAGTATCAGTGACGATGGCATCGCTAACGAAATCAGGGGCTGCAATAACAGCTGGAGCGACAGGTGCAACCGCTACTTCGCCGTTTACTTCTGTATCAACAGCAGGTACAGGCGGGAGATTCGGTCTGACATTGCGACCTGGCCCGCGTTGTTGGCGATTGGGACGCGGCTCCTGATTTTGTTGCGGCGCGTTGCCATTGCTCTGTTCTTGTGCAGGGCGATTTTTATTGTTATTCCGTCTATTGTTACGGCTTCTGTTTTGCGACTGGCCTTCTTGCGCAGGCTGCTGTGTTTTTTCAACAACAGCGGGTGCTACAACTACGGGTGCGGATTCTTCGACGGATTCAGGTGTTATATCGAGACTGCTGACCAGTTTATTCCAGAAGCGTTTAATCAAACTTGCCGCTTCGTTTTTGTTTTGCATCGGAGCAGGAGAATCATGCAAAAACTCTTTAATCGCCGCTTTTTCAAACGGTTGTCTGCTTTGTTGAGCATACTCAGGAATGGTAATTTCTTCGGCTTTAATTTGTAAGTAGCTGGCTTTTTCGTCACCCGTTTCTTTTTCTTTAATGCGCTCTATGTTGTAAGCAGGGGTTTCTAAATGTCGGCTGGGTAAAATGATGATGCTGACTTTCAGACGATTTTCAATCTGGTCGATAACACTGCGTTTTTCGTTGAGCAGGAAGGTAGCGCATTCAATCGGCAAATGCGCAATAACGCGCTCGGTGCCTTTTTTCATCGCATCTTCTTCAATCACCCGTAACACCGACAGCGCAACCGATTCAACATTACGAATCGTGCCTTGACCTTTACAACGCGGGCACGGTAGTTGGCTGGCATCGCCCAAAGATGGGCGCATCCGTTGGCGGGACATTTCCAGCAAACCGAAACGTGATATGCGGCTGGTTTGTATCCGCGCACGGTCGATTTTTAACGCATCACGCAGATGATTTTCGACGGTACGCTGGTTTTTATTGGACAGCATATCAATAAAATCAATGACGAATAAGCCGCCTAAATCGCGTAACCGTAGTTGTCTGGCAATTTCATCTGCCGCTTCCAGATTGGTATTTAACGCAGTTTCTTCAATATCACTGCCTTTAGTGGCGCGGGCAGAGTTGATGTCGATAGAGGTTAAGGCTTCGGTGTGGTCGATGACGATAGAGCCGCCAGACGGTAACGATACTTCACGCCCGTAAGCGACTTCAATTTGCGCTTCAATCTGGTAACGGTTAAACAACGGCACAGAGTCCTGATACAGTTTTGCTTTGGGCAAAAAATGCGGCATGACTTGTTTTAAGAATTTTTGTACCAGTTTGAATGCGTCTTCGTTGTCGATGAGAATTTCATCAATATTACCGCGTAAATGATCGCGTAAGGCGCGGATGATGATGTTGCTTTCTTGAAATACCAAAAATGGTGCGGTTTGTTCTTTGGCGGTGCGGTCTATGGCTTCCCATAGCTGCATTAAATAATTCAAATCCCATTGCAGTTCTTCGGCGTTTTTGCCACAACCTGCGGTACGGACGATTAAGCCCATGTTTTCAGGGATTTCCAGAGAAGCCATCACTTCGCGTAAATCACTACGGGTTTCGCCTTCGATACGGCGTGAAATACCGCCCGCTTTGGGATTGTTGGGCATTAATACCAGATAAGTACCTGCCAAACTGATATAGGTCGTTAATGCCGCGCCTTTGTTGCCGCGTTCTTCTTTTTCAATCTGGACGACAATTTCCTGACCTTCACGAATCAAATCCTTGATACTGGGACGACGACCTTCTTCCGCGCCTTCCTGTGCATGACGATACAGCGGGGAAATTTCTTTAAAAGGCAAAAAGCCTTGTTTTTCAGAGCCATAATTGACAAACGCGGCTTCAAGACTGGGTTCTACGCGGGTGATGATACCTTTATAGATATTGGATTTTTTTTGTTCTTTTGATGGGGTTTCAATGTCAAAATCGTATAATTTTTGACCGTCTACCAAAGCGACTCGCAGTTCTTCCGCTTGCGTAGCGTTGATAAGCATTCTTTTCATTCAATGTTCCTTGTAGTGTCCTGCTCCATGCTGAGAGTTTACTGAGTTGACTGAGTGTAATCATCGTTAAGTTGTGTATTTATACAGAGCGATAGGGTTGATATGGACTTTGCGGCTAAGGTTGTTATGGTTTTATGCCGTGTGCTTGTTGCAGAGGTGGATTGAACGCTAAACGGTTCAAGGCAACGGAAACAAATGAAGTCAATATTGTCAGTCTTGCTGGTAAATTCTGCTTGAAAACAGGAGTTATTAATCGTGCGTCTAGGGTCGGACGATAAACCCGAAATTCTTGTTATGAAGTGCAAAGGCACAACATGGTATTGTGTTAAGTCGGCGCAACCCACTGAATAAACAGCCACTCATCAACGCCAACCCTTTAAGCGATTTTAAAAAATCGTCTAACTAAATTTGGCTGAGCGTTAAAAGTCTGACTATGAGCGTGTTCCGACTGCGGCTATGGTACTTATTAATGGGTATTTTTCCAAGCATTATTATTGGGTGCGGCTTACAAACAACAGCCGATTTTTTATCGACATCGCATTAATTTAACTAATCCTTATAATAGCAAATCAGGTACACGAATAAACTGCTTCGTGTGATGTGTGACTAAGGGAAGCTGATTTGTGCTTGCGTGATTGCCACAATCAAAAAAATCATTCGTGCCAATGGGTTGTTAATTGCTTAGTAGTGGGTGGGCAAGCGTCTTTTTGCTTGCCCACAGATAGTTATATCCGCGTGGGCAAATGATAAAGCCGTTTGCCCACCCTGCTAACCCCAACGTAAGCAGTACGCGAGATTGTGATGGGTTTCGCAAGCTCTACCCGTCTTACGGGTTAAGTGAATAAGAAGAAGGTGATACATTCGCACCCAGTTTGTATGGCGGTGGTAATGCTTTGTTTTGTTGGTGTAATAAATCAATCCATTCGTCAACAATGATACACAACTCATCGAACACTTTTTTTTCATCTGCACCATGACAGCAGTGTTCAATCAATCCTGGGGCAGAACCCAAGTAGCAATTATCAGCTTCCGACCATTCCACTATTTTTAAATATCTATCACTGTCTTTCATCATTTTTTAGTTATGTAGGGTGGGCAGCGTTTTTCTGCCCACCGCTTTTGTGGGTAAATGGTGGGCAAAAGAGCATTGCGTGCCCTCGCGACTGACAATACCATAGGATGTGCCGACGATAGGAGGCGCATCATTCGCGTGGATTTTCTCGAACGATGCGCTTCGTGCCTCAGCACATCCTATGGTTAGCCCATCTTATCGCGTTGGTTTTTATCATTTGCCAGCGGGTAGAAAAATCAGCATCACCCTCTGGCAAGTTCCATAGACAATGTAAATGATTTGGCAAAATGACCGCCGCCACCACATCAAAAGGACGTTTTGCTTTTACCTCACGAAAGGCATGACGTAAGAGTTCCACCCGTGCATCATCGATAAACAGCGGTTGGCGGCGATAAGTCACCACAGTAAAAAAATACGTTCCGCCACGAATGTACAAACGCCGATAGTTGCTCATAATGAGTGTCTCAAAATCATAATGATAACCTAAAAGTAGGTCGGAATAAGACCGTCCAAGCGATAGCGCAGGACGGGCGTTTCCGACATTGCGCGAGTTTGTCGGAAACGCCTTATTTCGCTCCCGCTCAATAAGGCTTATTCCGACCTACAGGGCTTATTAATGGGTATTTTTCCAAGCATTATTATTGCTTGTAACACACAAACAACATCCATAAAAAAGCAAGATGAGATAGAGTGTAAAAAAATAACTACTAGTTCATGTAGGCGACATGACGCACACATTAAACCACTGAGATTTTAACTCTCCCAGTGGTCTAGTTTTAAAAATCAAATACTTTGTACACCATCCAACGATACCCGCAATTGCTTCAATCTATCGCTGGTTTCAATATTGAATTTCAGCGATTGCAATAACGGCGGCAATTCTTGCAATAACACTGCATTACCCGCTTGCCATTCATTCCTCACTACACCATCCCAATAGCCTTTATTAGCGACATCCAAAAATGAATCACGCAAATCATCCAATTCTTGCTGACAAAATGCCGAAAATCCTGATGCTTCAAAAATACCGTAAATCAAATAATGCTCTAATACCCGAATATCCGCCTCGACTTCGGCAATCATCGTATCCTGCTCATTAGTCATGGATTCATTTAATTCATGCACCACGGTTTTTGCCGCATTCAAAGCGATAGTAACAAATGGATTTGATGCAATAAGGCTATCAATAACCGCATTAGCAGAAACCCCTAATACCTCTTTACGTTTTTGTTCATCAGTTAATAAGGTAACACCATGATTGGCATATTGACATAAACGTTCTAAAGCGGGTTCTTCGCCTGAATAATAATTGTCGATAATTTCAATATCAGCACCCATTTTTTTACGCGCTTCTTTTCGCGTGGTACTGCCAACAGGCGCACGAACTAATAACTCAACCACAGGACGCGCAAAGCGTAAAAATAAAGTATTTAAACTATGCTCTAATTGTGAAACATAGTTAGTTTCATCCCGCACTAATTTAGTTTTAACCGTTTTACTGCCCCATAATTGCTTTTCTAATTCAGAAATTAAATCTAAGGCTTCTTGTTGTAATTCCAATGCTAAATTTCTAGCTAATTCGGCAGTCATTACACGCACATCACTATAGAGTTTTTCACGCCATGCAATATTGGCTTTAGCAGCATCAAAAACGGGATTACTGACACTATCAAACGTTATTTGTCTTTGTTCTAATTGTCGTGTAGGTAAAACGTTTATTTTTTCCTTCACTAACTCTTCATAACGCGCTTTAAATAATTGCCGATTTTTGATTGACTGTTCATTACCGTCTTTAAAACGATTATTGACATCGGCTTGGATTTTTTGCCAACGATTATTCCACCATGTATAAAACTCAATATAATTATTATCCTCTTGAGCGCGTTTAGCTTGTTCGGGGTCTTCGGGATAAACAGCGGCAACGGTATGATAAATATCACGCGCGGTTTTTAGAATATCGCCTATCATACCATCACAGCGTTTTTTTAATAATGCAGTGCGCTCATTATCCAAATAGTTTTGAATACGGTTTTGTAATTCACTAATGCCTGTGGCGTGTTTTAAATCTTCATGCGAAGTTAAACCCGTTAAACTATTCATTTTATGCAGGGTTTGTTCTAATGTACCGACTTGGGGAATTTCAAAACCTTGTAATACTAAATGTGCGCCCGCTGAACCACTGACTATACGGTGTTCTGGAATTTCAACAGCCGCCCATTTTTCTAATAACTGTTGCCAGTTATCCTGTAAAACTTCCTTAGATGGCTGTAAATCAACTTGCCCCCAAAATACAAATAACTTATCAGCCAGTTTTAAATACGGATCGCCTGTTGCACCGAATTTAATTAAATCCTGTTCGTGGGCTTTTAAATCAATATCACGGCGTTGCACTAAAATAATGGCATCACAATCTGCTAACATTTCTTTGGATTCTTCAATATGTTTGGCTAATCCAGAATCTAAACCGGGTACGTCATAAAATACCACGCCATCTACTGCTGCTAATTGCGAAGTATAAAGCCGCGCTTCCTGCATGGCATGAGCATAACGCTCATCAGCAACATAACGGCTTAAATTAGATTTAATTTCTTCTAAACGACTAAAGCTGTAAGTCTTTTTACCCTCGTTAATAATCTCGCGTAATGTGCCGTTATGCGATTCCATGACTTTTAAATCATTCTCGGCTTTTTGTGCCGCGCTTTTATCCGCGCTTTGGGTTTGTTCGCGTAAATCCGCTTGATAGGCTTGATATTGCGCGTCAGTTTTCGGTAAGGTTTCTAATCGTTGTTCGTTCTGGTCTTGTACGGAATAAATCTGCGTGGTGGTGAAGGTACAACGGGCGGTTTTAGCGGGTAATAAATCACTGCCTAACCACGCATTAACAAAGGTGCTTTTACCCGCTTTTTCTAAACCGACCACTGCAATACGAAACTCGCCGTTTTGCAAGCGGTGCATGAGTTTTTCGGCGGGTTCACCTGCTTTTTGCAAGGTGGCTTTTTGTTCGGGCGTAATACCCAATTGTGTGACTGAGGCTAAATTCGCTAAGTCTAAAGCGTGGCGGCGCACGGCTAACGCGGTTTTAAGCTGGTTAGCGTATAAGGTTGAGGCGGTTTTCCAATCCATAGTAGTCATAGTTTTTAGTAAGCATTAGGAGTTAATAAAGGTCGTAAAAATCAGTAGTAAAACGTTTTGATTTTAATTTTCCATATTTTTTAATTTGAATATCGGCATCTTTTTTAATTTTATTCTTGATATTTAACTTTGTTTTTTCACCGATAATGGATTCTTCTGCTGACAATGTTAAATAAACTAAAATCCGTTCATTTGTTGTGAAAACTGGGTTTTCCTCACTATAACTAGATTCAAGTGTGCTTAATAGTTGATTACCCTTTTCATTGCTATCTTTAAAAAAATAAGCAGATGTTGTACCATCAATTAAATTATTTAATTGTTCGATACTTATTTTTTCTTTATTCTGTAAAATAGTGGCTTTATTAGCTGGAATAAGTAGTAATAAGTGATATGACTGATTACTTTTAAAGTAATCGAAAGTCTGAGTAGTAATTTTTTTTGTTGTTTCAGAAAAAGATGATGGTTCTGATTTTTTAGATATATCTTTAGATGATTCTTCTACATTTTTTTTCTTCTTTTGAAGAATTAAAAGCACAACAAGACCAATTACAAATAGTGTTGCACCAACAGCCGCTATTTTAGTTCCTATTGCAAGTGCATTGAATTCCGATTCCATCTCATCACCTTCTTGAATTTTATTCAATTCATCTGTTAATTTAACTAATTCACTATTAGCTAAATTGAATAGTTCATCATGCTTACTTAAGCAAGTATTCTCTTCATTAAGCCTTTTTTCATAATAATCATTTAAATCTTTTTTAAATCCACTGATTAAAAAATTATTAATTATTTCTGAGGCTTTTTTAAAAATCTCAATATTGTCTGAGATATTTTCAATGTCGGACTTTAATCGTTTAAAAAAACCATCGCGTAAATCATCAATCATATACCCTCCCAGTTCTTAAACTGTTTTAACATTCCTGATAACTGTTCAGATTGCTCATGTAACGGTTGCCAATACTGCAACGTCTTTTCATGATTTTGATGATTTGCATTGTGCGCTTGATTCAGTTTATTTTCAAAGTCTTCCGCTACACTGCTTTGTTTTTCTGCAATTACATGATTTAACTTAATAATGTAATTGTGAATCATGTCATAGAATAAAGGGATTAATAACGGCAGTTGCTTTTGAAGTGCGTCCATGCCTTGTTTATGCAAAGTAGCAGAATCAGGTAAGGTTTTATATTCAATGGTTCTTTTTAATATCCATAATGTCCAGCCTATGCCTTCTTTTCTGGTTTTATTTTGCATATCTATTGACAATTCAATCTCTATTTTCGGCGTTTCTACAGTATCTAACAAAGAATCGCTGATAGATAAACTCCACTCAGGAGCTATGTATTCTATGCCACTCCGTAGATAATTTAGATACTGTTTCATCAGTATTTCTAGCGTGTCATGAATACGCTTGTTTTCTAATTCACTTTGTATTTTCAAAGTAGCCGGTACAACCTTGTTAATTTTTTCTAAAAAATTATCGAACGTAAGATTAACAACACTATCAAGTCCTCCATCTAGTTTTTCGTCTTTTTCTTGCTGACTAAGATGCTTGCTAAAATCGCTATAGCTTTTACAGGCTGTAGCAATATCATCTTGAAGATGCTTAGGCAACATTTCTACTGATGTTCCTTGAAAATAAGGATACCCCTTATCTAAAGAATTTTTCATGGCATCCAATACACCTGATGCTGATGTTCTTAGCTGATATTCCCAATCGAATAATGGGCTTAATTTATCTTCTGTCAAACGTCCTTGATAAATTTCCGTTTCAAGTAAGTCTTCAACAAATAATTCTAATCTGTTTGCCATAGATGACTTTTGTGTTTTTTTTAACTCTTCTGCCAAATAATCGAACGGTTTTATTAGTGTTTTTCTTGATTTATCAAGAAATTCGCGTAGTTCAGCATTTTGTTTATGCAATAACTCTTCGGCTTTTTCGTAGGCTTTTCCTGAACTGTTTAATTGGCTGTAACAAGTTAGTACCATTTCATCGATAGCATCACTGACTTCTTTTTCAAAATTCTGCACGATAGTTGGAATCACTAAAGTAGGAAAATGCCCTTGAATATGGCGGTCTAGGGAGGCAAAGAATTCCTCGCCATAGCTGTTTTGCCAAACCACATCACTGATACGCTGAAAATCACGGTCATTCCACGCGCTGATTCTACGCGGTAAATCATCTATCAATTCGGGAGGAATCAAGCTGTTGAAATGGGTATCCAGTTCGTCAGCGGCGTGAACGCGGTCACTGTCTGTTTTAATGCGCTGGGCGTGTAAGGCGGGTAATGAACTTAATGGGCTGTAAGTTAAGTTATCTAATGTGTCGCGGTGTTCAGGCAGTTCTTTGTGCAGAATGCCTGTGATTTCAGCTTTGACTTTGCTGATATGTTCATCACGGCGGCGGTCGCCTTCACCGTCTTTATGAAACACATCAATGCGATTCAGGACAAACAACATCCGCGCAGGTGAGCCACCCATGTGTTTGATTTGTTGTAAGATTTGTTGGACTAATTCCAGTCGGCGGTTTTCATCGGTTTCTTCCATGTTGTAGGCGACCAGACACAAAGCATCACGGCAGTTTTTAATCACTTCGGCGTTGGTGTTGTCTTGATGATTGCGTAAGCCCGGTAAATCCATGAGTTTGAATTGTGTACTTTTAGGCAGGCTGGAAAGGGCTAACAAGTCAGGGTTGTTAAAACAGGCAAGCGGATAAGTCAGTTCAATGTGCGGCGTGGCGGGTTGGTTAATGCCTTTGCTTTTATTAAATTCGTCCATCACTTTAGTGAGTTTGTCACGAATTTCAGCCTCGCTTAAATCATGCCACTGCCCGCATTCCCATAACGCGCCATCGGTTTTATGAACGTTTAAATGACGTTTGTTATCGGGACTGTGGTGAATATAAACCACGCCTGCACTCATTTCTTGCGCCATACGGGGCATTAAATCTGCTCCACACAATAAATTAACAATCGTGCTTTTGCCGCTGCTGGTTGTGCCTGTGGTGGCAAGAATTAAAGTGGGGCTTTGTAAGTCGCTGTGTAGGCGGTCTAAAGCGGCGGTGAATTTGTCGTTTAGGGTGTTGAAGTGGTTTATATCAAGGTGGGGGTGGTCTTCGCTGGCTTCACAAATACCTTGAAAAATAGTTGTCCAATGCTGTTCGATTTGTCTTGCGTGGTCGGTTAGGTGGTCGAATATATTAATATTATCGTGTGCTTCTATCGGATACTGTGCAGTAGGGTGCTGTTTCATTTTTTTCCTTTTTTTCGCGTGACGTTTCATTGTGTTTTTCCTTGAAACCAAGAAGAGGTGGTGTAGCGGATGCTAGTATAGAACACAGCGATGACAGGTTGTGTCATTTTTGGTAACGATTTATAAATAATTTACAAAATAAATGTGAATTGATGTGATTTGTCAGGTGTGTTGGTGTTATTACCCAGTTTTCACTGTGTTGTGCTGTTCTTAAAAAACCCCTAAAAGCCGTATTTATTGTATTGTCCGTAAGGGTGAGGTGCGCGTTAATTTTTGCATAAAAAAGCCCACTGTTTAAGTGGGCTTGATTGGTTTAACCCCATGCAACAATAATATCTTTCACAATCCCGTGTCTGACAATATCGTTTAAGCCAAACTCAACGACACCGACACCATTTACGTTGCCTATCCTGCTGACCGCGTAGGACAGTCCATTCTGCTGCTTTAAATCGCTTTGTTTGGTATCACCAGTTATAACAACTTTGCAGTTTTTACCGATACGGGTAAGCATCATTTTCATTTGTTCAGGTGTTGTGTTCTGGCTTTCATCGACTATTACCGCACAATTATCAAAGGTTTTGCCGCGCATAAATTCCATCGGTGCGGCAATGATTTTGTTATTCTTGACCAGATTACGCACCCAACTGGCACCCAGTTGTTTATTGAGCGCATCCATCAAGGGTTCAATGTAGGGGGAATATTTTTCTGATAGCTCGCCGGGTAACGCGCCTAGATTGCGCCCTGTCTCACAGACTGGACGAGTGATGATGATTTTATCAATATGGCATTCTCTTAACATATCAGCAGCGACACCTGCGGCAACATGACTCTTGCCCGTGCCGGCACAGCCAATGCCTAAGGTAACGATATTGTTTTTGATTGCTTTGATGTAACTTTCCTGGGCTTTATTGAGCGGCTTTAAGGGCTCAAAAGTATATCTTTCGTGATAATCGGTATAGATAGTTTCGGTTTCAGTGTATCTTATTTCAGATTTACGCTTAACTTTTCTCATTGCTATTCCTAATAATGTTAATAAACACATGCAATCACATAGCATCCATTCAGGTTATAGCTTTATCCATCACTTCATAAATCATTCCTGTTGCTCGATTCAAGGTAATACTAAACGTCATTTTGTTGCGTGTTGTACTTTACCAGAAAATCCTGATAGCCAGATGTACTTTTCTAATCTGACGATATTATGTGTGACACCAATCCAAAAGGATCACTAATGCGCAAAACACTGATTAACCAAACGACAGAAACTGCCACACCTTCTGATCTGAATTATTTGGATCTGGAACAGCTGGCACAGGTAGAAATAAGCTCCGAAAATCAGGAGTATCCTATTGAATCAGCCTTGGTAGACGGTTCAGAAGCAGGTTGGCGGGCGGCTTGTTCGGGAGAGCAAACCATACGCCTTATTTTTGACCAACCCCAGACCATCAAACAGATTGCACTGTTGTATGATGAGCAGGAACAGTCGCGCACACAAGAATTTGTGTTGCTGTGGCGCATGGATAATGAAGACTTGTTTCGAGAAATTCTGCGTCAGCAATATCATTTCAGTCCGCCGCATTCTGCGCAGGAAACCGAGAACTACAGCGTTGATCTCAAGCAGCTGAAAGCCCTCGAATTAAGGATTATTCCAGATATTAGCGGCGGTGAGGCGCGTGCAAAGCTAACCCGCTTACGTCTTTCGGCACTGTGATTAACAGCATGGATTTTTAACCTGTCAGGTGTCGTCTTTACCAACCCAATGCTTCATGGCGGGCGGTTGATAATTGATATAGCGATCCAGCAGCGCGTCCGGGTTGCTGTCCACCATCAGCAGGTCATGGGTCTCTTGTTTAACAAACTGCTCTGCCAAAACGTGATCTAAAAACTGGATTAATGAGTCGTAATAACCTGCCACATTGAGCAGACCGCAGGGCTTTTGGTGAAATCCCAATTGCGCCCACGTCCAAATTTCAAATAATTCTTCCAGCGTACCTATGCCACCGGGCAAGGCGATAAAGCCGTCTGCAAGTTCTGCCATCAACATTTTTCGTTCGTGCATGGATTCAGTGATATGCAGTTCTGTCAGGTGTTGGTGGGCGATTTCTTTATGTGAAAGAGCTTTCGGTATCACACCGACCACCTCACCGCCGAGTTTTAATACCTGATCCGCCACCCTACCCATGATGCCGATACTCGCTCCGCCGTAAACTAATCGAATGTTGCGGCTGACCAATGCGTCGGCAAGTGCCGAAGCGGCTGAGGCATACAGCTCAAGTCGCCCTGAGCTGGAGCCGCAATAGATGCAGATGCTGTTGATAGCTGTCATGTGTGCCTCTTTGTCTGATGGTAAAAAAATTCGTATGTATATAAACCTGCGAGGTTTTAAAAACCTCGCATGTTTGCCAAGGTTCTTATACATGGAAATTTATTGTTATGAACTGATTACTGATATTCAGTTTTCGCCAGAATCAACATGGCGCAACTTCCATCCTGCATTATTTATCCTGTCAAAACTCCACATCATGAAACACATTCTGCACATCATCCAGCTCATCCAGCAACTCTAAAAATTTTTCAAACAGAGCAACATCATCACCGCTAATCGTGGTCACGCTTTTTGGCAAAAACTGAATTTCATCCACTTCAAAATCAATTTCACCGAACGCATCTAATAGAGCTTGTTTGGCTTTAAAATAATCGGCTTGTGGGGTGAACACGGTGATTTTTTCCGCATCGCTTTCAATATCGGTAACGTCTACATCGGCAGACAGCAACACATCAAGCACCGCATCCTCATCAGAATGTTTAAATGCCAGAATAGCGGCATGGTCGAACATATGGCTGACCGTGCCTTGTGTACCGATTTTACACTTGGTTTTGGTAAAACACTGACGCACATCGCCAAAGGTACGGTTAGGGTTATCGGTCAGACAGTCAACGATGACCATACACCCCCCCGGGCCGTAGCCTTCATAGCGTGCGGGGGCAAAATCTTCACCGCCGCCGCCTTTCGCCTTGTCGATTGCCTTGTCAATAACGTGGGTAGGAACTTGGTCTTTTTTGGCGCGTTCAATCAAACCGCGCAAGGCTAAATTTCCAGCGGGATCTATACCGCCCGATTTAGCACTGACATATATTTCACGACCATATTTGCTGTAAACCTTTGCCTTGGCATCGGATGTTTTTGCCATAGACACTTTACGGTTTTGATACGCTCTACCCATTTTGCTGTTGCTCCAATGATAAAAAGCGCAGATTTTACCAGAAAGCACCAAAAAGCCCCGTCTCTTTAGGGCGGGGATGTAAGGTGTGCTGTTGATTTTTGACAACGTAGATAACAAGTCGTATCTTGGCAGACATGAAACCGATACTCAAAACCCTCTCCGTCAGAGTCCGCGACAAACACGCCAGCGTGTTAAATCATATGGCATTTGATGTTAATCAAGTCTGGAATGCGGCGAATGCGGAATGCGCTGAATTGTCGTGGGTGGCGATTCCAGAAGTGGGTTTTATGAACTTGGGGACATCAGCGTTTGATTTGATGAAAGACTTGAAAGGCATACGCAAGGAACGTGGCATGATTATCGACTCCACGGCAGTGCAAGAAACCATTGCAGTACACGCAAAAGCCCGCAAGCAATTTAAGAAAAACAAACTGAATTGGCGGTGTTCGGGTGGTTCTAAAAAGGCACTGGGCTGGATTCCGTTTAAATCAGGCGCGGCAAAGTGGGTGAATGGGTGCGTCAGATACGCAGGGCTTTATTTCAAGGTCTGGGATAGTTTTGGGCTTTCTAAATTTAATTTTCGTTCTGGCTGTTTTAGTCAGGATGCTCGTGGTCGCTGGTATTTCAATATTGTTGTTCATGTTGAAACGGAAACCAGACCAACGGCAGGCGGACAAGTTGGCATTGATTTAGGACTGAAAACCACGGCAACTTGTTCAAATGCCGACAGCTTAGCAAGACAGGATTGCTACCGAAATCTGGAATTAAAACTGGGCAAAGCACAACGCGCTAAAGACAAAAAGCGCGTTAAAGGCATTCACGCCAAGATAAAGAACACCCGCAAGGACGCAATCCATAAATTCACCCATAAAATAGTCAAAGAAAACAGTTTAATCATCGTTGGCAACGTTAGCAGTCAGAAACTCGCAAAAACCAAGATGGCGAAGTCCGTTTTGGATGCAGGCTGGTGCATGATAAAAACACAACTTGAATACAAGTCGATAGCGACGCAAGGCGTGTTTGTAGAAGTCAACGAAAGCTACACTACCCAAACCTGTTCTTGCTGTGGCTTGATTAGCCAAAGCAGTCCGAAAGGTAGA